>DDUQ01000054.1:0-3227 GCA_002344885.1 Comamonadaceae bacterium UBA2334
CGGCAACCGCACCTACATCCTGCAAGACGACAACGGCCAGATCACCGAAACCCACAGCATCAGCGCGGGGCTGGACTACCCCGGTGTGGGCCCGGAGCATGCGTTTTTGAAAGACATTGGCCGCGCCGAATACGTCGGCATCACCGACACCGAGGCACTGGAAGCCTTCCACTACCTGTGCCGCACCGAGGGCATCATCCCCGCACTGGAATCGAGCCACGCCGTGGCACACGCGCTGAAACTGGCCAAGGCCATGCGCCCCGACCAGACCATTCTGGTCAACCTGTCGGGCAGGGGTGACAAGGATATCGGCACCGTGGCCGACTTGTCCAACGCCGACTTCTACTGCCGCCCCAGCTGCCGGGGCCAGTCGGTCAAAGGTGGCCTGGACGCCGCCGCACAACCCCTGACGTTAACACCAAACGCCACCGCCCCAACAGGAGCTTGAGCCATGAGCCGCATTGCCACCACCCTTTCCCAGCTCAAGGCCGAAGGCCGCCAGGCACTCATTCCCTATGTGACCGCAGGCTTCCCGTTTGCCGACGTGACGCCTGAGCTGATGCACGCCATGGTGCAGGCGGGCAGCGACATCATCGAACTCGGCGTACCGTTCTCCGACCCCATGGCCGACGGACCCGTGATTCAGAAGGCAGGCGAAAAAGCACTGACCTTCGGCATCGGCCTGACGCAGGTGCTGGAGATGGTGCGCACCTTCCGCCAGACCGACACCACCACACCCGTGGTGCTGATGGGTTACGCCAACCCGGTGGAACGTTACGACCTGAAGCATGGCAAAGCTGGCGAAACCAGCGCCTTTGCGCGCGATGCCGCCGCAGCAGGTGTGGACGGTGTGCTGATCGTCGACTACCCGCCCGAAGAGTGCGAACAGTTTGCCGCCACCCTCAAGGCCCATGGCCTGGACCTGATTTTCCTGCTGGCCCCCACATCCACCCCCCAGCGCATGGACCTGGTGGGCCGCCTGGCCAGTGGCTATGTGTACTACGTGTCGCTCAAGGGCGTGACAGGCTCGGGCGCGCTCGACATCACCTCGGTGGCCGAGGCCCTGCCCCGCATCCGCCAGCACGTGAGCGTGCCGGTGGGCGTGGGCTTTGGCATCCGCGACGCGGCCACGGCACAGGCGATCGGCCAAGTGGCCGATGCGGTGGTGATCGGCACCAAGATCATCCAACTGCTCGACAACGAGCCGCGTGACCGCGTGGCCCCGGTGGCCGCCGAGTTTCTGGCGGGCGTTCGGGCTGCCATGGACAACCGCGCATAATCGCACCCATTGCCCACCATGCGGGCACCGGCCGTGCACCCTCACCAGGTGCCCGACACCCGCACGCACCGGGCTTCTGCCCAACCTGACTGAACCGAGGAGCGCCCTCCATGTCCTGGCTCGAAAAACTGTTGCCACCGAAAATCACAGCGACCAACCCGGCCGAGCGCCGCAGCGTACCGGAAGGACTGTGGATCAAATGCCCCAGTTGCGATGCCGTGCTGTACAAGACCGACCTGGAAAAAAACCAGAACGTCTGCCCCCATTGCAGCCACCACCACAGAATTGGTGCCCGGGACCGCCTCAACGCTTTTCTCGACGGCGAAGGCCGCTACGAAATTGGACAAGAAGTGCTGCCCGTCGATGCACTGAAGTTCAAAGACAGCCGCAAATACCCCGAACGTTTGAAAGAAGCCCTCGAAGCCACCGGCGAAACCGATGCGCTGGTCGTCATGGGCGGAGCCGTGATGGGCATTGACCTGGTGGTTGCCTGCTTCGAGTTCGACTTCATGGGCGGCAGCATGGGCAGCGTCGTGGGCGAACGGTTTGTACGTGGGGTGGAAACTGCCATCGAACAGAAGGTGCCGTTCGTCTGCTTCACGGCCACCGGTGGTGCGCGCATGCAGGAAGGCTTGCTGAGCCTGATGCAGATGGCCAAGACCAATGCCGCCCTCACACGTTTGGCCAAAAAGGGCCTGCCTTACATCAGTGTGCTGACCGACCCGACCATGGGCGGCGTGAGCGCAGGCTTTGCTTTTGTGGGTGATGTGGTGATTGCCGAGCCCAAGGCCCTGATCGGCTTTGCCGGCCCCCGGGTGATCGAAAACACTGTGCGTGTGAAGTTGCCCGAGGGCTTCCAGCGCACCGAGTTCCTGCAGACCAAAGGGGCCGTCGACATCATTTGCGACCGCCGTGAACTGCGCACCACAGTGGCCAATTCGCTGGCCATGCTGCAACGCATGAGCGCCGACGCGGTTATTCAGTAAAAAGATAGCATCAAAATCAATATTTAAAAGCGGCAAAGCTAAATTTGACTGAAAATCATGTCAGACAACGCCCCGCTTTCCCTCGAACGGCTGCCGCTGTTTCCGCTGCAGACAGTTCTGTACCCCGGCGGTTGGTTGCCGTTGCGGGTGTTCGAGGTGCGCTACCTCGACATGGTGCAACTGTGCCACCATGCGGGCGCTCCGTTCGGGGTGGTGTGGCTCACGCAAGGGCAGGAAGTCATCACCGCGCCCAAGGTCAATCCTGGCGGAGCCGCTGAGCAGAGGCCACAGGCTGAAGCATTTGCCGACGTCGGCGTGCTGGCACACATCGAATCCATGAGCCAACCGCACCCTGGCTTGCTGCATGTGGTATGCCGGGGCTCCCAACGCTTCCGCATCCTACGCACCGACCGACTCAAACACGGTCTGTGGGTGGCCGACGTGGAAATGCTGCCGCCCGACATGCCCGCACCCGTGCCAGACGACCTGTCCGGCACGGTGTCCAGTTTGCAGCGCCTGCTCCACACACTGAGCACCCAGGCCAGCACGGACCAGCAGATGCCGGTGCAAAAACCCTACCAATGGCAGGACGCCGGATGGGTGGCCAACCGCTGGTGCGAACTGTTGCCTGTCGAGAACGAACTGAAGCAACGCCTGATGTCACTCGACAACCCCCTGGTCAGGCTGGAACTGGTGGGTGATCTGCTTGAAAAATTGCGCCTCGACACAGCGCGCTGACATCTGAGCTGTTACTGACCTGTCTGCGGTCAACCCGCAAGACAAGCCGCCATCCGCTCAACGCCACCGCCCTGCCACATTCTTCAGCAACTGGTTCACTGCCGCCATCTGGCGGTTGCGGGCATCGAGCAGGCTGCGCTCGGCGGACAGCACCGTGTTCTGGGCCGTCAGCACGTTCAGGTAACCCACGGTACCGGCCTTGTACTGGTTTTGCAGCACTTCCA
>DDUQ01000054.1:3435-3697 GCA_002344885.1 Comamonadaceae bacterium UBA2334
TGTACTGGTTTTGCAGCACTTCCAGCGCCTGGGTGGCAGCGGCCAGCGCCTGGGTTTGCGCCTGCACCGTTTGGGCCAGTTGATGGGCGGCGGCCAGGTTGTCTTCCACTTCTTGCAGCGCGGTCAGCACCGTCTGGCGGTAGGTGGCCACGACCTGCTGCTGGCTGGCCTGGGCGGAGGCCTTGGCAGCATCGCGCGCGCCGCCATCAAACAGGCTGACGGCCACTGCCGTGCCCAGCGACCAGATGTGGTTGGGAGACTG
>DDUQ01000075.1:0-5363 GCA_002344885.1 Comamonadaceae bacterium UBA2334
GCGTCGGTCTCCAAAACCGAAGGTTGTAGGTTCGATTCCTACTGCCCCTGCCAAACTGCTCTGAGATCAGCATCTCAGCATTTTGATCATCAGGCCCACCGAAGTTGCAAAACTTCTGGTGGGCTTACGCGTCTGAGCTGTCTTGGGCGAGTTTCGAGTTGAAAGTTTATGGCGTCTCCTGAAGTTGAAACCGTTGGCACGGGCGCGGACAAGGCAAAGCTGGCCGGGGCTGCTGCGCTGTTGCTGGCGGCGTTCGTAGCCTATTACATGTTGGCGAAGCAAGGTGGCCTGGCTCAATGGGCGGCTTTGCTGGTGTGCGTGGCCGCCTCTGTTGCGGTCTTTCTGACTTCCGAATCTGGCAAACGTTTGCTGGCATTCGGACGGGACTCTTACCGCGAAATTGGCAAGGTGGTCTGGCCTGAGCGGAAAGAGGCCACTCAGATGACTTTGTACGTGTTCGGGTTTGTGCTGGTGATGGCCATTTTTCTGTGGCTGACGGACAAGACGATTGAGTGGGTGTTTTACGACCTGATTCTGGGATGGAGAAAATGATGTCAGATCAAGTCGGTTCATTGGCTGAGGCCGCAGCGAGTGGCATGCGCTGGTATGTGGTTCATGCTTATTCCGGCATGGAAAAGGCCGTTGAGCGCAACATACAGGAGCGTGTCGCTAATGCCGGCATGCAGGATAAATTCGGCCGCATCCTCGTCCCCACAGAAGAGGTGGTCGAGGTCAAAAATGGCCAGCGTCGCACCACCGAACGCAAGTTTTTTCCCGGCTATGTGCTCGTCGAAATGGTGATGGACGACGATACCTGGCATCTCGTGAAGCACACGAACAAGGTAACGGGGTTTGTTGGCGGCGCAAAAAACCGCCCGGCACCCATCTCCGACGCTGATTTGCACAAGATCATGTCGCAGATGCAGTCCGGTGTGGACAAGCCCCGCCACAAGGTTGAGTGGGTCATCGGCGAGTACGTCCGTGTCAAGGAAGGCCCGTTCACCGACTTCAACGGTACGGTTGAAGAGGTCAACTACGAGAAGAACAAGCTGCGTGTGTCCGTGACCATTTTTGGCCGTGCAACGCCTGTCGAACTGGAATTCAGTCAGGTCGAAAAAACCTGATGTCATTGTCGCAGTGCTTCCGACTCGGCCTGCGGTGTATTTCATGAGTCCTAACCTCCGGGGAGCAACGCTGACGGTGTTGCGCTATCACCCGTAAGGAGCAAAAGCATGGCGAAGAAAATCGTCGGCTTTGTCAAGCTGCAAGTGCCAGCTGGTAAAGCCAATCCATCCCCACCGATCGGCCCGGCATTGGGTCAACGTGGTTTGAACATCATGGAGTTCTGCAAGGCCTTCAACGCCCAGACACAAGGTGTCGAGCCCGGCCTGCCCTTGCCCGTGGTCATCACGGCCTACGCTGACAAGAGCTTCACGTTCATCATCAAGACGCCGCCCGCCACCACGCTGATCAAGAAAGCGATCAAGCTGGACAAGGGTTCGTCTGTCCCGCACCTGCAGAAGGTGGGCAAGATCACGCGCGCTCAGCTCGAAGAAATTGCCAGGACCAAAATGAAAGACATGACTGCTGCCGATCTCGACGCAGCGGTTCGTACCATCGCGGGTTCAGCACGTTCGATGGGCGTGACTGTGGAGGGCGTGTAAATGGCCAAGCTGACCAAAAAACAGAAAGCCCAAGTCGGCAAAGTGGACAGCACCAAGCTGTACGGTCTGACGGATGCCTTGTCGCTCGTCAAAGAGTTTGCCAACGCCAAGTTCGACGAATCGATCGATGTCGCTGTTCAATTGGGCGTCGACGCCAAGAAATCCGACCAGGTGGTGCGTGGTGCCGTCGTGTTGCCTCATGGCACGGGCAAAACCAAACGCGTGGCCGTGTTCGCACAGGGTGCCAAGGCTGAAGAAGCCAAGGCGGCGGGTGCTGACATCGTCGGCATGGATGACCTGGCGGCAGAAGTCAAGGCCGGCAACATGAACTTCGATGTCGTGATCGCCTCTCCAGACGCGATGCGCATCGTCGGTACCCTGGGTCAGATCCTGGGCCCACGCGGCCTGATGCCCAACCCCAAAGTGGGCACCGTGACGCCTGATGTGGCCACAGCCGTGAAGAACGCCAAGGCTGGCCAGGTGCAGTTCCGTGTGGACAAGGCCGGTATCGTGCACGGCACGATCGGTCGTCGTTCCTTCGATGCTGACAAACTCCAGGGCAACCTGGCGGCGCTGATCGATGCATTGAACAAAGCCAAACCTGCCAGCAGCAAGGGCGTTTACCTGCGCAAAGTGGCGGTGTCTTCCACGATGGGTGTCGGCGTGCGCGTTGACACACAAACCATCGGTGCCTGATATGTGAGGATTTCGGCGCTGGCCATCTGGCCATTGCCGAAGTGGTGAGCCCTGATGGTGCCAAGTCGCCGGCAGGGGTCATCCAAGACCGTTGGTGCTGATTTTTTGGGGTCGGCTTAATGTCGCCAACGCAGATGGCGATCACCACTGCAGAAGGTTTAAACCTGAAACAGTTGGTCGCTGCAATGAGTGCACCGCAAAAAACATGTGGTGTTTTTTAAAGGAGTAGACCTTGAGTCTGAATCGCAGTGAGAAGCAAGCAGTCATTGACGAAGTGACCGCACTCGCCGCTAAAGCTCAAACGCTCGTGATGGCGGAGTACCGTGGTATCACGGTCGCTGACATGACGAAGTTGCGTGTCGATGCCCGCAGCAAAGGCGTGACGCTGAGTGTGTTGAAAAACACCTTGGCTCGCCGAGCAGTGGCAGGCAGCAGCTTTGAAGTGGCAGTGGACCAGATGACCGGCCCGCTGATCTATGGCTTTTCCGAAGACGCTGTGGCCGCCGCGAAAGTGGTGTCCGACTTTGCGAAGACCAACGACAAGTTGGTGATTCGCGCCGGTGTATACGGTGGCAAAGCCCTGGACGTGAACGGCGTGAAGCAATTGGCCAACATCCCGACCAAGGAAGTGTTGCTGGCTCAGTTGCTGGGCTTGATGCAATCCCCCATTTCGCGCACCGCGCGGGTGCTGGCTGCCGTGGCAGAGAAAAAAGGCGAAGCACAGCCTGCCTGAGGCGGACTGTTCTTCCCATCCAACTTGTATTAGGAAATCAAAATGGCATTCGATAAAGACGCATTTTTGACCGCGCTGGACAGCATGACGGTCATGGAACTCAACGACCTGGTGAAAGCCATCGAAGAGAAGTTTGGTGTGAGCGCAGCTGCCATGGCAGCGCCAGCCGCAGGTGGCGGCGCAGCTGCACCAGCTGCCGAAGAAAAGACAGACTTCAACGTGGTCCTGCTGGAAGCCGGCGCCAACAAGGTGTCCGTCATCAAGGCCGTGCGCGAACTGACCGGTCTGGGCCTGAAGGAAGCCAAGGATCTGGTCGACGGCGCTCCCAAGACAGTCAAGGAAGCTCTGCCCAAGGCAGACGCCGAAGCTGCGAAGAAGAAGCTGGAAGAAGCTGGCGCCAAGGCCGAACTCAAGTAATCGGTTTCAAGCGACAAGGCTGGAGCGTCTCTCTGAGGCCTCCAGCCTTTGCCGCTTCCAGGGAACACCCCACAGCGCACGCGTGTGTGCTGTGGAGTGTCTTCTGAACACCCAGTCGAAAGAAGCTTGGTTCGGGCAGTGCGCAATGTGCTGCCGTCAGCCAAAAGTTGGTAGAGGCCAACCACCAAGCGCCCAACCTGACGGCATTGTCCGCCCAGAACTGTGAAGACGCTGGACTCTTGTCTTAGCCCCGGAGAACCCATGGCCTACTCATATACCGAACGCAAGCGCATCCGAAAGAGTTTCGGGACACGCGAGAACGTACTCGCCATTCCCTATCTGCTCCAAATGCAAAAAGATGCTTACACCGCATTTTTGCAAGCGGATGTGGCACCCAAAAAACGCTCCAGCGAGGGTTTGCAGGCCGCTTTCGAATCCGCGTTCCCCATTGTTTCGCACAATGGTTTCGTCGAGATGAAGTTTGTCGAGTACAACCTGGCCAAGCCTGCATTCGATGTGCGTGAGTGCCAGACTCGTGGTTTGACGTTTGCATCCGCCGTACGCGCACGGGTTCAACTGATCATTTATGACCGCGAGTCGTCCACGTCTCAGTCCAAGGTCGTCAAGGAAGTGAAAGAGCAAGAGGTTTACATGGGCGAAGTGCCCCTGATGACCGAAAAAGGCTCTTTCATCATCAACGGTACTGAACGGGTGATCGTGTCGCAGTTGCACCGTTCTCCCGGCGTGTTCTTCGAGCACGACAAAGGCAAAACACACAGTTCAGGCAAGTTGTTGTTCTCGGCAAGGATCATTCCTTACCGTGGTTCTTGGCTGGACTTCGAGTTCGACCCCAAAGACATCCTGTTCTTCCGTGTGGACCGTCGCCGCAAGATGCCGGTCACCATCCTGCTGAAGGCGATTGGCCTGACGCCGGAAACCATCCTTGCCAACTTCTTCGTCAACGACCACTTCCGCCTGATGGACAGCGGTGCACAGATGGAATACGTTGCCGAGCGCCTGCGCGGTGAAGTTGCTCGCTACGACATCACGGACAAAACCGGCAAGGTGGTGGTCCCGAAAGACAAGCGCATCACTGCCCGTCATACCCGCGAATTGGAGCAGTCCGGCACGACACACATCAGCGTGCCCGAGGACTTCCTGATCGGCCGCGTGTTGGCTCGCAACATCATCGATGCCGATACCGGCGAGATCATTGCAAAGGCCAACGAAGAGCTGACCGAAGCATTGCTGAAAAAACTCCGCTCGGCCGGTATTCAGGATGTGCAGTGCCTGTACACCAACGAACTGGATCAAGGCGCGTACATTTCCCAGACCTTGCGTGTCGACGAAACCGTTGACGAGTTTGCTGCCCGCGTGGCCATCTACCGTATGATGCGTCCCGGCGAGCCGCCCACCGAAGACGCGGTGCAGGCCTTGTTCCAACGTCTGTTCTACAACCCTGACACCTACGACCTGTCACGTGTCGGACGGATGAAGTTCAATGCGCGTGTGGGCCGTGAAGAGTCCACAGGCCCCATGGTCATGTCGAACGACGACATCCTGTCTGTGGTGAAGATCCTGGTGGACCTGCGCAACGGTCGCGGCGAAGTGGACGACATCGATCACCTGGGCAATCGCCGGGTGCGCTGTGTGGGCGAGCTGGCTGAAAACCAGTACCGCACCGGCCTGGCCCGCATCGAAAAGGCCGTGAAAGAGCGTCTGGGCCAGGCTGAACAAGAGCCGCTGATGCCTCATGACCTGATCAACTCCAAGCCCATTTCAGCTGCGCTGAAGGAGTTCTTCGGTGCGTCCCAGCTGTCGCAGTTCATGGACCAGACCAACCCGCTGGCCGA
>DDUQ01000075.1:5559-6925 GCA_002344885.1 Comamonadaceae bacterium UBA2334
TGTCGCAGTTCATGGACCAGACCAACCCGCTGGCCGAAATCACCCACAAGCGCCGCGTGTCGGCCCTGGGCCCGGGCGGTCTGACCCGCGAACGCGCCGGCTTCGAAGTGCGTGACGTGCACGTGACCCACTACGGTCGTGTGTGCCCGATTGAAACGCCTGAAGGCCCGAACATCGGCCTGATCAACTCTCTGGCCCTGTACGCCCGTTTGAACGAGTACGGCTTCATCGAGACCCCGTATCGCCGTGTGGTGGAAGGCAAGGTCACCAACCAGATCGACTACCTGTCAGCCATCGAAGAAGGCAAGTACGTCATTGCGCAGGCCAACGCGGCGCTGGATGGCGAAGGCCGTTTGACCGGTGACCTCGTGTCAGCACGTGAGAAGGGCGAATCGGTGCTCGTGGGTGCCGAAACCATTCAGTACATGGATGTGTCACCGGCGCAGATCGTGTCGGTCGCGGCCTCACTGGTGCCATTCCTGGAGCACGACGATGCGAACCGCGCGCTGATGGGCGCCAACATGTCGCGTCAGGCCGTGCCAACACTCCGGCCCGAGAAGCCGCTGGTGGGTACCGGCATCGAACGTGTGGCGGCCGTTGACTCAGGTACGGTGGTGACCGCGCGTCGTGGCGGCAAGGTCGACTATGTCGATGCCACCCGTATCGTGATCCGGGTCAACGACGACGAGGCGGTGGCCGGTGAAGTGGGTGTCGACATCTACAACCTCATCAAGTACCAGCGCTCCAACCAGAACACCAACATCCATCAGCGCCCCATCGTCAAGAAGGGCCACGTGCTGGCCAAAGGCGATGTGATTGCCGATGGTGCCTCGACCGACCTGGGCGAGATTTCGATCGGCCAGAACATGCTGATCGGCTTCATGCCTTGGAACGGCTACAACTTCGAAGACTCGATTCTGATCAGCGAGCGTGTGGTGGCGGAAGACCGCTACACCTCCATCCACATCGAGGAACTCGTCGTGATGGCTCGCGACACCAAGCTGGGTGCCGAAGAAATCACGCGCGACATCCCCAACCTGGCTGAGCAACAGCTCAACCGCCTGGACGACTCCGGCATCATTTACGTGGGCGCTGAAGTGGTGCCTGGCGATGTATTGGTCGGCAAGGTCACCCCGAAAGGTGAGACCACCCTGACGCCCGAGGAAAAGCTGCTTCGCGCCATCTTCGGCGAGAAGGCCAGCGATGTGAAAGACACCTCGCTGCGTGTGGATCAGGGCAGCTCCGGCACAGTGATCGACGTGCAGGTCTTCACCCGTGAAGGCATTCAGCGCGACAAGCGGGCTCAGCAGATCATCGACGATGAGCTGAAGCGCTTCCGCCTGGACCTGAACGACCAGCTGCGCAT
>DDUQ01000075.1:7152-7306 GCA_002344885.1 Comamonadaceae bacterium UBA2334
CGACCAGCTGCGCATCGTGGAGGCCGATGCCTTCGACCGTATCGAAAAGCTGTTGCTCGGCAAATTGGTGAATGGCGGTCCGAAGAAGTTGTCCAAAGGCACCACGATCGACAAGGCCTATCTGGCTGAAGTCGAGAAGTACCACTGGTTCGAC
>DDUQ01000061.1 GCA_002344885.1 Comamonadaceae bacterium UBA2334
CGTTGGCGATGTCCATGCCGCTGCCATCCGCTTTGACACGGACTTTCACGTTGTAGTCCACCACGCGTTTGACGGGGACGAGTACCTTCATTGCTTTGACTCCTGGTGTGTTGAAAAATGAAACCAAACCCATTGACGTTTACGTAAACGTCAATTTTATGCAATCCAAGCCTGCACATCAAGCCCAAAAAAGAACGATCGTGCTTTTTTTGAATTATACGGGCAAGTCTGTCAGTCTGGTGTCAACCGGCATTGTCGTGTGTTCACTTGCTGGACGCCTGCGTGACAACCCCAGTTTCTGCCAGGCCCGAAGCCGGGCCTTTGACGATGTGCTGCACCACGCGTTGCGGGAACGGAATTTCGATATCGTTTTCGCGCAGCGCATTCAAAATGGCCAGGTTGATCGCAGAGCGCACGTTCAGCTGACCGTTTTCAGGGTCGGCAATCCAGTACCCGACGGTGAACTCCAAGCCATCCGAACCGAAGTTGGACAGCGCCACCGACGGTCCGGGCTCCCGCAGAACACGCTCCTGCGAAAGCGCAGCATCCAGCAACAACTGCTGCACCAGTTCGACCTTACTGTCGTACCCAACCGACACCACCGTCGATTGCCAGACCTTCGGGTCAGCCAGAGAAAGGTTCTCCACCCGACTGGTGATCAGCAACTCGTTGGGCACGATGGACTCGCGCCCTGCCAACGAGCGGATCACGGTATAACGGGCCGTGATGTCGGAAATGCGACCTTCGAAGTTGTCCACACGCACCATGTCGCCAATGCGCATGCTGCGCTCGGCCAGGATGACAAAACCACTGACATAGTTGGCAGCCAGTTTCTGCAAACCCAAACCTATGCCGACACCGATGGCACCACCCAGCACCGACAGTGCCGTCAGGTCGATGCCCACGGCAGACAGCGCCACCATCACGCCCACGGTCATCAGCAACGTGCGCACCGCATTAGCCACCGCTTTGCGCAGTGACAACTGTCCGCCCGATGCATCGCGCAGCAACCTCGACTCCAGTGCTGCAGATATCCACAGCATCACGATCAGCACCGCACCGGCCGTCAATGCGCCCTCGACCAGGTTTCGCAGCGTGATCACCGAGCCACCCAGCTTCCAACTGACCTGCTCCATTTCGTCCAGCACGATGGGCAGCACGCCACTGACCCACGCCACCGTCGCGCCCCAAACCACCCAGGAAATGGTGCGCTCCAGCGCGCTGATCCACCTCGCCTGCGCGAACGCGGCGTGCAGCACCCTCACGCCCACGCGGATGACCACCAGCGACAGCAAGGCCGGGATGGCGATCTTGAACACAGCCAGCGGCACGTACTTCAACACCAGCGCCCGGGCAGCGTACCCCAGGCACAGCAGCACCAGCGGGAACAACACCCCATCGACCAGTTTGCGCCCGAACCAAATGGACGAACCATCCGGACTGCCCGCTGAACGGTGCAAGGCCTTGACCACCAGCCAGGCCACCCCCACACAGACGGCCAGCGCCGCCAGTTCAATCAACACCCCACGCTGAGAAAAAGCCTCAACCCACTTCAACCATTCATGCATGACCCACACTCGACTTCAAACATCCACAACCTGCACGCCTGCCAGCCATGGCTCGGCTGTGGCTGGCAGACCACCTCACACCTTCAAACTTTGCGCCAGGCCGGGGCCCGCTTTTCGGTAAAGGCCCGCACACCCTCCTGCGCCACCGGCAACATCATGTTGCAGGCCATCGTCTGCCCGGCCAACTGATAGGCGGCAGCCAAACCGGTTTCCACCTGCTGGTAAAATAGTTGTTTGCCCATGGCCAGGGCCTCGGCAGGCTTGGCAAGCATGGCAGACACCAGTTGCTCGACCGCTGCATCCAGCTCATCGGCACTGCACACCCGGTTGACCAGGCCATGCGCCAATGCCTCCTGCGCGGAGATGAACTGCCCCGTCATCAGCATTTCCATAGCAACCTTCCTCGGCACACAGCGCGACAGCGGCACACTCGGCGTTGCGCAAAACAACCCGACGTCGATACCATTGACCCCGAACCTGGCCGTGTCCACGGCCACAGCGAGGTCACACTGCGCCACCAGCTGGCAGCCAGCCGCCGTGGCAATGCCCTGCACCCGGGCCACCACGGGCACCGGCAAGGCGGCAATGGCCAGCATCACCTTGCTGCAACGGGCAAACAGTGCCTGGTAAGCCGGTAACTCGGGGCGAGCGATCATCTCTTTCAGGTTGTGCCCGGCACAAAACGCCTTGCCAGCCGCACCCAACACCACGACGCGTGCATCTTTGTCGGCCGCAACGGCGGCCAGCGCCCCTTGCAGCGCATCCAGCATGGCATCGCTCAACACATTGAACGCGGTGGGTTGGTTCAGCGTCAGCGTGTGCACACCCCGGTCATCACGGGTGTGCAACAGCACCTCCCCCACCGACGCAACCGAGGTGTTCAACTGAGAAGACGTTTCAGACATGGGTGACCACTTTCATTCGGAATACAGCCACAGGCCGAGGCGACAGACATTTTGGGGTATGGTGATGACATGAGCGCTCACCCTGCCCCTTTCACCCCATCGGCCAGTCTGCGGGACAGCACGCAACGGCTTCTGAACCAGCTTAACACGGTCATTGTCGGCAAGCCCCAGCAGGTCCATGATGCCGTGGCCTGCCTGCTGGCGGGCGGCCACCTGCTGATCGAAGACGTGCCCGGCGTGGGAAAAACCACGCTGGCCCACGCACTGGCGCGCTCCTTCGGGCTGGCGTTTTCGCGCGTGCAGTTCACCTCAGACCTGATGCCCTCTGACCTGACCGGGGTTTCGGTGTACGAACGGGCATCCGAGCAGTTTGTGTTCCATCCCGGCCCCGTGTTTGCCCAGGTGCTGCTGGCAGACGAAATCAACCGGGCCAGCCCGCGCACCCAAAGCGCCCTGCTGGAGGCCATGGAAGAGCGCCAGGTGACAGTGGAGGGTGACACGCGCCCGCTGCCCAGACCGTTCTTCGTGATCGCCACCCAGAACCCGCTGGACCAGCTGGGCACCTACGCATTGCCGGAATCGCAGCTGGACCGGTTCCACATGCGCCTGTCGCTGGGCTACCCCGACCGGTCGGCTGAACGCGAGCTGCTCAAGGGCAGGGACCGCAAGCAGGTGCTCGGCCAGTTGCCAGCCGTCATCTCGCCACCCGAGCTGGCCGCACTGCAACAGGCCATCCGGCAGGTGCACCTGTCGGAGCCTGTGCTGGACTACCTGCAGGACCTGGTGTCGGCCACCCGCAGCGGCCGCTGGTTTGTGCAGGGCCTGAGCCCACGTGCCGCCATTGCCGTGGTGGTGGCCGCCCAGGCGGAAGCGTTTCTGGCCGGTCGCGACTATGTGGCCCCCGACGACATCACGGCCGTGCTGCCCCAGACCGTTGCCCACCGCATGACACCGCTGCACAACGCCGGGCGGGGTGCGCTGGAACAGGTCAAGGCCATGGTGGCAGCCACGCCGCTGCCCTGACCGCCTGGGGCCACCACGCACCGGCTGACAACTGACCACCCACGCGTTCCCCCCCTTCCCAGCCATGCCCATGCGTTGGCCCACCACCCGACTGCAAGAACGCGTTCAGGCGTGGTTTGCCTCACGCCTGCCGCGCACCGACAGCCTGACCCTGGGGCAACACAACGTGTACATCCTGCCCACACGGGCCGGCTGGATGATGGCCGTCACCCTCATGGTGCTGCTGTTGGCCAGCATCAACTACCAGCTCAACCTGGGCTACCTGCTGACGTTTCTGCTGGCCGGCAGTGCGGTGGTGGGCATGCACATGAGCCATGCCAACCTGCGGGGGTTGACGCTCAAGCTCCAGTCGCCTCCCCCGTGTTTTGCCGGCTCGCCCGCACGCCTGACGGTGGTGCTGGACAGCCAACGGCTGCAGGCTCGGCATGGCATCAACCTGCTGGTCAGCGGTCAGGCATCCGATGCCTGGGCCGACGTGCCCCCCGAAGGCAGCGCCACGGCGGAGGTGGCCTGGTTGCCCCCCCACCGGGGGCACCATGAGTTGCCGAACCTGCAGGCCAACACGCGCTATCCCATGGGGTTCTTCAGGGTATGGACCGTCTGGCGGCCCGCTGCTCGGGTGTGGGTCTACCCCGCGCCCGAAGTGCCTGCGCCTCCCCTGCCCGCTGGCGAGCCCGTTGCACAGGGTCTGCATCCTGCCCACGGCGTGGGAGCGGGTGAGTTTGACGGCGTGCGTGCCTATCGCCGGGGCGATGCCCTGAAAACCATTGTGTGGAAACGCGCCGCACAAGCCATGGCCCGGGGGTCAGCCGACCTCACCAGTCGGGAGCAGGCGCGCACCGCCCACCACCAGATGCTGTGGCTGGACTGGCACCACACACAGGTGACAGGCCCCGAACAGCGCCTGGCACGCCTGACGGCATGGGTGCTGAGGGCCGACCAGCAAGGCCAGACCTTCGGCCTGCGCCTGCCCGGCATGACCATTGCACCCGACCACGGCGCCGCCCACACCCAACGTTGCCTGGAGGCACTGGCGCTGTGCTGACACACCCTTCTGCCCCTGAACCGGCGGCACAGGCCGCCGGGATGAGCGCCACCAGCCGTTGGACACAGACGTGGAGGCATTGGCCGCGCGACACCCGTGACACGCTGTTCCTGCTGGCCAACATTGCCTGGGTGACCATCCTGATGGCCGGTCAATTGCCCTGGTGGTGCACGGCGCTGACGTCAGTGGTGCTGCTGTGGCGGGGCCACTGCGCCTGGCGCAACACCCACCTGCCCTCCCGCTGGTGGCTGGTGCTGCTGGTCGCCCTGACCGCGGGTGCTACCCTGCTCACCCACCGAACGCTGCTGGGACAGGAAGCGGGCATCACACTCATCGTGGCGCTGCTGGCGCTCAAGACGCTGGAGCTGCGGGCCAAGCGGGATGCATTCGTGGTGTTCTTCCTCGGCCTGTTCACCTTGCTGACCCACTTTCTGCATTCCCAGAGTCTGCTCACGGCAGCCGGGGTGTTGCTGGCCGTTTGGGGGCTGCTGACATCGCTGGTGCTGTCGCACATGCCGGTGGGAAAGCCTCCGTTGTGGGTGGCTGCCCGAACCGCCGGCGGCATGGCGCTGCTGGGCGCACCCATCATGGTGGTTCTGTTCCTGCTGTTTCCGCGCATTGCGCCGCTTTGGGGCGTTCCGGCAGATGGCACTACCGGGCGCACCGGCCTGTCGTCCAACATGCAGGTGGGCAACGTGGCCAGCCTGGCAGAGGACCGTTCCATCGCGTTCAGGCTGCGGTTTGACGGCGAGCCACCCCACCCCAGCCAGATGTACTTCAGAGGGCCGGTGCTGGGCCAGTTTGACGGACGTGAATGGCGCATGAACCCACCACGGCTGGGCGAAGTGTTCAGCACAGCCGACCCCAACCGCCGCCCTGGCAACCTGAGCGTCCAGGGCGAGCCAATTGACTACGAGGTGACGCTGGAGCCCAGCAAACAACCCTGGGTCATGGTGCTGGATGTGACCCCGCAACAGCCCCGCCTGGCAGAGCACAACCTGCTGCAAACGCCCGATTTGCAATGGCTGTCCAGCAAGCCCCTGCGCGAGTTGACCCGCTACCGCGCCAGCAGCCACCTGAGTTTCCGCCACGGCCCCGACACGGTCACGGCGGCAATACGGGAACAAACCAGCCTGCCCGCAGGCTTCAACCCCCGCACGTTGGCGCTCGCGCAGCAGTGGCGGTCGGAAGCGGGCAGCGGGGCCGATGCCGACTCGCGGCTCGTCCAGCGCGCCCTGCAACACCTGCAAACCGGCGGCTACGGCTACACGCTCAGCCCCGGTGCCTACGGCACGCACACGGCAGACGAGTTCTGGTTTGACCGCAAGCTGGGGTTCTGCGAACACATTGCCTCGGCCTTCGTCATCCTGATGCGCGGCGCAGGCGTGCCGGCCAGGGTGGTCACCGGCTACCAGGGCGGCGAACGCAACCCGGTGGACGGCTACGTCACGGTCCGGCAGAGCGACGCCCACGCCTGGGCCGAGGTATGGCTGCCCCAACTGGGCTGGCAGCGGGTGGACCCGACATCGTCCGTGGCGCCCTCTCGCACCGAGTCCACCGCCCGCCTCAACCCCGTACAAGGTGCGGTGGGGAACATGCTGGCCACGTTCAACCCAGCCCTGCTCAACACCCTGCGCAACAACTGGGAGGCGTTGAACAACCGCTGGAACCAGTGGGTGCTCAGCTACTCGCAGGGCAGCCAGATGGACCTGCTGAAAAAAATCGGGTTCGACACCCCCAGCTGGACCGAACTGGGTTACGTGCTGGCAGGCCTCATCAGCCTGGCCACCTTGGGTGGAGCCGCCTGGGCCTGGTGGGAACGGCAGCAGCACGACCCCTGGCTGCGCCTGCTGGAGCGGGCCCGCGCCCGCGCCCGACAGGCTGGCTTGGCAGCAGACCCGACAACCACCCCCCGACAATTGGCCGACCGCCTGCGTGCCGCCCTGCCCGAGGCGCAAAGAGCGTCCAGCGAAACCGTTCATTGGCTGCTGGCGCTTGAAGCCCTGCGCTACGCGAACCCGCAGGCCTTGGCCGCTGCTGACGGGAAACAGCAGACTGGCCCGGCACCCAACAACCGGCCACCCGGCTTGCGCGAGCTGGCGCAACGTTTTGTTCGCCTGTCATGGCCCCAAGCAAACTCAAGCCACCCACGCACTGCACCCGACTGAACCGGTCAGTGGCCACACCCATGCAACACCAATCCCCCCGCCTGATGCCTGCCCTGCACACACTGTTGGGCATGACATTGATTTTTTCAGTAGCTACCAGCGCATACGCTGAAAGCGACAAAGGCAGAAAACAGCCAAAGACCAAGCCTTCTGAAGTGACGTATGCGTCCGATGCGCGTGTGCAGCAGTTCGCAATCGACGTCGCCTTGCGCCGCGACCTCGACCCCGTCCAGGTTCGCCAGGTGCTGGCCCAGGCCCGCAAACTGCCGCAGGTGCAAAAGCTGATCCTGCCCCCCACCAAGGTCAGCGCCAAAAACTGGACTGCCTACCGCGCCCGCTTCATCGAGCCCGTGCGCCTCAAAGCGGGCCATAGCTTCTGGACCGACCACCGCCAGTGGCTGGAGAAGGCCGAGGCCGAAACCGGCGTGCCCGCGAGCCTGATCGTGGGCGTGATCGGGGTCGAAACCCTGTATGGCCGCCACATGGGCACCTTCCGCACGCTCGATGCATTGACCACACTGGCTTTCGACTTTCCCGCCGCCCACCCCCGCGCGGCAGCCCGAACAGAGTTTTTTCTGGGTGAGTTGGAGCAGTTCCTCAGCCTCACGCACCGCCAGGGCACCGACCCACTGTCGTACCGCAGCAGTTACGCAGGCGCGATGGGCATGCCACAGTTCATGCCCAGCAGCTGGGCGAAATATGCGGTGGACTTCGATGGCGACGGCAAGATCGACCTGTTCGGCAGTGCGGCCGATGCCATCGGCTCGGTGGCCCACTACTTCAAAGCCTTCGGCTGGAAGCCTGGCCTGGTTACCCATGTGGCCGTGGGCTTGGATGCCACACGGCTCGACCTGGATGCGCTGCTGGCCCCCGACATCCTGCCCAGCTTCAGCACCGCCTCGTTTGAAGCCAAAGGTGCCGTGCTGGGCGAACCTGCACGCCAGCACCCAGGCCCCTGGGCGCTCATCGAGCTGCACAACGGCGACACGACCCGTGGTGGCCAAGCCACCAGCTACGTGGCCGGTACCGACAACTTCTACACCGTGACCCGCTACAACTGGAGCAGCTACTACGCCATGGCGGTGATCGAACTGGGCCAGGCCGTCGAGCAGACGTTGAAAGGCCAACCCGTTTCGCCTACGCTTGCGGCACCGCTACGCTGAGCACAGCGCACAACCCCTCCTGCTTTTTCCGCAACATGACCACACCCTGCCCATCTGAAGCCTCGGACTACGAACACATGTTCGACCTGGCCCCCGTCTCGCTCTGGCTGGAGGACTACAGCGGCCTCAAAAACCTGTTCGACCGCTGGCGACATGACGGCGTGACCGACCTGGGCACCTTCCTGCGCGAAGACGCCAGCCGCATCCAAGCCTGCACCCGCGAACTGAAGATCCTGCGCGTCAACCAGCACACGCTCGACATGTTCCGCGCACCCAACCTGCAGACCCTGCAGGACAGGCTGGGCGAGGTGTTCCGAGACGACATGCACAGCAGCGTCATCAGCGAGCTGGAGCAACTCTGGAACGGACAGCTCGATTTCAGCAACCAGACCTGCAATTACGCCCTGGACGGGCAGCGGCTGGACATCAAGCTGCGCGCCCGCATCCTCAAGGGACACGAGGACACCTGGAGTCGCGTGCTGCTGACCCTTGAAAATATCACCCCGGAAGAAAAAGCCCGCAAGCTGCTGACCGAACGCGAAGCCTACGCACGCAACCTGTTCGAGCTTTCGCCGGTGTCGCTGTGGGTAGAAGACTTCAGCACCATCCGCATGCTGATGGACGAGGTCCGCGAGCGCGGCATACAGGACTTCCCGACCTTCATGCGGGTGCACCCCGACTTTGTCATCCGGTGCATGGAAGAAATCCGTGTCATCGACATCAACCAGCATACGCTGCAAATGTTCGGTGCGCCCGACAAGCAGGCCCTGATCCAGCAGCTCGACAAGGTGTTCCGCGACGAAATGACCGACTCGTTCCAGGACCAGTTGCTGGACCTGTGGCAGGGCAAAACCTTCCAGCAACGCGAGGTGGTCAACTACCGACTGAGCGGCGAGGCGTTGCACATCCACATGCAGTTCGACGTGATGCCGGGGCACGAAGAAAAGTGGGACATGGTCCTGGTGTCGCTGGTGGACATCACCGCCCGCAAAAAGGCCGAAGCCTACCTGGAGTACCTGGGCAAGCACGACGTGCTGACCAAGCTGCGCAACCGCGCCTACTTTGCCGAAGAAATCAACCGCCTGTCACGCAAAGGGCCGTGGCCGGTCAGCGTGATGGCCATTGACGTCAACGGCCTCAAGCGCATCAACGACGAGCAGGGTCACGCCGCTGGCGATGCGCTGCTGCGCCGCGCGGGCGAGGTGCTGGGCAAGTCGGTGGATGCACCATGCTGTGCTGCCCGCATCGGCGGCGACGAATTTGTGGTGCTGATGCCCGGTACCGACGAACACGGCGCACAGGCGCTGATGCAGCGCATCCTGTCGGTGCTGGAGCTGAACAACCAGTTCTACCCTGGCAACGAACTCACGCTGGCCATGGGCCTGGCCACCTGCCGGGCGGGCGCCGCACTGGACCAGGCGGTGCAAGCGGCTGACCATGCCATGTATCAGGCCAAAGAAGCACACTACCGCGCCCACCACATCGAGCGGCGCGCCGGGCTCCAGAACCTCTGACCATTGCGCCGCTGAGGCCGCCCCCTGGCCCCGCAGCGGCACATGCGATCAGCCCAGGCGCGGAGCGAGTTCGCCTTTGTCGTAACGCTTTTGCATGGCTTCCAGGCTGTACACCCTGCTGATTTTGCTGGCCATGCCGGCGGCACCGAACGCTTCGTAGCGGTCCTGGCAGATGCCCTTCATGGCCTTGGTGGCCTCCTTGAAAAACTTGCGCGGGTCGAAGTTTTTGCGGTCTTCAGCCAGGTGCTTGCGGATGGCACCGGTGCTGGCCATGCGCAGGTCGGTGTCGATGTTGACCTTGCGCACACCGTTTTTGATGCCTTCCACAATCTCTGACACCGGCACGCCGTAGGTTTGGCCCATGTCACCACCATGCGAATTGATGACGGCCAGCCAGTCTTCAGGCACCGAAGATGAACCGTGCATCACGAGATGCACATTGGGAATGCGCTGGTGGATGTCGCGCACACGGTCGATGCGCAGCACCTTGCCCGTCGGCTTGCTGGTGAACTTGTAGGCCCCATGGCTGGTGCCGATGGCAATGGCCAGTGCATCCACCTGGGTTTTTTGCACGAAGTCGGCCGCCTCGTCGGGGTCGGTCAACAGCGCGGAGTGATCCAGCGTGCCTTCGGCACCGTGGCCGTCTTCCTCACCGGCTTTGCCGGTTTCGAGACTGCCCAGGCAACCCAGCTCGCCCTCGACCGAAACGCCACAAGCATGGGCCAGATCCACCACCTGACGGGTGACCGCGACGTTGTAGTCGTAGCTGGCGGGCGTCTTGCCGTCCTCCAGCAAACTGCCGTCCATCATCACCGAGCTGAAGCCCGACTGGATGGACCGGAAGCAGATGCCAGGCGACGCACCGTGGTCCTGGTGCATACACACCGGAATGTGGGGGTACTGCTCGATGGCCGCCAGAATGAGGTGGCGCAGAAACGGCTCACCGGCGTACGAGCGTGCCCCTGCCGACCCTTGCAGGATGACGGGGCTGTTGGCGGCATCGGCCGCCTGCATGATGGCCTGCACCTGCTCCATGTTGTTGACGTTGAAGGCGGGCAAGCCGTAGCCGTTTTCAGCGGCGTGGTCCAGCAGTTGACGAAGAGAAATCAAGGCCATGTCGGTTCTCCAGAGAATAAAAAATATGAAACCCCACCGCTTGCCCAGCAAGCGATTCCAGCTATGACGTCAGAGAAGCGGGTGCGTTTCCCGGTCAGAGGCAACCGGTTCAGCGGGCAGCGACGTGCTGCACGAAGCGCATCATGTTGCAGGTGTAGCCGTACTCGTTGTCGTACCAGGCCACCACTTTGACGAAGGTTTTGTCCAGTGCAATGCCGGCATCGGCATCGAAGATGGAGGGCATGGCGCAACCCCGAAAATCGGTGGACACCACTTTTTCGGTGGTGTAGCCCAGCACGCCTTTCAGCGCGCCCTCCGAGGCGGCCTTCATGGCGGCGCAAATGGCGTCGTAGCTGGCTTCCTTGCTCAGTTCAACCGTCAGATCCACCACGCTCACGTCGCTGGTGGGCACGCGGAACGCCATGCCCGTCAGCTTTTTGTTCAATTCAGGCAAGACCACGCCCACTGCCTTGGCAGCGCCAGTGCTGCTGGGGATGATGTTTTCCAAAATGCCTCGGCCACCGCGCCAGTCTTTGCTGCTGGGCCCGTCCACGGTCTTTTGCGTGGCGGTGGCAGCGTGCACGGTGGTCATCAGGCCGCGCTGGATGCCGAAGCTGTCGTTCAGCACCTTGGCCACGGGTGCCAGGCAGTTGGTGGTGCAGGATGCTGCCGACACAATGGCCTCGCCCGCGTATTTGCTGTGGTTGACGCCGAACACGAACATGGGCGTGTCGTCTTTGGAGGGGGCCGACTGCACGACTTTTTTGGCACCCGCGTCCAGGTGCTTCTGGCAGGTATCTTGGGTGAGGAAGAAACCGGTGGACTCGACCACCACGTCCACCCCCACTTCGCCCCACTTCAGGTTGGACGGGTCTTTCTCGGCGGTCAGTCGGATCTTGCGGCCGTTGACCACCAGGGCACCGCCCTCCACGCTCACGGAGCCTTTGAAGCGACCGTGAACCGAGTCGTACTGCAGCATGTAAGCCAGGTACTCGGGCTCCAGCAGGTCGTTGATGGCCACCACCTCGATGTCCTGAAACGCAGCCTCTTGCGCCACAGCGCGGAACACCATGCGCCCGATGCGGCCAAAACCGTTGATACCTACTTTGATGGTCATGGGAATATCCTCTTGAATAATGAAAAAAAATCGGCCTGATGCTTAATCAGATTGAATACTTTGCTATGGTCTGTTGACAGCAGCCAGCCATCAGGCAGGGACACCTTGGGCGCTGGCCGCAAAGCGCTGGGTCACGTCGGCCGCCACCAGGGCAGAAAAATCGGCAATCACGCGGTCGGCGTTGCAACGCTCGATGGGCTCGCCCATGTTGTAGCCATAGGGCAGCACCCACACCGCCACACCGGCGTTGCGGGCGGTGGCCACGTCGATGGACGAATCGCCCACGAACAACGCCCGCGCCTTTGCCACGCCGAACTGCGCCAGGCAAGCCTCCACGCCCACGGGCGTGGGCTTTTTGGTGGCAAAGGTGTCGCCACTGACGACCCGGTCGAACAGCGGGTCCAGCTGGTGGGCATCCAGCACCACCTGTGTGTAACGCTGCTCCTTGTTGGTCACTACCGCCAGCTTCACACCCTGCCCTTTCAGGATGTGGAGCACTTCGCGCACATACGGATACAGGTGGCTGCGCGTGCCACAACGCTGGCCGTAGTGCTGCACAAATGCGGCGCTGATGGCCGCAAAGTCGTCACCAGCTCGCACCGCAGCCTGACTGATGCCCTGCACAGCTGCCAGCGCCTGCACCAGCAAGGTTTGCGTGCCGTGGCCAATCCAGTCATTGACCTGCTGCTGGGTCACTTCCGGCAGGCCAAACCGGGTCAGCGTGTCGTTGGTGGCATCGGCGATCTCGGGTGCGGTTTCAATCAGCGTGCCATCCAGGTCGAACATGACCAGGTCGAACGGCGGTGGGGCAACAGTTGCACTCATGTCCGGCGGCCTCGGTCAGTGGGTGGACGGCACGATGTGGTCGGGCCACGTCGGCTCGGCCCGGTGGGCGGCGCGGTGCACCAGCACTTTCACCGCGTCGCGGACGCGATCGGCCGTGATGCCGAAATGGGCGTACAGGTCTTTGGCCGGTGCCGATTCGCCGAAGCTTGTCATGCCAATGACCACCCCGGTTCGGCCCACGTATTTGCGCCAGAAATCAGGATGCGCCGCTTCGATGGCCACCGTCGGCAGGTGCAGGGGCAGCACATCCATCTGGTAGGCCTGGGACTGACGGTCGAACACGTTGGTGCAGGGCATGGACACCACCCGTGTCGCAATCCCTTCGCCTGCCAGCTTGGCCTGAGCCTGCAGCGCAAGCTCCACTTCCGACCCCGTGGCCAGAATGATGGCGCGCGCCTGATCCATGTCGGACAGCACATACCCGCCCTGCCGAATCTGCCCGGCCGACACCCGCTCGGTCACCCGTGGCAGGTTCTGGCGGCTCAGACACAAGGCAGCGGGGCCGTCCTTGCGCTCGATGGCGCTGACCCAGGCCACCGCAGTCTCCAGGCCATCGGCCGGACGCCAGACGTCCAGGTTGGGGATGATGCGCAACGATGGCACATGCTCCACGCTCTGGTGCGTGGGGCCGTCTTCGCCCAGGCCGATGCTGTCGTGGGTGAACACGTGGATGACGCGCTGCTTCATCAGCGCAGCCATGCGGATGGCGTTGCGGCTGTAGTCGCTGAACGTGAGGAAGGTGCCACCGTAAGGAATGAAGCCGCCGTGCAAGGCCATGCCGTTCATGATGGCGGCCATGCCGAACTCGCGCACGCCGTAGCTCAGGTGGTTGCCCCATTTAAACTGACCGTTGTCATCGCGCCCCGCTTTCACACACCCTTTGAAGTTGGTGAGGTTGGAGCCGGTCAGGTCGGCACTGCCGCCGAAGAATTCGGGCACCAGGGGGGCCAGCGCATCCAGCGCATTCTGGCTGCTTTTGCGGGTGGCAAACGCGTCGGGCCTGGCTGCTATGGCGGCCAGCACTTCGGGCAACTTGTCTGCAAAGGCGGGCAAGAGGTCGCCTTTCATGCGGCGCTCGAATTCGGCAGCTTCGGCTGGGAAGGCCACCTGATAGGCAGCGAAGCGCTGGCTCCAAGCAGCTTCAGCGGCCTGACCACGTTCCCTGGCGTCCCAGGCTGCAGCAATGTCGGCCGGCATGTCGAACGGCGCAGCCGTCCAACCCAGCGCCTCGCGGGTGGCCTGCACCTCGGCGGCACCCAGCGCTGCGCCGTGGACATCGTGCGTGCCCGCCTTGTTGGGCGAGCCCTTGCCGATGACGGTCTTGCAACAGATCAGGGTGGGTTTGCCTTCTGCCAGCCCTGCCTGGGCTTTGGCGGCTTGTACCGCAGCGTCGACGGCAGCGGGATCATGGCCGTCCACGCCAGCGATGACATGCCAGCCATAGGCCTCGAAGCGCCTGGGCGTGTCATCGGTGAACCAGCCTTCCACATGACCATCGATGGATATGCCGTTGTCGTCATAGAACGCCACCAGTTTGGACAGGCGCAGCGTACCCGCCAGCGCACAGGCCTCGTGGCTGATGCCCTCCATCAGGCAGCCATCGCCCAGGAACACGTAGGTGAAGTGGTCCACAATGGCGTGGCCGTGCCGGTTAAACTGATGAGCCAGCAGCTTTTCGGCCAGGGCCATGCCGACACCGTTGGAAATGCCCTGCCCCAGCGGGCCAGTGGTGGTTTCCACACCGGGGGTGAGGCCCACCTCCGGGTGTCCGGCCGTCTGGCTGTGCAGTTGCCTGAACGACTTGATCTCGCCCATTGGCAAGTCATAACCGGTCAGGTGCAGCAGCGCGTAAATCAGCATGGAGCCGTGGCCATTGCTCAGCACGAAGCGGTCGCGGTCGGACCAATGCGGGTTGGCGGGGTTGTGGCGCAAGTGGCGGTTCCACAGCACCTCGGCAATGTCGGCCATGCCCATCGGCGCGCCGGGGTGGCCGGATTTGGCTTTTTCAACCGCATCGACAGACAGGATGCGGATCGCGTTGGCCATCTGGCGGGCCATCTCAGGGGTGGGAGCAGTCATGTTGGATACTGGGTTGTAAGGGTTGCGACACGGGGCCTGGCACTTCGGCCCTCAGCCACCCAGGGCACGCTTGCGGCGCTCCATCATTCGCCAGATGAAGGGCGTGAAGATGAGCTGCATGGCCAGCTCCATCTTGCCGCCGGGCACCACGATGGTGTTGGCGCGGCTCATGTAACTGTCGTGAATCATGTTCAGCAGATACTGGAAGTCGATGCCCTTGGGCTTGGCAAACCGGATGACCACCATGCTTTCGTCCGCACTGGGAATGTCGCGGCTGATGAACGGGTTGGACGTGTCCACCATGGGCACGCGCTGGAAGTTCACATGCGTGTGCTCGAACTGCGGCACGATGTAGTTCACATAGTCGGGCATGCGGCGCAGGATGGTGTCGGTCACCGCCTCGGTGCTGTAGCCGCGCTGGGTTTTGTCGCGGATGAGTTTCTGGATCCACTCCAGGTTGATGACCGGCACCACGCCGATCAGCAAATCGGGGTAACGAGCAATGTTGTGCTCGGCCGTCTTGACCGCACCGTGCAACCCTTCGTAGAACAGGATGTCGGTGTCGGCAGGCAGGTCCTCCCAGGGTGTGAACGTGCCCGGGTCCTGCTTGTAGGGTGCGGCCTCTTCAGCGTTGTGCAGGTACTTGCGGCTGCGGCCGGTGCCCGACTCGGAGTAGGTTCTGAACAGCGTTTCCAGCTCACCAAACAGGTTGTTGTCGGCACCGAAATGGCTGAAGTGCTTGTTGCCCGCCTGCTCGGCCTCGGCCGCCTTGGCCTTCATCTCCTTGCGGTCGTAGCGGTGGTAGCTGTCGCCCTCGATGATGGCGGACTTCAATGCCTCCCGCCGGAAGATGTTCTGGAAGGTCTTGGTCACGGTCGAGGTACCGGCACCTGATGAGCCCGTGATGGCGATGATGGGATGGCGTTCAGACATGTTGTGCTCCAGAAATTTATAAATTTTTGGCCGCCAGCGCTTTAAGAATAAGCTCTGACAGCTATACAAATTGTATTCATCAGATCAATCTCGGAACAGGCTGCGCTCATTGAACAGCGGGCTGGCCTCGTCCTTGTAGGGTTGGGGTTCGGCGTGGTAACGCTCGATGCGCTCCACCTCGTGTTTGCTGCCAAACACCAGGCCGATGCGCTGGTGCAGTGCGTTGGGTTGCACACCCAGCATGGGCACGCTGCCGGTGCTGGCGCGGCCGCCTGCCTGTTCCATCACCATGCCGATGGGGTTGGCCTCGTACAGCAGCCGCAGACGGCCGGGTTTGCTCGCATCCTTGGTGTCGCGTGGGTACATGAACACCCCACCCCGCATCAAGATGCGATGTGCCTCGGCCACCATGCTGGCAATCCACCGCATGTTGAAGTCTTTGCCGCGCGGCCCGGTTTTGCCGGCCAGGCATTCATCGACATAGCGCTTGACGGGCGCTTCCCAGAAGCGGCTGTTGGACGCGTTGATGGCAAACTCCTGCGTGTCAGGCGGCACCTGGATGTTCGGGTGGGTCAGTTTGAACTCGCCCAACCCTGGATCGAGCGTGAAGCCATTGACCCCCGTGCCTACGGTCAGCACCAGCATGGTGGTGGGCCCATAGAGTGCATAGCCGGCCGCCAGTTGCCGTGTGCCCGGTTGCAAAAAGTCACTGGCCACGATGTCACGGCCCGAGTCGATCACGTCCTGCGGCGCGCGGAGGACCGAAAAAATGCTGCCGACCGACACGTTCACGTCGATGTTGCTGGAGCCGTCCAGCGGGTCGAACACCAGCAGGTACTTGCCACGCGGGTACTGGCCCGGAATCTGGTACGGGTCATCCATTTCTTCAGAGGCCATGCCAGCCAGGTGCCCCCCCCAGTTGTTGGCGCTGATGAACATGTCGTTGCTGATCACATCCAGCTTTTTCTGCGTCTCGCCTTGCACATTGACGCTGGTACCGCCTTCCGCCGGGTGGTTGCCCAGCACACCGGCCAGCTCGCCGTAGGCCACGGAGCGGGCAATGGCCTTGCAAGCCAGCGCGACATCCAGAATCAACGCGTTGAAATCACCACTGGCACCCGGAAACCTGCGCCGCTCCTCGATGAGGAACTGCGTCAGCGTGGAACGTTTGGACAAAGGCATGTTGAACTTCCCCATCAATGACAAAAAATCGATCGCCAGCCGGACGGCGCGTGCCGAATAGGCGTGCGCGCTGAAGCAACTGCGTGCATGGCGTACACAGCCACTCAGGCCTTGGCCGCCTCTGACTTGAGCGCCTGCATCACGCGCCGGTAGCCCCCATCAGCATCGGGCGCGCCGAACACGGCGCTGCCCGCCACACAAGTGTCAGCCCCGGCACGCACGATCTCGGCTATGTTGCTCACCTTCACCCCACCGTCCACCTCCAGCGAGATGGGCTGGCCACCATCGGCCACATGGGCCTGGATGGCGGCACGCACGGTGCGCAGTTTGGCCAGGGTGGACGGGATGAATGCCTGGCCCCCAAAGCCGGGGTTGACGCTCATGAGCAGCACCATATCGAGCTTGTCCCACACATGGTCCAGCACCTGCACGGGTGTGGCGGGGTTGAGCACCAGACCGGCCTTGCAGCCGTGGTCGCGGATGAGTTGCAGCGTGCGGTCGACGTGGCGGCTGGCCTCGGGGTGGAAGGTGATGATGTCGGCACCCGCCTTGGCAAACAGCGGAATGAGCGCATCGACCGGCTCTACCATGAGGTGTACGTCGATGCCGATCTTCACGTGCGGGCGGATGGCTTCGCACACCAGCGGGCCGATGGTGAGATTGGGCACGTAATGGTTGTCCATCACGTCGAAGTGCACCAGGTCGGCCCCCGCTTGTTCGATGGCGCGCACCTCTTCGCCCAGACGGGCAAAGTCGGCTGACAGGATGGACGGGGCGAT
>DDUQ01000049.1:0-362 GCA_002344885.1 Comamonadaceae bacterium UBA2334
ACCAGGAACAGGATCACCGCGACCCCCAGCATGCCGCCCAGCAGTTCAATGCTGGCCCCGATGTTCGGGTTGAGTTTTCGCAGCACCATGCCAATGATGGTGGGCACCAGCAACACAAACAGCACTTGAGCTACGTTGCCCGCTGGAATCTTGAACTCACCTGTCAGGCCCGCGAGCTGCGAGTAGAACTCCAACAGCGCTGGCACCATGCCCAGTGCAATCAGTGACGACACCGAGGTCATCATGATCGACAGCGCCAGCACGGCTTTGCTGAAGTACGTGAAGATGTTGGAGGTGGTGCCACCGGGCATGCAGCCCATCAGAATCAGGCCCACGGTCAACCCGGGCGACAGGTCCAGCGC
>DDUQ01000049.1:731-3997 GCA_002344885.1 Comamonadaceae bacterium UBA2334
CCCATGCCGAGCATGATGACGATCATCATGATGCCCAGCAGTTTGGTTTCGAATTCGGAAATCATGTGCAGCTTTTCAGGTTGAGTCTGTCAGAGGGTTCAGGCGCGGTTCATCTCGTCGGCAACGGCCTTGCGCAGGTCTTTGCGCAGCACTTTGCCAATGGGGCTCTTGGGCAACTCGTCGCGCACCACCACCAGCTTGGGCACCTTGTACGCGGCCAGGTGCTTGCGGCAGTGCTCCAGCACGTCGGCGGGCATCACCTCTTTGCTGTGATCGGGGTTTTGCACCACGTAGGCACGCACGGCTTCGCCGGTTTTGGCATCGGGCACACCGATCACGGCCACTTCCAGCACGTGGTCCATGTCGGCAATCACATCCTCCACCTCGTTGGGGTACACGTTGAAGCCCGACACCAGGATCATGTCTTTCTTGCGGTCCACGATGCGCATGAAGCCGGCTTCATCCATCACGGCGATGTCGCCAGTGGCAAACCAGCCGTCGTGCATGACCTTGGCGGTTTCTTCGTCGGTTTGCCAGTAGCCTCGCATCACCTGCGGGCCGCGCACCCAGATTTCGCCGGGCGTACCGGGTGGCACATCGTGCCCATCGTCGTTGGTCAGGCGCACGTCGGTGCCTGGGGCTGGTATGCCGATGCTGCCGTCACGCGGTGTGCCCGTCAGCGGGTTGAAGCTCACCACCGGTGATGTTTCGGTCAGGCCATAACCCTCTGCAATCGGGGTTTTGGTCACGTCGCGCCAGCGCTGCGCTACGGCGGTGTGCAATGAAGTGCCGCCCGAAATGGACGCCTTCAGCGTCTTGGGCGGGTAAGCCACAAACCACTCTTCGTTCAGCAGACCGTTGAACAGGGTGTTGACCCCAGTCATCCATGTGATGGGATAGTTCTCTACGGCGCGTTGCAGGTTCTGAACCGGCCGTGGGTTGGGAATCAACACGTTGTGCCCGCCGATGGTCATGTAGCCCAGCAGGTTGGCCGTGAATGCAAAGATGTGATAGAGCGGCAGCGCCGTCAATACACACTCTTCGCCCGGCTTCATGTGGCTGGCACCCATGGCGTGTGTCTGGCAAATGTTGTTGAGCAGGTTGCCGTGGGTCAGCATGGCCCCTTTGCTCACACCCGTGGTGCCACCGGTGTATTGCAACAGCGCCAGATCGTCGCGGCCCACGGCTTGCCAGTACTGTTTTGCAGGCGTTTTGGCCAGCGTGGCCCGGCCAGCAGCCAGCGCATCTTTCAGGCGGATGTGTGGCGACGTGACGGCAGGCAGCACGCGGTTCCAGTACTTTTGCACGCCTTTGACGATGGCCCCAGGCACCGCCGGAAAAAACTCGGGTACCGAGGCCAGCACCACTTGCTTGATGCCGGTTTTGGCCAGCACAGCGGGCAGCTTGTCGGCAAACATGTCCACCAGCACCAGCACCTGTGAGCCGCTGTTGTTGAACTGGTGGATCATCTCCGTTTCGGTGTACAGCGGGTTGGTGTTGACCAGCACACACCCGGCTTTGAACACACCCAGCGCCGCCACCGGGTAACCCAGGCTGTTGGGCAGTTGCACGGCCACGCGGTCGCCGGGTCGGAGACCCACCACAGCGCGCAAGTAGCCTGCAAAGGCATCAGACAGTTCGTCGACTTCGGCAAAGCTCAGGCGGCCGTTCATGCCGTTGGGCACCACGCAGCTGAAGGCTGCTTTTGCCTTGCTTTCGGATTGCCACTTCTTGCAGCATTCGTGGGTCAACTCTGCCAGGTTGCGGTAGGGCAGCTGGGCCAGCACGGGTGCGATGCCAACCTGTTGATAGGTGGCATGCCAGGAGGGGTGGATGGTGTCGGACATGGGTTGAATCGGGTTCAAAGCAGATGCCAGTTTGGCCGATGAATGCTAGTCAGGTCGCCGTCATGGTTTTGGAGTAGCGGCTCTGAATGATGCTGGGGTTTCCCCTTATCCGTGACCCATGCTTGCTGATGATGGGGGGCTGCATTTTCTTAATTAAAAAATGCACTTATCGCTTTTCAGCAATAAGCTAGCTGCTATTTATTTAATGCGGATGTTTGCCGTGCCCCACCCATGGGACCATGTGGTCTCCGCGGAAACGTTTGGCGCTGGGTGGGGTTCAAGCGGCGTGGCCGATGGCCTCTGACTCGATGATGCGTTCACCCAGCGGTGACGCGGTGCCCTGGACGGCGGCCTCAAGCAGGCACGCCGCAATGGCTGTGGCTGACACGGGCCGGTACCGACGCGGGATGACCGTACCCAGCAGGCGCGAAGCCCACAGGCCGGCACGTTCGCCGGGACGAAGGTCGGCGCGCTCGGCATCGATCAGCGATGGTCGGACGATGGTGTAGCTGTCAAAGCCCAACTGGCGCACGCCGTCTTCCGCCTGGTGTTTGGTGCGCAGGTAGAAGTTGCCGCTGGCGCTGGCCCCCACCGAAGAGTTCAGTGCCATGCTGCGTGCGCCGAGCCTCAGCGCCTCGCGGCCCAGCGCAACGGGCAGGTCACGGTCGACGGCTGCAAAGGCAGCCTGCGAGCCGGCCTGCCTGATGGTGCTGCCCAGTGCACACACAACGGCATCCAGACCGTGGCCCTGGCAGGCTTGCGCGGCATCGGCAAAGTCCGTGACCGGGTTGATCAGCCGGGCCTTACCCTGTGCCAATGGGTCGGTGGGCAATGGCCGTCTGGTTGGCGCTATGACCTGGGCCACGCCAGGATGCACCAGGGCCAGCCGCAGCACCTCGCTGCCCACGGCACCCGTCGCGCCGAGGATGAGCAGCCGGATGCCGGGTACCTTGCCGGATGCGGTCGAACGCTGCCGGGCAGTCACTTGGTCGCACGCAGGGGCTTCAGGCCGTCAAAGCAGAGCCGCTCCACCAGCGCCACGATGTCGGCTTCCGAATACGTACCGGTGGCCTGCAGAAATTGGGGCACGGGGTCGCAGGCGCGGGCAAACAAGGTGTACAGAATCGCAACAGCCGGCAGTGCCGGGTCAATGTGGCGCGAGGCTTGCGCCGTCTCGATCCACCCGCCCATGGTGTCGCTGAGTGTCATCAACCGGTCCAGGTAGACCTTGTTGTTCATCAGCGCTTCGCGCAGAGGCCCGTTGGACGAAGGCAGAGAAGGCATGAGGCCAGCCAGGTTCAGACGCAAGGCCCAGCGCACCACCTCACGCAGCCGTTCGACCGGGTTCAGTTGGCCATCCAGTTCTTGCACGAACTGCAGGCACTGTCCCAGCAGCTCGTTCAGCGCCGCCACCGCCAA
>DDUQ01000088.1 GCA_002344885.1 Comamonadaceae bacterium UBA2334
CATGCCCACGCCGGACAGCCGTCACAGCCGCTTGAGCACTGGATGGAGGTGCTCTACCGCAAGGTCAGCGACAAGCAGACCATGGGCAGCGTGGTGGGTGAGCTCAAGGTCAGCCTGGCTGAGCTGGAGCAGGAGCTGGACCAGTTTTCGCGTGATCCGGCCAACAAGCAATTGCTGGCGTCCGTGCCGCAAAAACTGTCGCAAATGCGGGGCGTGCTTTCGGTGCTGGGGCTGGATCAGGCAGCGTCGGCAGTTGCCCACATGCGCACCAACGTCGAGACCTTGCTTGTCGACGAGATCGATACGGAACGTGCGAAAGAGGCTGGCACCTTCAGTCGGCTGGCCAACAACCTGAGCGCATTGAGTTTCCTGATTGACATGCTCAATTACCAGCCCGCGCTGGCCAGGAAGCTGTTTGTGTTCGATGCCGAAGACGGCGAATTGCGGCCTGTCATGGGCAGGACGACTGCGGGTCCGGTGGTCGTCGAAGCCCCTGCATCCCAACCCCCGCTCGACATCCAGGTAGAAGAGGTGGTGCAAAGTGTGGTCGAGGCATCGCAGGGCGGTGTCAGCCCGGCAGATTTGGCCACGCTGACCACCCGGCTCGACGGGCTGGCGCAACAGGCGGCCCTGGCTGACCGCTCGGCCCTGGCACAGGCCGCTCGCGAGGTGTCGACGGTTGTGGCCGCCATGGAAACCCCTGCAGCGCCTGCGGTGGACCCACAGGCACTGGCAGGTTTGGCCGCATTGGCCACGCCGTTGCCCGTGCCTGCACAGGCCCTCGTAGCGGACGCAGGCAGCGAAGATCTGGTGGAAGACGACCTGATCGACATTTTCCTGGAGGAAGCACGGGACGTCATACAGGCCGGTTTGGCCGCCACGCGGGTGCTGGAGCGTCAGGCGGACAGCCTGGGTGAACAGACCACATTGCGCCGGGCATTCCACACGCTCAAGGGCAGCTCTCGGATGGTTGGGTTGTCCACATTCGGTGAGGCAGCCTGGGCAATGGAGCAGGTGATGAATGCCTGGCTGGCCGCGTCACAACCCGCCACGCCAGCGCTGTGCGAGCTGTGTGCAGAGGCGCTCCAGAACTTGTCGCTGTGGGTGGAAGACATCGCCGCCCACCGTGCCGGGCACTGGCAAGCTGAGCCCTTCGTTCTGGCCTCGCAAGCCATGCGCGAGCGGGGTGAACGCATGCCTCTGGTTGCTGCGCCGCCAGCTGCCGTGGCACTGCTCCCAGCTGGGTTGCAAACCGAGGCGCAGTCTGATCCTGTGGCCGCGTTACCCGCCATTGACGAGGTGGTTGCACCCCCGGTCGACGCGCCCGAAACCGCAGCCGAGCCCGCATCGCCGGCGGAGGCTGAACCGGATGCCTTGGACATCATGTCCTTGTTTGCGGATGAAGAGCCCTTGCCTGAAGGTGCCGCAGCCACGCCCACGCCGCTGTTGCCGCCGGTCGAGCTGACCGAACTGGCGCAGGCCGCCCCATCCTGGCACGCGTCGGTCGATGACCTGGCGCTCGAAGCGGTGAGCCTGCCCGTGCTTGAACCAGACCAGGCACCCGAACGCTCGGCAGAAGCGGAATCCGGCCTTGCAGAAGCTGTGCATGAAACCGTTTCTCCGTCGGCAGAAGACGACGGTATGCTGGCGATCGATCTGGACAGCTTGTTGGCAGCAGATGGCCAGTCTCAGCCTTTGGCCGAGCAACTGAGCACTGAAGCACCCGGACCCACCGATGCACTTCCCGATTTCAACCTGGACTGGGATGTGCCGCTGGCATCTGAAGCGCCGGTCGCGTTGACCGTTGATTTGGACCAGCAGCCTGTCGCGCAGTTTGCCGAGCTTGATGCTGATGGGTTGAACGCCCCCGAGCTTCAGGCCGAACCTGAAACTGCCGCTGCCGCCGATGTGGTCGAGCTGGATCTGGCAGATTTGGATCTGGACTTCCCCGACCCGTCAGCCGAACCGGCAGACAGCACATCTGTTGAAGCAGAGCCTCTCGAGCTTGCACCGTCAGAAGTGGCTGCATTTGCGAAAGCGCTGGCCGGCGAGCACACTGGACCAGTCGACCGCTTTCCGGTGGAGGACGGGGCCGCTCAGCCCGAGTCTCTGGATTTTGCGCTCGATTTCGGCGAGGAGCCCGTCCCAGCACCCGCTGAAGCCGTGTCGGCAGACGTGGCCGATTTCGCAGATCTCGCCGATGTCTCTGGAGGCGACTGGGCGGCACATCCTGACCCGTTCGACCAACCTGCGGCCACGGCATTCGATGCCGATGACGACACGAAGGTCATCGGGCCGTTGCGCATCGGTGTCAAGCTCTTCAATGTTTACTTGAACGAAGCCGACGAATGGTCGCGCCGCCTCAGTCACGACCTGGGCGAGTGGTCGCTGGAGCAGGCTTCCCGGCCGGTGCCCGAGACATCTGCGGCCTTGGCGCATTCGCTGGCGGGAGCGTCGGGTACCGTGGGCTTCGATGCGTTGGCTGGCCTGGCCCGTGCACTGGAGCATGCGCTGGATGCCGCTGCGGTGCATGCCCACCGCAACGGTCAATTGGCGTCTGCAGCCGAGGCGGAACTCTTTGTCAGATCGGCAGACGACATCCGTCGGCTGCTGCACCAGTTTGCCGCCGGGTTCCTGAAAGAACCTTCGCCAGATCTGATCCCTGCTCTGGAAGCGTTGGTGCACCGACCTACGGTCGAGCCGGATAATGACTTGCTGGCTGCGGAGCTAGGGGTCGGTGATCTCGATTTTGGGCTCGCGCCGCTGCTGCCGGAAGTAGCACAGGCCGAAGCGGAACCTGCTGCCGATAATCTGATCGAGATGTCGGCACCCGACGCACAGGCCGATTCAGGTGCCGAAGACGTGCCGCAGGCCGCGCCCGTGTTGCAACCAGAAGGAGGGCCGCCAGCCGTTACAGAGCCAGAGCCAGAGCCCGTGTCTGCCGCTGAGCCAGAAGCTTTACCGGCCGCTGCATTGGCTGATCAAGACCTTACGCCACCACTGGTTCAGCCCGCGCCGTTGCGTGTGGCTTCGGTGGACGACGACATCGATGCTGTCGACACGCTCGATGCCGATCTGTTCCAGATTTTTGACGAAGAGGCACAGGAGCTGCTTCCTCGTCTGGGGGCCGCATTGCGGCAGTGGGCTGCCCGCCCGGAGAATGCATCGGCCCGTGTGGAGGTGCTGCGCAATTTGCACACCGTCAAAGGCAGTGCGAGGCTAGCGGGTGCCTTGCGGCTCGGAGACATGGCGCACCGCATGGAGACCCAGGCAGAGCGTCTCGGGTCGAACGTGACCGAGCCGGCCCTGATAGAGCCCCTGCTGGCCAGCTACGACGAACTGGTCGGTCGCATGGACATGCTCAGGCTGCCGGACGATGTGGCCGTTGCGCACCGTGTGTCCACGGCTGCCGAGTTGCCCGCACAAGCTGCGGGTGGTGATGTGGCAGCCACCCTGACCGAGGGAGGGCCGGTGCTGCCGGTGGACGGTAGCCTGGCCGCTGCGCGTTTGCCCGCACCGCTCGCGCCTGCGACCACGGCGGCAGCTGTCAGGGTGCGCCCTGAGTTGCTGGACCGACTGGTGAACCAGACCGGCGAGGTGATGATCACCCGTTCGCGCATGGAGGCCGAGCTGGTCCAGCTGCGTGGCTCGTTGACCGACCTGACCGACAACCTCGACCGCCTGCGTCACCAGTTGCGCGACATCGAGTTGCAGGCCGAAAGCCAGATGCAGTCGCGCATGGCCCAGGCCAAGGACACACACCAGACCTTCGATCCGCTGGAGTTCGACCGCTTCACCCGCGTGCAGGAGCTGACGCGGATGATGGCCGAGTCCGTCAACGATGTGGCCACGGTGCAGCGCAACCTGCAACGCGCTGTGGATGCCACCGAAGACGGCCTGGCCGCACAGGCGCGGCAGACACGGGAGCTGCAACGTGACCTGCTGCGCACCCGCATGGTCGAGTTCGAAGGCATTGCCGACAGGCTCTACCGTGTGGTCCGGCAGGCATCGAAAGAAGCTGGCAAGCAGGTTCGGCTGGATATTGTCGGTGGTTCCATCGAAATGGACAGGGGCGTGCTCGACCGGATGACACCTGCATTCGAACACCTGCTGCGTAACTGTGTGGTGCACGGTATCGAACCGGCCGAACAGCGGCTGTCGGCAGGCAAGCCGGCCGAAGGCCGGATCACCGTCGCCCTGTCCCAGGCGGGCAACGATGTGTCGGTGGATTTCTCCGATGACGGTCAGGGGCTTGATTTGCCACGCATCCGTGCCAAGGCTGAAGCCCTGGGCTTGCTGCCACCGGGCCTGGACTGCACCGACGACGACATCGCGCAACTCATTTTTGCCCCCGGCCTGACGACGGCTGCCGAGGTCACCGGTCTGGCCGGCCGCGGCATTGGGATGGACGTGGTGCGTTCCGAGGTCGTCGGCCTGGGTGGTCGGGTGGAAACGCGCACACAGGCGGGGCAGGGCACCCATTTCCACTTGGTGTTGCCACTGACGACTGCGGTCACGCAGGTGGTCATGTTGCGCGCAGGAGACTTTGCCATCGGCGTGCCATCGGGTCAGGTCGAAGTGGTGCGCCGGGTCAGCCAGGTCGAACTGGAGGCGGCCTATGCCAGCGGCAGCCTTCAGGTGGCGGGGGAAGCCGTGCCCTTCTACTGGACAGGGGCCTTGCTGCAGATGTCCCGTCACAGCAATGCTGCGCCCGGGCGAACCTACCCGGTGGTGATCTTCCAGAGTGCGGGGCAACGCGTGGCCTTGCACGTGGACGAGGTGTTGGGCAACCAGGAAGTGGTGGTCAAGAACCTCGGTCCGCAGCTCTCCCGGTTGCCGGGCCTGGCTGCCACCACGGTGCTGGCCTCGGGTGCGGTGTCCCTCATTTACAACCCGGTGGCGCTGTCTTCACTGTATGGCGATCAGGTTCGGGCCTGGTTGGCGCAGGGAGAACCGCCCCGCGTACCGGGTTCTGCATCGGCCAAGCCTGCCCAGGTGGCACCGGAAGAACCGCGTGCGGCAGCGGTCGGTCAACCACCCCTGGTGCTGGTGGTGGACGATTCCATCACCGTTCGGCGTGTCACACAGCGGCTGCTGGTGCGCGAAGGTTACCGGGTGGCCTTGGCGGCCGACGGCTTGCAGGCGCTCGAGAAACTGCAGGGCGAGCGGCCGGCCGTGGTGCTCTCAGACATCGAAATGCCACGGATGGACGGTTTTGACCTGGTGCGCAACATCAGGGGCGATGCACGGCTGGCCAACCTGCCGGTCATCATGATCACGTCGCGGATTGCCGACAAACACCGCGAACACGCGCGGCAACTCGGTGTCGACCATTACCTCGGCAAACCGTACTCCGAAGACGAGCTCTTGCACTGGATCCGTGAATACTGCTCGCAGGAGCTGGATCTGGCCGTCTGAACTCGGCCGCTCAGCCTGCCTGCTTCACAATTGCATAGCGGCTGAGCGTTTCCTGGCGTGCGGTGGCATGGTCTACCACGGGTAAGGGGTAGTGCGTGCCCAGCTCGATCCCGGCTGAGGCCAACTCCAGTGGCTTGGCCGCCCACGGCGCGTGTATGGCGGTGTGGGTCAGTCCGGCCAACGCCGGCACATAGCGCCGTATGAAACGTCCCTCTGCATCGAAACGCTCGCTCTGGCTCACCGGGTTGAAGATGCGGAAATAGGGTTGCGCGTCGCAACCGCTGGAACTGGCCCACTGCCAGCCGCCGTTGTTGGCGGCCAGGTCGAAGTCATTGAGCTTTTCGGCAAAGTAGCGCTCGCCCCGGCGCCAGTCCAGTCCCAGGTGTTTGCACAGGAAGCTGGCCACCACCATGCGCAACCGGTTGTGCATGTAGCCCGTCTGGTTCAGTTGGGCCATGGCAGCGTCGACCAGCGGGTAACCCGTGCGGCCCTCGCACCAGGCCGCAAACAGGGCATCGGCCTGCTTGCCGTGCACCCACTTGATGGCATCGTGGGCCGGTTTGAACGACCGGGTGACCACATGCGGGTGGTTGGCCAGGATCTGGTGGTAGAAGTCCCGCCAGATCAACTCGCTCAACCAGGTGCTCGCGCCCTTGTGGCCCTGGCAATGCAGTGCCCAGGCCGTCCGGGCGAGTAGGCGGATCGACACGGTGCCGAACCGCAGGTGCACACTCAGGTAGCTGGGCCCTTTCACGGCAGGGTAGTCACGGGCATGGTCGTAGCGGTCGACGCGCTGCAAAAAATCTTCCAGCAGCGTCGCGGCACCTTCGCTGCCTGGCAACACACGCAAAGTGGACAGGTTGGTGGGTTCGAAACCCAGGTGCTGCAGGGTAGGCATGGACTGCTCCACACCTTCGGGCAGCGCAGCCAGCGATGCCGCGTAACGGCGTGTGGGGTAAGCCTTCAGGTGAAAGTCGGTCAAGGTCCGCAGCCAGGCCTGTTTGTAAGGCGTGAACACCGAAAACGGACGGCCCTGCTGGGTCAGCACCTCCTGGCGCTCGAAAATCACATGGTCCTTGAAGGTATGGAACATGGTGCCGTGGTGTGCCAGCGCTCCCAGCACACGGGCGTCACGGGCCAGCGCGTCAGGCTCATCGTCGTGGTTGGCAAACACCGCCTGCACTCCCAGCCGGTGCGCCAGCCGCGCCACCTCGTCCACCGCGTGTCCGTGGCGGACCAGCAGCCTGATGCCTGTGTGGTGGGCCTGCTCGCCCATGTGGTGCAACTGCTCGTCCAGGTCGTGGAGCGAAGCCAGTATGAATTCCACACGCCTGTCTGCGCGGGGCAAAGGCGAGAGGATGTCGGTGTCGAACACGAACACGCACCACACACGGTCACACGACTTCAGCGCGTGGTACAGGGCGGCGTTGTCGGTGGCGCGCAGGTCGCGGCGGAACCACATCAGTCCGCGGTCGTAGCGGTGGGCAGGAGCTGGGGGCATGGAAACTTCCCTGTCGTGGGCGAATCGGCCCGTCAGGTTAACCCAGTTGGTGCCCGAGCCGGGTGCGCGCGCGGCAAAGTTGACTGCCGCCCCGGCCCCGCTCCCGCCCACCGCCGAGCTGCAGCCAGGTCTTCGGTCCATCCCCCGGCAATCCCTTCTGCGGCATCCCTCATGCTCCCCATTTGCACGCCCCATTTGCTGAAAGCCCCACCCTTAAAATCGGGGCATGAGCAAAGAACGTGCGGACATCAACCTGACCAACCACTTCCTGATCGCCATGCCGGGGCTGGAAGACGAGATGTTTGGTCGCAGCGTGGTCTACATGTGCGAGCACAGCGACAAGGGTGCTCTGGGGCTGGTGGTCAACAAGCCCTCCGACATCCGGCTGTCCAAGCTGTTTGAAAAAGTCGATTTGCCGCTGGACCGGCCCGATCTGGCCGATCAACCCGTTTTTCACGGTGGTCCGGTGCAGACCGAGCGAGGTTTTGTGCTGCACGATGCCCTCACGGCACACGCCACAGCCGATGCAGCCAGCGACTCGGCGCCTGAATCCGTGTATGCGTCCACCCTGTCCATCCCGGGTGGTCTGGAAATGACCACCTCGCGTGATGTGCTCGAAGCCCTGTCGTCCGGTGCGGGCCCCCGGCGTGTGTTCGTGTCGCTGGGCTATGCATCGTGGGGGCAGGGTCAGCTGGAGTCGGAGTTGGCCGAGAACAGTTGGCTGACCGTCGAGGCGCGTGCCGACATCATTTTTGACACGCCCATCGAGCGTCGTTACGACGAAGCGTTGGGCTTGCTGGGTTTGCAGAGCTGGATGATTTCGCCCGAGGCGGGTCATTCATGACCCAGGCGGCTCTGCACCCCGGTGCCAATTTGGCCGGGCCGGTCGATGTGCCCGTGGGGCAGAAGATGTTTCTGGCCATTGACTATGGCCAGAAGCGCACGGGCATGGCATCGGGCAACCGCATCACGCAAAGCGCCAGCCCGCTGCCATCCATCAAGGCCAGTGGCGAGGCCCAGCTTCAGGCTGTGGTCAAGTGCATCAAGGCGTGGCAGCCCGATGCGCTCGTCGTCGGTGTGCCGTTTCACCCCGATGGTGCAGCACACGAGAACACGGTGCGCGCCCGCAAATTCGCGCGCCAGTTGCGCGAGCGCACGCGCCTGGCCGTGTACGAAGTGGACGAGCGCTACAGCACCACCGAGGCCCACGCACTGGGCGCAGCAGACGCCGACGCGGCCTCTGCGTGCATCATTCTTGAACAGTTTCTGAGGAGTCTGCCTTGAGCACTTCACCCGCTGGCATGTCCATCCACCTCGAAGCCGAGGTGCTTTACCAGTCATTGCTGCGTCATGTGCGGGGTTGGCTGGTGCAGACCGGGCAGCCGGTTGAACTGGTGGGCATCGCTTCGGGCGGGGTCTGGCTGGCGCAGCGACTCAGGGTGGATCTGGGCCTGGCGGCCGAACCCGGCGTCATTTCTTCGGTGATGCACCGGGACGACTTTGCCAGCCGCGGGTTGGCCAGCTCGGTCCAGACGCGGTTGGGCTTCGATGTCAACGGTGCCCACGTGCTGCTCCTGGACGATGTGCTGTACACCGGCCGAACCATCCGCGCCGTCCTGAACGAGCTGTTCGACCATGGCCGCCCGGCGCAGGTCAGCCTGATGGTGCTGGTCGACCGTGGCGGGCGTCAACTGCCCATCGAAGCCGCCTGGTCAGCCGCGCGCATCACCCTGCCTGCCCACCAGACGCTGCAACTCGCCCGCGATGAACAAGGGCACTTCAGTTTTGCGGTGGACACGGCCGAGCCGGCCTGACGCCCTCCCCGACAACTGCTGACCGGTGAACCGAACATGAAACTCAACCGAAACCCACAGCTCAACAAGAACGGCGAGCTCATCCACCTGCTGTCCACCGAGGGCCTGTCCAAAGACATCCTCACACACATCCTCGACACCGCCGCCAATTTCGTGTCGGTGAGCGACCGCGAGGTCAAGAAGGTGCCGCTGCTGCGGGGCAAAAGCGTGTTCAACCTGTTCTTCGAGAACAGCACCCGCACCCGCACCACGTTCGAGATTGCCGCCACGCGCCTGAGTGCCGACGTCATCAACCTCGACATCGCGCGCAGCTCGGCCTCCAAGGGCGAAAGCCTGCTGGACACCATTGCCAACCTGTCGGCCATGGCCGCCGACATTTTTGTGGTGCGCCACAGCGAGAGCGGTGCGCCCTACCTCATTGCCCAGCATGTGGCGCCGCATGTGCATGTGGTGAATGCCGGTGACGGCCGCCACGCCCACCCCACGCAGGGCCTGCTGGATGCCTACACCATCCGCCACTTCAAGGGCAACTTTGCCAACCTGACCGTGGCCATCGTGGGCGATGTGCTGCATTCGCGCGTGGCACGCTCCAACATCCATGCGCTGACGACGCTGGGCTGCGCCGAGGTGCGTGTGGTGGGCCCGCGTACCCTGGTGCCGTCCGACATGGCGGCCATGGGTGTGCGCGTGTGCCATGACCTGAAAGAGGGCATCAGCGGGGCAGACGTGGTCATGACGCTGCGCCTGCAAAACGAGCGCATGAGCGGTGCGCTGCTGCCCTCCAGCCAGGAGTTTGCCAAGAGCTTCGGCCTGACCCGCGAGCGACTGCAATGGGCCAAACCCGATGCCATCGTGATGCACCCCGGCCCGGTGAACCGGGGGGTTGAAATCGACTCGTCGGTGGTCGATGGCCCGCAGAGTGTGGTGCTCAACCAGGTGACCTTCGGCATTGCGGTGCGCATGGCGGTCATGAGCATCGTGGCCGGCCATTCTGCCTAATTAAGTAGCAATAAAGTGTATATGGACAAGCGGTAGAGCTTGTTTTAGCTGTCAATATCAGGATCAACCATGAAACTGCTCATCCAAGGTGGACGTGTCATCGACCCCGCCAGTGGCCGTGACGAGGTCTGCGACGTGGCGGTGGCGGCCGGACGCATCATTGCCATCAAGCCCGGCCTCGGGCAGCCCGGCAGCGGGTTCGAGCCCAGCCGCACCATCGATGCCACCGGTTGCGTCGTGGCTCCTGGCCTGGTGGACCTGGCCGTTCGCCTGCGTGAGCCGGGGCAGGAACACGCCGGCATGCTCGAGAGCGAGATGGCCGCCGCCGTGGCCGGTGGTGTCACCAGTCTCGTGTGCCCGCCCGACACCGACCCGGTTCTGGATGAGCCCGGTTTGGTCGACATGCTGAAGTACCGGGCCGAGAAACTCCACCAGGGTCGCGTGTTTCCGCTGGGTGCGCTGACCCGCGGCCTGCAAGGCGAGGTGCTGACCGAAATGGTCGAGCTGACCGAGGCTGGTTGCATCGGGTTCGGTCAGGCAGAGGTGCCCATTGTCAACACTCAGGTGCTGCAGCGCGCCTTGCAGTACGCCGGCACGTTCGGTTACACCGTGTGGCTGCGGCCACAGGATGCGTGGCTGGGCAAGGGCGTGGCCGCCAGCGGGCCGCTGGCGACGCGCATGGGCCTGTCGGGCATTCCGGTGGCGGCCGAGCTGATTGCGCTGCACACCATTTTCGAGCTGGTGCGCAGCACCCGCGCACGCGTGCACCTGTGCCGCCTCAGCAGCGCCGCAGGCATCGAGCTGGTGCGGCAGGCCAAGGCAGAGGGCCTGCCCGTGACCTGTGACGTGAGTGTGCACAACCTGCACCTGATCGACGTGGATCTGGGTTACTTCGACAGCCGGACCCGCCTGTCACCGCCGCTGCGCCAGCAGCGCGACCGCGAAGCCCTGCGTGCAGCCCTGGCTGATGGCACCATCGACGCCCTGGTGTCTGACCACACCCCGGTGGACGATGATGCCAAGGCCCTGCCGTTTGCCGAAGCCGAGGTGGGGGCCACCGCCGTCGAGTTGTTGCTGTCCTTAGGGGCTCACTGGGCGCAGGCCGACGGTGTGGGCCTGAGCCGTGCCCTGGCCACGCTCACCTGTGGGCCTGCCGGTGTGCTGGGCAGCAGCCTGGGCACGTTGTCGGCCAGTGCGGGGCGGCTGGTGGAAGGCGGTGCGGCCGACGTCTGTATTTTCAAGGCGGATGCCTGGTGGACACCCCGTGGCGAGCAGCTCAGCAGCCAGGGCAAGCATTCGCCCTTCCTGGGCCATGAGTTGCCTGCTACCGTGACCCACACGCTGGTAGGCGGGCAACTGGTCTTCGAGCGTGCCGCCGTGCCGACAGGGGCCGTGTGCTGAAGGGGCTCAAGGCCCTGGGGCGGCTGCTGTCGGTGCTGGCGCACGTGCTGGACGGACGGCGCACCTTGCGCAAGGCGTTTCCACACCTGTCGCCTGGCGAGCGGCAACAGGCCGTGCTGGCCTGGTCGCGCCAGATGCTGCAGATCATGGGTGTCGAGCTGCACATGATGGGCGCCGTCCCGACAGCCGGGCCGATGCTGGTGGTGTCCAACCACATTTCGTGGCTCGACATCCTGGTCATCAACGCTGTGTGCCCGGCGCACTTTGTGTCCAAGTCGGGCGTCAGGCATTGGCCGCTGGTGGGCGAACTGGTCAGCTCGGCAGGCACCCTGTTCATCGAGCGCGAGAGCCGGCGCGACGCGATGCGTGTGGTTCACCGCATGGCCGAGCGGCTGACCGAAGGCGACATCTTGGCGGTGTTCCCAGAGGGCACCACAGGGCCGGGTCAGGTGCTGTTGCCTTTCCATGCCAATCTGTTGCAGGCGGCCATTTCCACCGACACGCCCATCAAGCCGGTGGCCCTGAGCTACCTGGACGCGATGACCGGCCACCCCAGCCCCGTGCCGGTGTACGTGGGCGACACCACGCTGCTGGCCTCGATCTGGCGCACGCTCAAGGCGTCCGACATCCAGGCCCGTGTGACCTTCGGCCTGAAAGAGTACGCGCAGGGCCGCGACCGTCGCACCTGGGCGGCGCACCTGCGGTCTGACATCCAGACGCTGCTTGACGGTGGGGTGCCCTCCGAAGACACACGGCCGGCCAGCCTGGACGAGCTGGACTTGACCTTGGGATAAGCGTTCATGGGGACTTCTGTTTTTCTGGTGGGCCTGCCCGGCTCGGGCAAATCGACCGTCGGGCGGCAGTTGGCGCGGCGGCTGGGCCTGCAGTTTCTGGATTCGGACCACGTCATCGAAGAGCGGCTGGGCTGCTCCATCCGGGAGTACTTCGATCGCGAGGGTGAAGCCGCCTTCCGCGACCTGGAACAGGCCACGGTCGATGAGCTCAGCCAGCTTCCAGACACAGTGCTGTCCACAGGCGGTGGCACGGTGCTGCGCGAGGCCAACCGCCAGGTACTGCACAGCCGAGGGTGGGTGGTGTACCTCAAGTCGCACCCGGCCGAGTTGTACCGGCGGCTGCGCCACGACAAAACCCGGCCGCTGCTGCAGGTGGGCGATCCGCTCCAGAAGCTCAAAGACCTCTACCACGTGCGTGACCCGCTGTACCGCGAGGTGGCTCACCACGTGCTGGAAACCGGCCGCCCCACCGTGACGATGCTGGTCAACCACATTGCCATGCAGCTGGAACAGCGCGCACTCCAGATGCCTGCCACGCAACAGGAGACCCCTCCGGCCCCGTGACGGGATGGCACGGTGCACGGATGCCAGGGTGACCGGATGACAGGCCGCCGGCAGGCCTGCGGCCAATGGTTTTACTCGGCGGGCATTGCCTCGGACCGGTCGGCCAGTGCCAGCAGCGCATGGTGCAAGGCCGTGCTCAACCGATCCAGCTCTGCCATGGCATGTTCATGCCGGGGTGCGCTGGGGTTCCAGGGTGATGTGGCGGGCAGTGCCAGCAAGGTATCAGCCTGGGCATGGAAGGCTTCGTGCAGCGTGCGGATCTGCGCCATCAGTGTCGATGTGCCGTGGCGTTGCTGCGTGCCGGGGCTGCCGAGCCATTTCCCCAGGCGGCAGTGGTGCAGGTCCATCGGGGGCAGCGTTGCCGTGTTGCCGGCCACATGGGCGCGGAATGCCTGCACCCACGCCATGTGCTCGGCGGCGGCAAACAGCACAGGCAAATCCTCTGCCATCACGGTTTGCACCTCTGTCCAACTGGCATCGGGTTGCCAGTCGCGCACCCATCCAGGCAGGTTTTCGGCGGGCATGGGCCGGGCAATGGCGTAGCCCTGGGCGCGCTCGCAGCCCAGGCGCATCAGCATGCGGCCGTGTGCAGCGGTTTCCACCCCTTCGGCCATGACGTTGCGCTGGAAAGCAGACGCCAGCCCCAGCACGCCCTGCAAAATGGCCAGGTCGTCGGCATCGTCGAGCATGTCGCGGATGAAGCTCTGGTCAATCTTCAGTTCCTGCGCGGGCAAGCGCTTCAGGTAGGTGAGTGACGAATAGCCGGTGCCAAAGTCATCCAGCGCAAAGCCCACGCCGAAGTCGTTGCAGCGGCGCATCACCTCCGACACGTGGGCCATGTCGTCAAGTGCGGTGGTCTCCAGCACCTCCAGTTGCAGGCTGCCGGCGGGCAGGTCAGGGTGTTGGGCCAGCTCGGCCTGTAGCCAGCCGACCACATCGGGTTGTTGCAGCAGTTGGGCGTCGATGTTCACGCTCACCGGCAGGTTCAGGCCTTGCGACTGCCAGTTGGCCATCTGTTGCAGGGCCGTTCGCACCACCCATTTGCCCACGTCCAGTGCCAGCGGGTGGTTGTCGATGGCAGGCAGAAACTGTGCGGGCCCCAGCAGCCCGCGCGCCGGGTGCTGCCAGCGGATCAGCGCTTCGGCACCCAGCACCTCGCCGCTGCGCAGGTTGACCTTGGGTTGGTAGTGCAGCACCAGCTCCTGCTGTTCCAGCGCGGTGCGCACGGCCTCCAGGTTCTCGTGGTGGTCGCGGAGGTGGCGGTCGTGCGTGGCATCGAACACATGGAAGCGGTTCTTGCCACTCAGCTTGGCCTGGTACATGGCCTGATCGGCCTGGCGCATCAGCTGGTCGGGTGCGATGTCTTCTTCCTGCGGGTAGAACGCAACCCCCAAGCTGGCCGACACCTGTACCGGCTCGCCGTCTATCAGCACCGGTTGGGCAGCGGCGTGGCGCAGGCGTTCCAGCACGGGCATGCAGTCGGCGTGCGTGGTCAGGTCGTGCATGACGGCGACAAATTCGTCACCGCCCAGGCGTGCCAGCGTGTCGCCTTCGCGCAGCGCCTGGCTCATGCGCACGGCCAGCGCCACCAGCAACTGGTCGCCCACCGCGTGGCCGCGTGTGTCGTTGACGGCCTTGAAGCCGTCCAAGTCCAGGAACACCACCGCCAGCTGTTTGCCCCGGCGGCGGGTCTGTGCCATGACCTGCACCAGCCGGTCGTTCAGCAGCACGCGGTTGGGCAGGCCGGTCAGGGCATCGAAATGGGCGATGCGCTCGAGTTTGAGTTCGTGTTCTTTCTGTTGCGAAATGTCCGAGAACAGCGACACGTACCGCAACAGCGTGCCGTCAGGTGCTTTCACGGCACTGATGGTCAGCATCTCGGCATACACCTCGCCGGACTGGCGGCGGTTCCAGATCTCGCCCGTCCATTCGCCCGTGCGGGCGAGGGTGTCCCACATCTCCTGGTAAAACGCTTTGCCTTGCCGGCCTGAACCCAGCATGCGGGTGTGCTGCCCCACCACATCGTCACGGTTGTAGCCGGTGATGCGGGTGAATGCATCGTTGACTTCGATGATCACGCCCGACGGGTCGGTGACCATGATGGCTTCGTGCGCATGCTCGAACACGCTGGCGGCCAGAAGCAGCCTCTCATGGGCGCGCCGCGCCTGTGTGATGTCTTCGATCAGCCCGGCGTAGTGGTGTACCTGTCCGCTGGCATCCAGGATGGCATTGATGGTCAGGCTGGCTTCGAACAGCTCGCCATTTTTTTTGCGGTTGGTGACATGCCCCTTCCAGCGGCCGTTGTGTGCCAGGCTGTTCCACATCTGCGCATAAAAGGTGCGGTCCTGCAAGCCAGAATTCAGCAGCCGTGGGTTCTGGCCCATGATGTCTTCCAGTGCGTAACCCGTGAGGGTGGTGAATGCCTGGTTTGCCGACACCACCAGTGCTTCGGGTGTGGTGATGAGGATGGCGTCGCTGCTGCTGTCAAACACCCGTGCGGCCAGTTCGCGCTCATGGGCCAGGGCCACTTCGGCCTGGACCGACTCGGCCTCGCGCCGGTTGTACAGCCACATGCCCAGCAGCATCAGCCCCAATACCGGAAGCGCCACCGTCAGGTCGGTGGTCACGTCGTCGTACCAGGGTTGCAACACGGCCTGTCTGTCCAGGTGAACGGCCACAGCCAGCGGATAGCGGCTCGATGCCCGGTAGGCGGTCAGCACCGCGTGCCCGTTGGGCAGGGTTAGTTCAAGCCGGCCGAATTCTTTCTGTGAAATGCGCTGGCCGGTGGCGCGGGCATCTGCGGCCAGGGCATCGGGCATGTCGGTGGGGGCGGCCCACAGGTACAAACCGTCGTAGCGCAGCCAGGCCACGTGTGCCGCTTGAGCGCCCAGCATCTGTGTGGCATGGGTGGTGTATGCGTCGGTGTTCAGCGCTGCGACTAACCATTGCGTGCCCGATGCGCCGGGCAGGGGCATCCACACGGGCACAAAGTGGGGCAAGCGGGTGTCTGCGCTGGCTGGGACTGGTGGGGCTGACTCTGGGCTGCGGTCCGACCAGTCCCGCCCGACCTGCGTGATGCCCACGCGCAAGACCGGCACCGATGCATCGGCCTGCGGGTAAGACTCACCCAGCCCCACGCGCTCGCCCAGGTTGGTGGCGGACGAACTGGCCACGATGCGGCCACTGGCATCGGCCACGGACAGCGACCGCAACCGGGGTGAGGCCCGCACCACGTCTGCAAGGCGGGCGTCCACATCCTGGCTATCGACCCAAGGCGTGTGGGTGAAATCGAAATTAGTAGCGCCTAACTCAATGTTGATAAGCGATGAAGTCAAATAATCTTCAAATTGTCTGGCATGCAGTTCAGCCGCATGCAAGCCGCCCTCCACGGTTTCTTTGTGGCGCTCCCAGGCGTGGTAGCCCAGCGTGGCCAGCCACAGGCACAGCAAGGCACCGGCCAGACCAGCCAGTTGCCGCCGGGCGCGCATCAGGCGTGAGGCAAGCGCTTGCATGGGGCTTGTAGTCGTTCAGAGAGGGAGATGCCACCGGGCGGCTGGGTCATCTGCGCTGAGGCGTTGACCAGCGGCCGGGACTCACTTGGCGACGATGGGCTCCAGGCCGTAACGTTTGGCATTTGCCAGCAGTCGGCCGTCGCGCTTCATGGCGGCCAGCACCTGCTCCACCCTGGCGTGAAAGGCATCGTCTCCTGGCTGCATGGCCCAGGCGTAGGGGGTGAGGTGGTAGGTTTCCGTGGGGGTGATCAGGCGTGCCCAGTCGGCATGGTCCAGCATGCGGCGGCTGAACGGGAAGTCGGTCATGAAGGCATCGGCCCGGCCTGACTGCACTTCCTGTTCGCGGGCGGCGGGTGTGTCCACCACGCGCAGTTCGGCCGCTTTCAGTTTGGCTTTCATCACCGACTCGTGCAGGGTGCCTTTGGCCACCACCAGCACGGTGCCGGGTTTGTCCAGATCGCTCCATTGCTGGATGCGCCGGTTCGTCTGGGTGGTGATGGCAAAAATGTCGCTCACCAGGGTCGGTTGCGTGAACCGCAGTTTTTCCTGGCGCTGCGGCGTGATGCCGACGGCAAACATGGCAATGTCACACTTGTCGGTCGTCACGTCGTCGACCAGCTTGGCAAACGAGCTGTCCACAAATTTCACCTCGGCGCGCAGCTCTTTGGCCAACTCGCGCGCGTTGTCGATGTCGATGCCGCTCAGTTGCTGTGTTTTGGGGTTGCGGAACGAAATGCCGTAGTAGTCGGGCCACACGCACACGCGTAGCGTTTTGCTGGCTTCGATCTGCTTGAGCCTGTCAGGGGGCGATGCCCATGCCTGGGATGCCTCCAGCAAGAACAGCAAAACCCATCCCAACGCGATGATTCTGGGGTACACGACGAACTCCGGTTGTAGTCTTCACCAACGAAGTCGCGGAGTGTAGGGACGGCTGCCGCGTTTGTGTGCGCAGCGTGCACGGCCTTTGATGTGCGTCAAACAAATTCAGGTTGGGGTGGCTGTCCAGCGCTCATCCGGCCGCCAACCGGCCAACCAGGCGGGTACGTCGGTGGCCGGCATCGGGCGGGCAATGCCAAAACCCTGACCCAGCATGCAGCCGATGGCCAGCAGTTGTTCGCCCTGGGCCACGGTTTCGACCCCCTCGGCGATCACCTGCCGCTTGAAGGCCACCGCCAACCCCATGATGCCGCGCAGCAGCGCCTGGTTGTCGGCGTCGGTGGTCAGGTCGTTGACAAAGGATTTGTCAATTTTCAGCAACCCGGCGGGCAGGCGGCGCAGGTAGGTGAGCGACGCGTAGCCGGTGCCAAAGTCGTCCAGCGCAAAACCCACGCCCATGGCGGCGCACTGTGTCATGACGGCATTGGCGCGGGTGAGGTCGTCAATGGCGCTGGACTCCAGCACTTCCAGTTCCACATCACCGGGGCGCAACTGGGGGTGGCGGGCTAACAGGCTGCGCAGGTGGGCCACAAAGTCGGGGTGTTGCAGGTGGCCGCCGTCGATGTTGATGCTGACCGGCAGCCCCAGGCCCTGGTCTCGCCATTGGGCTGCCTGGGCGATGGCGTGTGCCAGGACCCAGTTGCCCAGGTCGATGGCCAGGGGGTGGCCTTGCAGCACCGGCAAAAACTGCGCTGGTGGCAACACGCCCCGGGTGGGGTGCTGCCAGCGCACCAGTGCCTCCAGGCCCACGACCTGGCCCGTGCCCATGTTCACCTTGGGCTGGTAGTGCAGCACAAACTCGCCGTCGTTCAGACCCTGGCGGATGCGCGCCAGCGTGTCCAGACGCTGGCGTGTATCCTGGTCAATCACGGTGTCGAAAATGGCATGGCTGTTGGTGCCGGACTGTTTGGCCTGGTACATGGCGTGGTCGGCCTGGCGCAGCAACTGGTCACCGTCCACATCGATGGCCTGCGGGTAGAACGTGACGCCCACGCTGGCAGCGGGTGCCAGCGTCAGGCTGTCCAGCACCACCGGGGCGGCCATGGCTGCCATCAGGCGGGCCAGAAGGGGCGTCAGGGCTGCGGTGTCCGGCACGTCGAGCATGACCGCCACAAACTCATCGCCGCCCAGGCGGCACACGGTATCGCCCTCGCGCAGGGCGGCCTGCATGCGCTGGGCCAGGATGGCCAGCAGGCGGTCGCCCACCGCATGACCGAGTGTGTCGTTCACGGCCTTGAAGCCGTCCAGATCCAAGTACACCACAGCCAGCCGTTGGCCGAGCCGAACGGTCTGAGCCATGGCTTGGCGCAACCTGTCGGCCAGCAACACGCGGTTGGGCAGGCCCGTCAACGCGTCGTAGTGAGCCATGTGTTCCAGTTGCTGCTCGTGCGCCTTGAGCAGCGAGATGTCGGTATGTATGCCCACCACGCGCAGGGCGTTGCCTGCGTCATCTCGCTCGGCCACCTTGCCCACAGTGCGCAGCCACTTCCACCCGCCCCAAGCCGTGGCGCGGCGGTAGTCGACGCTCAGTGGTTCGTCTTGTTGCAAGCCCTGGTGCAGCACCGCCAGAGCTCGCTCGACATCGTCGGGGTGAACCTGGCTCTGCCAGTGGGTCATGTCGGTGGTCAACGGCACCTTCAGGTCGTGGCCGATGAGGTTGACGTATTCCGGGCTCACCGTCACCCGGCCAGTGGGTACATCGATTTCGAACCAGGCCTGGTTGGCAGCAGCCATGGCCATGCGCAGGCGTTCTTCGCTTTCGGCCAGGGCGCGTTGTTTGGCCAGGCTGTCGGTGATGTCCACGCTCAGGCCCACCAGGAAAAGCGGGTTGCCCTGTTCATCCCGTTTGACCGCCTTGATGATATTCAGGTCGTGGACCTTGCCATCGGCAAACGGCAAACGCTGGTTGTTTTCGCTGATGCCGAATGTGGCCAACGCCTTGCGGTCAGAGGCCAGGCACTGCTCACGAAAAGGGGGTGGGATCAACTCGGCATAGTGCGCGACCGATTTGAACGTGGCTTCCGACACACCGGTGGCTGTACAAAACGCCTGATTCACGAACTCGATCTTGCCCTGACCGTTTTGCAGCCAGATGCCAATGGGGGCATGGTCCAGGATCAGTTGCAGGGTGTCGCGCTCGCGCCGCAAAGCCGCTTCGGTTGTGCTTTCGTTCGACACGGTCGGATGTGTCGTTTGGTCCTCCGTCCGGCCGGTTTGTGAAGTGGGGTGCGTCATGACGTTTTGGGGTGGAAGGTGTGCATCGTAAGTCTTTGTTTTGCATTGCCGCTTTTGTCCGCTGGTAAACTTGCAACATGTCAACTTCGCGCGTCCATCACCGTTTCACTGCATGGCTGGCAGCCTGGGCAGTGCTGTGGGGTGCGTTGTTGCCCGTGCTGTCACATGCGGTGGTGGCCCATCAGCCTGTCGGCAATGGCTGGGTGGAGGTTTGTACGGCCACCGGTATGGCCTGGGTCAGCAGTGCTGACAACGGTGCCACGCCCGACACCGACCACCCGGCCTCTGGCATGAAGGTGGCTGGGTGCGACTGGTGTGCCACCCACAACACATTGACCGGTTTGCCCGCTGCCGCCCAGCCTCCGGTTGTGCCATTGGTCTTTGGGCCCGAAGCGCCTGCTGCCTTCCTTCACGCCCCCCGCCCACTGTTCGTGTGGGCAGCCGCGCAGTCGCGCGCGCCTCCTGTTACTGCCTGACGTTTCCTGCCGTGTGCGTTGACCGGCACCTGCGAGGGTGCGGCAATGCGCGTTGTGTCCGGTAGGCACCCTGCTCGTAAGGGGTGCTGCGTTCGTGTCAGGTGGCCACATGCCCGCAAAGGTATTTTTTGTTTCCAGTTTGTCGCACCCGCTTGTTTGCAAGCCGGTGTTGACGCGTCGTACGTGCCTGGGCCTCTCGGCGGCTGCCCTGCTGGCGCTGTCGGGGTGTGATCGGCCTCCCGGTGGCGGTGCGGCAGGGGGATCGGGTGACAACAAGGCCGCGAGCTTCAAGGGCATCGACATCACCGGCGCATCCTATGGCAAAGGTTTTGCCCTGACCGACATGCATGGCCAACCCCGCACGCTGGCCGATTTTGCGGGTAAGGTGGTGATGCTGTACTTTGGGTTTGTGCAGTGCCCCGATGTATGTCCCACTGCGCTCACCCGCGCCAGCCAGGTCATGCAACAGTTGGGGCCCGAGCAGGCGGCCCGGGTGCAGGTGATTTTCGTCACCGTGGACCCCGAACGCGACACGCCTGAATTGCTGCGCGACTACATGGCCGCGTTCGACGCGCGCTTTCTGGCGCTGCATGGCAATGCCGAGCAAACGCAGGCCACGGCTGCTGCCTTCAAGGCCTACTACAAGAAAGTGCCCACCGGCAGCGGCTACACCATGGACCACACCGCGCTGAGCTACTTGTTTGACCCAAAAGGCCAACTGCGCGTGGCCCTGCGGCACGAACAGACCGCTGACGACTACACCGCCGACATCCTCACCCTGTTGGGTGGGGCCTGAAGCGGTTGATCCGCCCCCACGTTTTTTTTTCAACCTGGAGATGACCATGAACCTTCGCACCCTTGCTTCCTCCGTTGCCGCCGCCGTGCTGGCTTTGTCTGCCAACAGCCTGTGGGCTCAGACCACCGTCAAGGTGGAAGAGCCCTGGGTGCGTGGCACCGTGGCGCAGCAAAAAGCCACCGGCGCGTTCATGCGCCTGACACCTGAGAAGAACGCCCGCCTCGTGGCCGCCAGTTCGCCTGTGGCCGGCGTGGTCGAGATCCATGAAATGGCCATGGAGAAAGACGTGATGAAAATGCGCCAGATTCCCGGCCTGGATTTGGCCGCCGGCCGCACCATGGATCTCAAGCCCGGTGGTTACCACGTGATGCTGATGGAACTCAAGCAACAGATGAAGGGCGGCGATGTGGTGCCCATCACCCTGGTGTTTGAAGACGATGCCAAGAAGCGCTTCACACAAGACATCAAGGCTCCCGTTACAGCGCTGGGTGGCGGCAACACCGCCATGCCTGCTGGCCACGGTGGCATGAAGCATTGAAACTGAGTTCCCCCTATGGCCCGCCATCGGGCGGGTCTGTTTTTTCAATCTGTAGAAAGCAAATCATGAAAGCATCTACCTCACTCGCACGCAGCCTGACCCTGGCTTTGGCCCTGGCCGCTGGTGCCTGTCTGGCCCAGGCCAAATCGGTACCTGGCGATGCCGCCATTCCCGTGGTCGAGTTGATGCCACTGACCATGAAGCACGAGGCCGACCTGAAGCTCAGCGCCGAGCAGATCAAGTCGCTGGACGATTTCCGCAAACAGGCCATGCCCGGCCGGGTGGGTGTGCAGAAAAAAATAGTGGAACTGCGTGGCCAGTTGCGCATGGCCATTTTGGACAACAAGCCCACCGCTGATCGGGAAGCGCTGATGAAACAGATTGCCGATGCTGAGGTGGAGCACTTCAAAGGTCGTGACCGCTGCGTGGAGCACCTGCGAAAAACCCTCAGCCCCGAACAGTTTGCCGAATTGACCCGCCTGTATCTGGCAGGACTGCGGTGAGCAACGGTATAGCTAACTGTTGAGTCAGATCAAGCGCTAGAGCACGTTCATGTTGATGATTGGCATCCACCACCCAAGCGCCCTGCGCCATCCAGCCCTTGGGTTGGGCGGGTATGCGCGCGTTTGGGTCTGGATGTTGATTGGCCTGATGTTGCTGGCCACGCTGGCACCGGCCATTTCGCGCACGCTGGACCACGGCAAGTCCCTCTCCGAACGTGGTTGGGTGGAGGTGTGCAGCGCGCATGGCATGGCCTGGGTCAAACCCGAAACCGATGCCGTTCATCTCAACTTGCGCCCGCAACAGGCCGCTTCTGACGCGGGCCTCTTGCAGCAACTGGACGCCTGCGGTTTTTGTGCACTGGGCATCGACCGCAGCACACCGCCTCCTGATTTCTCCGGCTGGGGCTTGAGCCTGCCCCTGCCGACTGTGCTACCCGCCCTGGCGGGCATGGGGCCTGGCAGCCATGCCTGGCTGACCGTGTGGGCAAGGGGACCACCCCACCGTTCCTGACGCGTTTGCGCGGGTGTGTGCTGTAGGGGCACGCACCGTGTTCAATGTTTTCAAGGATCGGTCATGTTCCCTTCTTTTTCATCTTTTTTGGCTCAGTCCGACGGCATCCCTGCCGGCGCAGTCCGCTTTCAACTCGATGCCGGCCAGGTTTTGCACCATGGCGGCGAGCCGCACACGCTGTGGCGTGTGGTGTCAGGTGTTTTGCGCCTCGATCAGACCAGCCGTGGCAGCACAGGCGGCAACACGGTGCTGGTCACGCTGGCGCTGGCTGGCGATCTGGTCGGTTTTGAAACCCTGTACGGCGGCTACTGCCCGTTCGAGGTGTCGGCCCTGACCGACGTGCAACTGGTGCCCCTGCAACCTGCCGATGAGAAGCAGCACCAGCAGTGGCTGGTTGAAGCCTTGCTGCAACAGCCTCAGCGCAGCCATGACATGGCCCGTCTGCGCACAGGCCCTGTTGCTGCTCGTCTGAGTGAGCTGCTGTGCTTGCTCGGCCATGTGCCGACACCCGATGTGGCACAACACCTTGACAAACTGAATGCTGACGAACTGCGCCAGAGCCTGCCCCCCTTGCGCGTCCTGGCCGAGGTGGTGGACGCCAAACACGAAACCGTGTGCCGTGCACTGGCGCAACTGCTGCCCCCGCGCAGCCGCAAGAGCGGACCTCCCCGTCGTTGGACCGAAGCCGCTGGCAACGCTGCTGCAGCAGCGATGGAACGGATCGCGGCCGGTGCACTGAAAGGGGCGCTGACATGAGTCGCTTGGGTTGTGAAGGAACGACACGCACAGGTGTCCAACGGCCCCCCCAGGCTGACGAGGTCAGCGCCCGCCAGCAGGCCCGGGTGCTGGTCTGGGTGGTGGGCAGTGTGGTCGCCATGCACCTGTTGGTCGCGGTGGGTGTTTTGTGGCTGGCCCAGGCACAAGGCAAGGCTCAAGGCTCGGCACAGGCGCAACGCATGGGTTCTGGCTCGCCAGTCGTGACCCGGCCTGACGCGTCCAGCAATGTGCCGGTTCAGCCAGAAACGGTGCGTGCTCCAGAGAGCTCAGTACAGTCGTTGACAGACCGGGTTGTGCCAGCCGCAGCTGTGCAGCCCACGGCCCATTGGTCGGCATCGGTGTCCAAAGACCGGGCCGCGCCATGGCGGGTCGATGCCAACGGCCACGTGGTCACCGGCAGGTGACGGCCATGATGTCAAACCCTTTGTGCCGCGGTGAGGCCACCGGCAGGCCGACGCGCCGCATGCTGTGTGCCTCCTTGGTAGCGTGCTGCCTGCCGTTCGCCGTGTATGCGCACGGTTTCAAGGTTGGCGATCTGGTCATTGACCACCCTTACGCCACCCCAACTCGGCCCGGCATGACCACGGGTGCGGTGTATTTCCGCGCCATCCAAAACAAAGGTACTGAGTCCGACCGTCTGCTGTCGGCCCGTACCCCGGCAGCGGCCACGGTGGAACTGCACCGCATGGAGATGGACGGCGATGTGATGCGCATGCGCGCGGTGCCCGCCATCGAACTGCCCGCCAAAACCGACGTGCGCCTGCGCCACGGCACGGCCAACGGCCACCACCTGATGCTGCTGGGGCTGAAGGCTCCCCTGAAAGACGGCGACCGCTTCCCCGTGACCCTGACCTTCCAGCGCGCGGGTGAGCGTGAGGTGATGGTATGGGTGCAAACGCCTCGCGATGGTGCTGCCCCTGCTCACAAGCATTGAGGCCTTCACCGTATTTCTGTATTGATTTCGTTGCTATCTATTTTAAAAACTGACCGAGAGAACACCATGAAACGCCTCCGACTCAAAGTGCTGCCAGTTTCCGTCCTGCTGGCTTTGCCTGCCCTGGTCGCGGCACAGACAGATGCCACCACCCTCAAGCCCGTCACGGTGTCCGACGCGCCCTACCGGGCAGACTTGGCGCCCCAAAGCCCTCGCAACGCCTACCGCACCACCGAAAGCAGCAGCAACCACGTGCAGGTGATTGGTCGCGAAGAAATTGAACAGCTGCGCCCCAAAGACGTGTTCGATCTGCTCAACAGCGCCACCGGGGTTATTGCGACTCAGGGCAGCCGCAAGGGCTTCAGCGGTCTGACGGTGCGGGGCGACAGCAATTTCCGCTGGATCATCGACGGCACCATGCTGCAGCCCACGATGGCCAGCCGCATCGTCAAGGCCCTGCCCGTGATGGCCATTGAAGAGGTCAAAGTGGTACGCGGTGGCAGCGCGCTCACACTGGGCCCCTTGACTGGCTCGGCCAGCCCCGGTGGCGCACCGGTGGATGGCTTTGTGGTCATCCGCACCCGCATGCCCGCCAAAGACGAAGGCCAGGCCCGATTGGCCGTGGAATCGTTCGACACGGTGCAGGCCGATGTGTGGGTGGGCAAGCAACTGGGTGGCGAGAGCACCAAGGGCTACATCGCCGGGGTGGTTTCCCGTGCTGACACCAACGGCCCCAGCGACAAACTTGACAACGGTGCCGCCTACAACCAGGGTCGCGAAAACACCGCCGGCCTCGTCAAAGGCGGGTTTGAAACCGCTGGCTGGCTGGTGGACCTGATGGCCTACCAGGACGACGGTTCGTTTCAAATTCCCAACGCCAACAGCCACGGCACGGGCCAGGGTAGCTGGTACATGGACCCTTCGCGCACCAGCATTTACTCGGTCACGGGCAGCAAAGCCTGGACGGGCCAGCACACCACGCTGTTCGGCCTGACCCGTGCGGAAAGCAAGCAGAAATTCTGGACAGCGAACACCGCTGCGGGGCCGTACTCCGCTGTGCAGAACGACAACCTGCTGACGCACTTCTACCTGCGCCACAACGTTGACCTGGGTGCCACCAAGGTGGCTGTGGGGCTGGACCGCGTGCATTGGGATGCGCCCAACGGCCAGCAGTACTACGAAGGCATCCACCGTGAAGAAAAAACCAACGGCTGGTTTGCCCAGGTGGAGCACAAGCTGGCCAACGGCATTGCATTGGACGGCAGCTACCGCCGCGACCGTGTGCACGTGGTGCACGGGCTGGACTACTACATCGGCGGCGCCCAGCCACCCGGCGGTGTGAACTCGCCCCTGCGCTACCAGAACCGCACCTTGCCTGCTGCCAGCTTCCTGAGCCTGGGCGCAGCGTATGACCTGAGCAAGGAATGGAAACTGGCCGCCCGCTACAGCCAGGGCAAGCAGCCCGTGCAAGGGGGGCTGAACCCGGCGCCCGGCGTGAAGTTTGGTGACGACGAGCAGAAAAAATGGGAACTGGGGGTGGAGGGCAAACTCAGTGCGCTGTTCAACCCATCGGTCAACTTCTTCCAGCGCAAGGTCGTCAACGAGAAATCGGTGGTGGGCTACACCTACAAGGCCACCAACAACAGCACCCAAACCTGCCGTGCGGGCGCGGTGCCTGCGACTGGCGCCCTGTCGCTGGCTGCAGGCCAGACGCCATTGCCTTGCTATGGGCAGGCCGACACCCAACGTGCGGGCATCGAGCTGGCCACGGCGGGCAATTTCTCGGCACGCAGCAGCTACCGTGCCAGCCTGACGCACTTCACCAGCCTGTCCAATTCGGCCAACGGCACCACGCCCGAGAACATCCTGGACGTGTCGGTCAGCCACGGCTGGGGTGCCTACACCCTGACCGGTGCCATCAAACACGTGGCCAGTTACAAGGGCAGCACCACCGACACAACGGCCTGGCTGGGCGGGTACACCCGTCTGGACCTCGGGCTGGGCTACGACTTCAAGCTGGGCAAAAACGCCGCGCGCCTGTCGGTGTATGGCCGCAACCTGACCGACAAGCGCTACGAAACCAGCAACGGCGTGCAAGACGTGGGCCGCACGCTGGGCGTGGAATTCACCACCGCTTTCTGAGGCAGCTGACATGAGCCAACCCCGCAAACCCTGGACGGCGCGCCGCATTCACCTGTGGGTGGCCATCATCCTGGCCATTCCCATGACGCTGATGGCCGTCAGCGGCATCCTGATTGCCATGCGCAGTGTGACGCACATCCAGGTGCCCATGAGCTGGATGGGGGCAGAAAAGGCCCCCGAGCGCCTGCCTATCACCGCCTTCACGCAAACCGCCGATGGCACCACCTGGATTGGCAACGCCCAGGGCCTGAATGCCATTCAGGGTGACAAGGTGCAGGTGCTGGAGCACTTCAGCGGTCAGGAAATTGTGGGTGCGGCTGCCTTGGGGTCAACTGCCACGCCCATTGTTGCCACGCGCATGGCCATTTGGGCGCAGGTAGACGGCGAATGGAAAGCCGTGCGTCGAGGTCGGGTGCGTCAACTGGTGTCTCTGGCTGACGGTGGCGTGCTGGCCATTTCCGGGGGGCGCGGTGAAATGGCCGACAGCAAGCCTTTCTTCACCAAAGATGGCGAAAACTGGCAGCCCTACGGCCCGGCCATGAAAGCCAACAAGCTGCTTCCCAAACTGGAAGACCCCAAAGTGGCTTTGCACCAGTTCATGCGCGAATTGCATTCAGGCGCATTCTTCTTTGGCAAAGGTCCGGGCGAAATGGCCTGGAGCAACGTCATGGGCTGGGTATTGGTGCTGCTGTCGCTCACTGGGCTGTGGATGTGGGTCAAGCGTGAGCTTGAACGCCGCAGGGCTGCCATGCCGTCAACTGTGCCTGCTCAAGCAGGTGGCCCGGCCGGGACATCGGCCTCCTGGCCTGCCAACACGGCGGTTGCCCATCGCACCTCACTGAAAGGCTGACCCCATGTTTGCACAAACTCTGTTGGGTCTGGGGCTGCTGTCATTGGTGGCTGCATTGGGTTTGACGTTGGTGGGTGTGGGAGCCTTGTGGGGCCAAAGGGCGACAAGGAAGCCCGCACCTGCGTCTGTGTCGGTGGGCCCTGTGGAAGCGGTGGCACCGCTGGCGACCAGCGTCGTGTTGGAAGGCAAAGGCCCGTTGCCGCTGGAGCAAGGCGTGCTGCTCAACACCTTGTGGGAGCATCTGCCCAGTGCCGACTGCCAGTCGGGTGAGTGCGGTGGCTGCAAGGTGCGCTTGCTGGAAGGCGAGGTGCGCTGGATTCGACAGCCCTTGGCGCAGTTTGACCGAAGCACTCACATCCTGGCGTGTAGCTGCGAACCGTTGGGGCCGGTGCGCTGCGCAGTGGATGGAGTTGCGACATGAAATCCCTCCTGACGGTGCTGACTCTTGTTTGGGGCGCCACATCCTTTGGACAAACCACGTATCCAACCGCCGCAACAGGCAGCATGGGTTCGGCCACGTGCGAGTGGCCAGAATTGCTCGCCGCATGGCACGCCCCAGGACGGTCTGTACCAGGGGTGCTACAGCGCAATCAGATCGACATGGCGTCGGAGGCCGGGCAGACGATGCGTGTCCGTTTGGAGCCGTGTATGTCTGACTGGTGCCAGCCCGGCAGCTATGCGGCTATGGTCAAAGTGAACGTGCCCCGAGAGGCCCGCTACCGCGTGGCCGTTGATCAAATGGCTTGGATCGATGTGTACACCGCCACCACCAAGCTGGAAGGCGTGATGTGCGAGCACAGCGGCTGCCAACCCATCCGAAAAATCGTCCAGTACGACCTGACAGCTGGCAGCCATTGGGTGAGTGTTCAAGGCCGGGCACCGCAGGAGCTTGGGGTGTTGGTCATGAGCATCGGTCGCTGATGGCCAGACTGTCAGCCATTTTCGTGACGCCGAAATGACTACTTTTTTGTGTTTTCCAAGGTTGGGGTGTGTCTGACACACCTCTTTTTTACACAGACGGGGTGAAGCATTCACACGCATCTCAACCCGTCCAATGAATCGACCCTATTCGCCACCACAACAGAAAGAGCACCATGAAACACTTCCAACTCAAAGCACTGCCTGTGTCCATCCTGCTGGCTTTACCAACCCTGGCTGCGGCCCAGGCTACCTCCAATCCAACACCGGCTGGCGAGTTGTCCACCGTGGTGGTGTCTGCCACCAGTCAGGCCCAGGCCATCCAGGACGTGCAGGCGTCGGTTCAGGTCATTTCGGCCAACGACCTGGAGGCGTTTGCTGGCAACAACGTGCCCGAGGCGCTCAAGATGGCCACTGGTGTCGACGCCCGGGCCAATGGCAGCAGCAGCTTTGTGGCCATCCGCGGCCTGATTTCCAACGCCGGTTCGCCCGTGCTGTTGCTGGTCGACGGGCTGCGCCGCACCGGCAAGTACGGCGGTCCGGGCCTGAACCTGATGGGGTTGGAAGAGGTTGAACGGGTCGAAATCGTGCGCGGCCCCATGTCTGCCTTGTATGGTGCCGATGCCACCGCTGGTGTCATCAACATCATCACCAAAGCGCCCAAGCCTGGGCAGGCCCTGGGTGGCTCGGCCCAACTGACCGTGGGCGCCATTGAAGGCGGCCAGCGCGACACGGTCAACCTGGGTGCCACGATCAATGCCGGTACCGAACGCACCGGCCACCGCCTGAGCGTGTCACAACGCAAGAAAGACCTGTTCCGCTACCCCGGGACGGCCGCCACCACCTACGACCTGAGCAAACTGGACGAAACCTTTCTCAACTACGAAGGCGTGCTGGCGCTGGCCCCAGGGCATGAGCTGCGCTGGTTGCTGGAGTCGGTGGACCAGAACGACACCGGCCCCGCCCGTACGGCCCGCGCACCCATCACCGACTTCACCGCCTACGAGCGTGAGAAGCGCAACACCTATGCCCTGCGTTACAAAGGTGCGGTGGGCGCAGGGGTGCTGTCGGCAGATTTGGCCAAAGGCAACGCCAAGGCTTCGACCACCCGCAGCTTCCCCACCATCGAAACCACCGACTACGACCAGATCGAGCTGAACGTGCGCTATGCGCTCGACCTGGACGCGCATTCGGTGGTGGTGGGGGGTGGCATTCGCAAGGACGACTTGGCCGTCAGCATCGTGCCCACGGTGGCCAAGACCGACAACAAGCACCTGCTGGTGCAGGACGAGTGGCGTTTTGCGCCTGACTGGCAGTTGCTGGCCGGCTTGCGGTTTGACGATTTTTCAACCTTCGGCAGCGCTACCACACCCCGCGCGTCGGTGTCTTATTCGCCCGGGCCCTGGAACTTCCGCCTGGGCTACGGCGAGGCCTACCGCGCACCGTCTGCGCTGGAACAATACGCCCGCTTCGTGCGCGGCCGCTTCCTGATTCTGGGGCAACCCAACATCCAGCCCGAAGAGAACAAGGCCTGGGAACTGGCCGCCGCCTACCGGGGCGAGCGCCTGCAGGGCGAGTGGGTGCTGTTCAACTCCAACGTCACCAATCTCATTCAGTCGGTGCAGCGGCCCAGCGTGGCGGGTGACCCGGCTGGTGTGACCACGCGCAGCGTGTACACCAACGTGGGCAAAGCCAAACTGAAGGGGTCCGAGCTGGCCTTGTCGTGGCGCTTCAACCCCAGTTGGTCGGTCACCGGTGGCTGGGACTACCTGGACGCCAAGGACGGCCTCACCGGTGCCCGTTTGACCCAGCGCGCCCGGAACACCTGGCGGCTGGGTTCGCGTTACGAGCGCGATGGCTGGCGCCTGGATGTACAGGGGCGCTACCTGAAGGACTATTACGCCAGCAACGCGGTGGTGGCCCCCACGCCCACCCCGGCCCCCACCAACAGCAGCTTCGGCACGCTGGACGTGAAGCTGGCCTACCAGTTCAGCAAGACCTGGTCGGCCGCGTTCGGCATCGACAACCTCACCAACCGTCGCCAACCGGCCAACTACAGCGCCACCGGTTCGGTGCAAGACCCACCTGGCCGCTTCTATTACCTGCAGGCCAAGGCCCGTTTCTGACACCGCGCAAGAAAGCCCACGCCGTGACCCATCCGCACCACGACCACTACCCCCCAGCCGCCCAGGGCGGCGCCTCGCCAGCCACGTCTGCGGTGCCCGATGCGGCCCACCTGCTGGCCCACCCCGACGCGCTGCGCCAGGCATGGGCCGACCTGATGGCCGGCAACGCCCACCTGCACGCCCCCGATG
>DDUQ01000141.1:0-131 GCA_002344885.1 Comamonadaceae bacterium UBA2334
TTCCCGCTGCGCTGCGGGTTGGCGCGCCTGTGCCGGATTCGGATGCGGACTCCCTCGCCTGCGATGCGCTTTGGCATTGGCTTTCGGACGCAACCCCAGCAAGGTCCGCGTCGGCAAGGGGTGAGCCGCCC
>DDUQ01000141.1:376-9783 GCA_002344885.1 Comamonadaceae bacterium UBA2334
CCGACAATTTCTGCTCGCAGTATGCGGAGGGCGGCTCACCCCTTGCCGACGCAGCGAGTGAAACAACGTCACCCGCGCCCGGCAGGGCGGAAGAAGCAACCTCCCCCAAAGAAACCTGCAACGCCTCGAAAAACGCCCGTAACCGCGCAATGGGCAGTTGCATCAAATCGTGCAGCCCCAGCCCCGGCAGGGCCTCCAGTTGCGCACGGCTCCACGACACCCCGGCTGGCATGAAACGCAAAGCCGGGGGCAACACCGCGTCAGCCTGCACCTTCGTGCCCAAACGCCACAGCAGGCTCTCGGTTTTCAGCCTCGCACCGTGGCACGACGGGCATTCGGTGTAGCTGCGGTATTTGGACAGCAGCACCCGGATGTGCATCTTGTAGGCCTTGGTTTCGAGGTACTCGAAGAACCGGGCCACGCCATACCAGGCCTTGTTCCAGTTGCCTTTCCAGTTCGTGCTGCCGTCGATGACCCAGCGCTGCTGCTCGGGCGTGAGCTTGTTCCAGGGTGTGTCGCGCGGAATGCCCTCTGCCTCTGCATGGCGCATCAGGTCGTCCTGGCATTCCTTCCAGGCGGGGGTCTGCATCGGCTTAATGGCCCCGGCGCGCAGGGTGAGCTTGTCGTTGGGAATAACCAGGCCGTAATCCACCCCGATCACCCGGCCAAACCCCCGACAGGTGTCACACGCACCCAGGGCCGAGTTGAAGCTGAACAGCGACGGCGTGGGCGCGGCGTAGCGCAGACCGCTTTCAGGGCACTGCAGGCTGGCCGAAAAGGCCCAGACCAGTGACTCGGCGGCAGGGGCACCCGCGTCAGCCGGCGCACCGGCACCCGCGACGCCGTCGCCTTCCACCGGCAGCGCGTACACCCGCACCTGACCGTGACCACGGCGCAGGCACACCTCCAGCGCCTCCATGGCGCGGGCGTGCTCCACGTTCCCCAGCCGGAAGCGGTCGGCCACCACGTCGATGATTTTGATGACTTTTTGGCCGCCACCGCTTGTTAGTGTTGACTTCTTAGCTGCTGTTTTTTTGACAGCCTTGGCAGGCTCCTGGCCGTCACCCGCGTCATCCACCGTCACCAGCCGCTCGGCTTGCACCCGCGTGTAGCCGCTGGCGGCCAGCCAGGTTTCCACGTCCTGCGCCGTGGTGTCGGCAGGCAGCACCACCGGAAACGTGACCACCAGGCGCGGCTCCACACCATGGACGGTGGCGGCAGCCACCCGGTGGCGCAACTCGGCCAGGATGGTGTCGGGGTTGTCGTGCCGCACCGGCTGTGCGGTGACGCGGTCGAACAGCTGTGCGCCGCGCGCGAACAGCAGCTTCAGGTGATCGTTCAGCTCGGTCATGGTGCCCACGGTGGAGCGCGAGCTGCGGACCGGGTTGGTCTGGTCGATAGCGATGGCAGGCGGCACGCCGTCCACACGGTCCACCGCCGGTTTGTCCATGCGGTCCAGGAACTGGCGGGCGTAGGCGCTGAAAGTCTCGACGTAACGGCGCTGGCCTTCGGCAAACAGAGTGTCGAACACCAGGCTGGACTTGCCCGACCCACTGGGGCCGGTGACCACCGTCAACTCGCCGGTGCGGATGTCCAGGTCCACGCCCTTCAGGTTGTGCTGGCGGGCACCGCGGATGCAAATGAGGCCATGACCATCGTCGCAAAGGTCGGGGGAATGGGACTGGCGAACCGTGACTGGACTTGACGACATGAAGTGGCCCTGAATGAGGAGGCAAAGATTCTAAGGACGGGTGATGACAAACCGTGCCATCGGGTCTTTGGCCACGCCGACACCAAACATGTGCACACTTGTGCCCCAAACCCCCCGCGCTGAGCCACTGCAAACCGCCCTGCGCGCTGGAACAACACCTGTGCACCGTTGGAGAAACACCCATGCCCCCTTTGTTCATATCCCGCTTGTGCGGTGCCAGCGCCCTGGCGGTGCTTGTCTTGGTCTGTGCTGTGACCAGTGGGCCTGCTGGGGCACAGGTGCGCATCGGTCAACCCTCCGGTTTTTCAGGGGCCGTGGCTGCAGGCGTGAAAGAAAACACCGAAGGCGCACGCCTGTACCTGGATGCGCTGAACGCACGGGGCGGTATCCACGGCCAGAAGGTCGAGTTGCTGTCGGTTGATGACCAGTTCGACCCCAAGCAGACCGTCGCCGTCGCCACGGACCTGATCGACAAACAAGGTGTCATCGCCCTGTTCCTGAACCGGGGCACCCCCCACAGCGAGGCGCTGCTGCCCCTGCTGGCCGAACGCAGGGTGCCGCTGATCGCTCCCAGCACAGGTGCCATGGTGCTGCACCAGCCCGTGAATCCCTGGGTTTTCAATGTGCGCGCCACGTACCAGAAGGAAGCGATGCGGGCCGTCGAGCACCTGGCGGGCCTCGGCATCACCCGAATTGCCGTGCTGCAAACCAACGACTCCTTCGGGACCGATGCGGCCCAAGGTGCCCAGGCCGGGTTCGAGAAGGTGGCGATGAAGCCCCTGTGGGCAGAAAAGTTTCCGCGCGACAAACCCGACTTCACGGCAGCGGCACAGAAAGTGAAGCAATCAGAGGCACAGGCGGTGCTGTTTCTGGGCTCGGCCGGCAGTGTGGCCACCGGCACGCGTGCCATCCGCGACGCAGGCTCCAGGGCCCAGATCGTCACGCTGTCAAACAACGCCTCCGACGGTTTCATCAAGCTGCTGGGCGAGCATGCACGCGGCGTCATCGTGACGCAGGTGTTCCCCAGCGAACGCACGATCAACTACGTCCTGACCAAGGAAGCCGCCGAACTGGCCAGAGCCAAGGGCTTGGCCGGGGTATCGCCCGCGATGATGGAGGGGTTCACGGCAGCCAAGGTGCTGGCTGAAGGCCTGCAGCGTGCCGGCCCCAAACCCACAGGCAGCAAACTGCGCGACGCGCTGGAAGGGATCCGAAACTTCGATTTGGGTGGTCTGACCATCGGCTACAGCGACACAGACCACAGCGGGATGGACTTCATCGACCTGTCCATCATCGACGCAAGCGGCAAGTTCAGGCGCTGAACCCGCCGCCCCACCCTACGGGGTCTGTCAGCCCTTGATGATCATCACCGGCAGGTCGGTGTGTGTCAGCACTTTCTGGGCCACGCTGCCCAGAATCAGCGCCTGAATGCCCCGGCGGCCGTGCGAACCCATCACGATCAGGTCGCACTTTTCTGCCTTGGCGGTTTCCAGGATGCCCTCGTAGGCCGACGTGCGCTCGATGGTGTCACCGGCAAACTTGACGCCCTTTTCTTCGCACATGGTGCGGATGTCGGCCAGCGACTGTCCGGCGGCGGCCTGCGCCTCAGCCATGTAGGCCTGCAAGCCCACCGCAGACGCGTCGCCCACGCCGATGAAGGGAAACGGGTCGATCACGTAAATGCCCACGACTTCCGCGCCCTGGCTTTTGGCCAGGTCAGCCGCCACGATCGCAGCCTTGTGAGACTGAACCGAGCCGTCGGAAGGAACCAGAATTTTTTTGAACATGGTGTGCTCCTGCTGTCTGAAAATGAAAAGAGCCGCCATGTTACGCGAGCGCCACGCGCCACATCGACACACACCACATCGAAACTGACACACACGGACTGACACCTCCCGAGTGACACGCCCAACTTTCAGACAATGCCCCCCAAGCCGTGCCACACTCACCCACTGTTTTGCCAGAAGGTGAGGGACTCATGATCAAACTCAGTCCGGTCGGTGTCGCAATACCGGTCGCAGCCGCGTTGTCCGCAGCACTGTGGTGGGGCAGTCACTTGCTCCAGCCCGCCGACACCCCTGCGCCGCAGGCAGGCACCACCGAGCCCTTTGCGTGGGTGGACTGCAAACCGCGTCTGCTGGACGGCTCGCCCGCCGTGGCGGTGATGTTCACCCAGCCACTGGCACGCACCCAGAACTGGGGCAAGCTGATCCAGGCCAGCGAGGGGGAAAAAGCCGAAACGGCCACCGCTGTGCCCGCCCGATGGGTGCTGGGTGACAACCCACGCATGCTGTTCCTGCCGAACGCCACACCCGACCGGACCTATTACCTCAAGCTGTCGGAAAGCATCAGCGCGGCCAGCGGCGGCACGCTGGGCACGGCGCACGGTTGCACCGTGAAAAGCGAATCCATGCCCGAAGCCTTCTACTTCGCCAGCAAAGGCGTGGTGCTGCCTGCCGGCCAGAACGGCGGCCTGCCGGTGGTGACTGTCAACACACCCGAGGTGGATGTGCAGTTCCTGCGCGTGAACGCCGATGCGCTGCCCGCTTTCCTGGAGCAGGTCGGCGGGCGCCCGGACGCCCGGCGCAGCGACCAGCAGGCAGAGGGTGAGGCAACCGACGAGACTGACCACGGTGGCTGGATCGACCCGGCCCGCAAGCTCAAGGGGACGGTGGGCGGCTACCAGCTGGATGAACTGCGCGGCAAGGCCACCAGCGTGTATGCCTCGCGCTTCGTGACCGACACACGCCCCAACCGCCGCAACGTGAGCTACCTGCCGGTGGAAAAAATCAAGGAACTGCAGGAGCCAGGCCTGTACGTGGCGGTGATGAACCAGCCCGGCCGCTTCGGCTGGGACTACCAGGTGACGTATTTCTATGTCACCGACATCGGGCTTCACGTGCGCCGCCACGCGGGCCAGCTGGATGTGTTCACCACCTCGCTCAAGACAGGTGAGGCCATCAAGGGCGTGGCCCTGACGCTGATGGACGACGGCGGCAAGTCCCTGGGCCAGGCCACCACTGGCGACGACGGCCACGCCGCGCTGACCGCCAGGCTGGACAAAGCGCGCGCCGTGGTGGCACGGCGGGGCAAAGAAATGTCCGTGCTGGCCTTGCGCGACCCCGCCCTGGACCTCTCGGAATTCGACGCAGGCGGCCATCCGTCGCGCAACCAGAAGCTCTTTGTGTACGCCGGACGAGACCTGTACCGACCAGGCGAATCGTTTGCGGTGTCGCTGCTGGCGCGCGATGCCGATGGCAAGCCCCTGCCCGCCCCCGGCGGCAGTGCCGCCACCCCGGTCACACTGACACTGAAAAAGCCCGACGGCGAAAGTATCTCCACCCAGATCGTGCGCCCCGCCGCATTGGGAACGGCCTACTACCAGCAGACCCTGAGCCTGCCACCCAGCGCACCGACCGGCCGCTGGGCACTGGAAGCCCGGCTGGACCCGGCAGCGAAGCGGGCGGACACCGTCTGGACGTTCCAGGTCGAAGAATTCCTGCCCGAACGCATGAAGCTGGACCTGAAAGCACCAGACGCGGTGTTGACCGGCAGCGGCGAACTGGCCATTGAGGTGGAGGGCACCTACCTGTACGGCGCACCTGCTGCGGGCAACACGCTGCAAATCAGCGCCACGTCCGAACGCCACCGGCAGGCACTCCCGCAGGCCTGGCCAGGGTTCATCTTCGGTGACGTGGCCGATGATGCCGCCCGCCAGCGTCAGGACATCGGCGAATCGACGCTGGGCGACTCGGGCAGGGCCAGCATCAACGTCCCACTGCAGTTTGCGGAACGCACCTCTCCGATGAAGCTGCGCGCCGTGTTCAGCCTGCTCGAATCGGGCGGACGACCGGTGGTGCGATCCGTAGAACGCAGCTGGTGGCCCGCCGACACGCTGGTGGGCGTGCGCCCGCTGTTCGAACGCGATGTCACGCAGGAGGGTGGTCTGGCGGGTTTCGAGCTGATCCGCGTCAATGCACAGGGCAAACCGGTGCCCGCCAAAGGCTTGCAGGTGCGCCTGGTGCGCGAAGACCGGCAATGGTACTGGCGCTACGACGACCAGCGCGGCTGGCACAGCGGGTTCAATGAGGCGGAAGAACTCGTTGAGGCCCGCAGCCTGGACATCAGCGCCCGAACCACCGTCAACCTGCCCGTCACCTACGGCCGCTACCGACTGGAGGTGCTTGACCCCACCACCCGCCTGACGGCCCGCTACCGCTTTTACGCCGGCTGGAACGCGCAGGATGCCGACGACATGGGCAACCGCCCCGACCGGGTGGGCATGAAACTGGAAGGCGCACCCTACCAGGCCGGGGCCAAGGCGCGGGTCACACTCACCCCGCCGCACGACGGGGAAGCACTGGTGACCGTGGAAGGCGACCGTGTGCTGTACCAACGGCGCGTGAAAGTCCGCGTGGGTGGCACCACGCTGGAGATCCCCATCGACCCCAGCTGGAGTCGGCACGACCTGTACGTAGCTGCCGTGGTGTTCCGCCCCGGCAGTGCGGGCGACCGCATCACCCCCGCCCGTGCGCTGGGGCTGGCCCATCTGCCGCTGGCCCGCGAGACGCGGCAGCACAAGCTGACCATCACCGCACCGGCCAAGACCATGCCCGAAAAAACCGTACCGGTCACCGTGAAGCTGACCGATGCCAAGGGCCAGCCGTTGAAAGGCGTGGCCGGGCAACAGGCCATGGTCACGCTGTCGGCGGTTGACGTGGGCATTCTGAACATCACCCGCTACGCCACGCCCAACCCCAGCGACTTCTTTTTCGGCAAACACCGTTACGACGCAGATTTGCTGGACATCTACGGCAAGCTGATTGAAAAGATGGACGGCAACACCGCACGTCAGCGCTTCGGTGGCGACGCGGGCAAACGCGACACCCAAAGCCTGCCGCGCAAGGTGCGCCTGGTAGATCTGTTCAGCGGGCCGGTGGCGCTGAACGACGCGGGTGAGGCGACCATCCCGCTCAACCTGCCCGACTTCAACGGCACCCTGCGCCTGATGGCCGTGGCCAGCACGCCCGACAGCTATGCCAGCGCCGATGCCGAGATGGTGGTGGCCGCCCCGCTGGTGGCCGAGCTGGCCATGCCACGGTTCATTTCGCCGGGCGACAGCGCCACCCTTGCGCTGGACGTGACCAACCTGTCTGGCCAGGCCCAAGAGGTGACTGTCAAGGTCGAATCGGGTGCGCCGCTGCGCATCACCGGCCAACATGCCCCGGTCAAGCTGGCCAACCAGCAACGCACCGTGCTGCGCTACACAGCAGAGGCCACCGATGCATGGGGCCTGGCCCCCATCAAGCTCACCGTGACGGCAGGCAAGCTGAAGGTGGTGCGCGAAGCCGCGCTGCAGGTGCAACCCACCACGCCACTGGTGCGCGAGGCACGGCAGGTGCGCATTGCACCCGACGGCACGTTCAAGCTTGACACCACGCTGACTGACGCGTTCTGGGCGGGCTCGGCCAACGTGACCCTGACGCTGTCGAACAAACCGCCCATTGACGTGCGAAGTGCCGTGCAGGGCTTGCTGATGTACCCCTACGGCTGTCTGGAGCAAACCACCAGCAGCGCCTACCCGCTGGTGTTCATTGACGAAGCCGGGGCCACTGCATACGGCATGAAACCGCTGAGCCGAGAAGAACGCGCCAAGCGCCTGGACGCGGCCTTTGGCCGCCTGTCGGGCATGCAGCAGCCGCAAGGCGGGTTTGGCTTGTGGGCGGCCAGCAACCCTTATGAAGGCTGGCTGAGCGCCTACGTTACCGGCTTTTTGCAAGACGCACACGATGCCGGCTTTGCTGTGCCCGAGCTCCTGCTGCAGCGCGCCACCCAGTCGCTGCTGGAGCAGTTGCAAAAAGCACCGGGCCTGCAAACCCGACCACCCAAAGACGTGCCCCGCAACGCAGAAGGCCGCGTGGCCGATTACCGAGTGGTGGACAGCCTGCGCATGGCGCACCAGCGCCTGGCCGAGGCGGCTCACGCGGGCTACATCCTGGCGCGTGCGCAAAAGGCACCGCTGGCCACGCTGCGCACCCTGCACGACGAGTGGCGCGGCAACGCCCGCTCGCCGCTGGCACTGGTGCACCTGGGCCTGGCCCTGAAGCTCATGGGTGACGAAGCCCGTGCCACCGTGGCGCTGGACGACGCACTCAAACTGGCCTACGGCCTGAATCCCAATGTTGGCCCCAGCACCAGCAGCCAAGGCGGGTACGACGAGTGGCTGGGCGACTACGGCTCGGCCCTGCGGGACCACGCGCTGGCCTATGCCCTGCTGCACCGCCACCAGGTGGCACACCCCAAGCGCGACAACCTGCTGCTGGACCTGGCCGCCACGTTCGAAAAGCGCCAGTACCTGTCCACCCAGGAACGCCTGTCACTGTTCCTGGCCGCCCGCGCCGCCGGTGGCACCAGCGATGCGCCTTGGTCGGCCAGCCTGCAAACGGGCACCGCACCCCAGGCGCTGAGCAGCAAGACCACCGAGCAACGCAGCTTCGACACCGCCACCCTGAAACGGGGCGTGACTGTGGCCAACACCGGCAAAGACACGCTGTTTGCCGAAGTGGCAGCTGAGGGCTACGCCGTCAAACCGCTGGCACCGCGCGACGACCGCATTTCGCTGGAGCGCAGCTGGTGGACCGTCGATGGAAAAGCCATCACGGGTCGGCAGTTCCACGTGGGCGACATGGTGGTGGTGCGGGTGAAGGCACAGGCCAAACAGCGCATTAAGGATGCACTGGTGGTCGAACGCGTGCCCGCCGGCATGGAGGTCGAGAACTTCAACCTCAGCCAGGGCACCCGGGCCAGCGACTTCACGGTGGGAGACGTGAATGTGGGCGAAGCGATGGCCGATGCACGCATCAAGCACCGCGAGTTCAGAGACGACCGTTTTGTGGCCGCCGCCGACCTGCGCGACGGCCCGCTGCACCTGTTCTACGTGCTGCGCGTGGTGACACCTGGCAGGTTCACGGTACCGGCACCATTTGCCGAAGACATGTACCGCCCGGATGTGCGGGGCGTGGGGAAAGCGGAGGCCGACATTTCGGTGTTGGACCCCAGAGCGAAGTGATGCCTTCGCAGAGATGGTCGGCACGTGGCGCTGACGCACTGGCCAGCCTGCACCCACTTGTCCGCAGGCTGAAGCATGCACCACTCAAAATATTGAATAAAAATTGTATTTGCCGCTTTATGGGCATGGCCTTATTGCTATGCCTATTAAAAACACTGGACCTGCTCTTTCCCCTGCCCGCAGCAGCACTCCAAGGTGCAAACACCCCCGGCACACTGGTGGTGCTGGCGGCAGACGGCACGCCCTTGCGCACCTGGGCCAGCACCGACGGCGCGCTGCGCCACCCCACCCGACCGGAAGCCGTGTCGCCGCTGTACCTGCAGGCCCTGCGCCACTACGAAGACCGCTGGTTTGACTGGCACCCTGGCATCAACCCCCTCGCCCTCATGCGGGCGGCGTGGCAGTGGGTTCGCCATGGGGAGGTGATTTCAGGCGGTTCCACGCTGACGATGCAGGTGGCCCGCATCCTGGACACACCGGTTGCAGGCCAGCCGCCTGACGGCAGCGACCCGCCCGGCGCACCTCGCCGCTCGCTTGCCGACAAGCTCCGGCAGATGGCACGTGCCATGCAACTGGAGTGGCACCTGTCCAAACGCGACATCCGCACCCTCCACATCGATCTGGCCG
>DDUQ01000141.1:9991-10304 GCA_002344885.1 Comamonadaceae bacterium UBA2334
AACGCGACATCCTCACCCTCTACCTCCACCATGCCCCCATGGGCGGCCAGATTCAGGGCGTGGAAATGGCCAGCCGGGCCTACCTGGGCAAATCGGCAGCCCAACTCAGCCATGCCGAAGCGGCGCTGCTGGTGGCCTTGCCGCAGCGCCCGTCGCGCTTGCGCCCTGACCGGTCACCCGGCCTCGCCCAGGCCGCGCGCGACAAGGTGCTGGACCGCATGGCCACGCTCGGCGTGTGGCCCGCCGCCACGGTGGCCGATGCCAAGCTCGAACGCGTGTTTGCCCCGCCGCTCAAGGCCCGCTGGCTGGCCCC
>DDUQ01000132.1:0-10998 GCA_002344885.1 Comamonadaceae bacterium UBA2334
GACAACACCGGCTACGACCTGCGCCATCTGTTTGTGGGCAGCGAGGGCACGCTGGGCATCATCACCGCCGCCAGCCTGAAGCTGTGCCCCGCCCCGGCAGCCAGCCTGACGGCCTGGGCCGCCGTGCCCACGCTGGAGGCAGCCGTGGCCCTGCTGGGTCTGGCCCACCACCAGTTGGGTGCCGGATTGACCGGCTTCGAGCTGATGGGCCAGTTTGCACTCAGCCTGGTGGACACGCACTGCCCGCAACTGCGGGTGCCCCTGTGGCGCGACACCCCCTACTGCGTGCTGCTGGAAAACAGCGACCACGAGAGCGAGGCCCATGCCCGCACCCGGTTCGACGCGCTGCTGGAACGGGCATTCGAACAAGGCCTGGTGACCGACGCGGTGGTGGCCGAAAGCATCGCCCAGGCCAACCAGTTGTGGCACATCCGCGAGAGCATTCCGCTGGCGCAGGCCCAGGAGGGGTTGAACATCAAGCACGATGTATCGGTCACGGCCTCGGCCATTCCCGCTTTCGTCGAGCAAGCCACCCAGGTGCTGCAAGCCGCGCTGCCCGGCATCCGGCTGGTCAACTTCGGACACCTGGGCGACGGCAACCTGCACTTCAATGTGCAGGCACCTGTCGGGCAGGACGCGGCGGCCTTCCTGCGCGACCACGAAGACCGGGTGAACACACTGGTGTACGACACGGTGGTGGCGTTCGGCGGCTCCATCAGCGCCGAACACGGCATCGGCGCACTGAAGGCCGACACGCTGCACCACTACAAATCAGGGGTGGCGCTGGACCTGATGGCGCGCATCAAGCAGGCACTGGACCCGCTCAACACGCTGAACCCCGGCCGTGTGGTCAGACGCCGGGCGCTGGACGCACTCAGTCGCCCATGACCACGCCTTCGCGGCGTGGATCGGCCCCACCGAAGTAGCCCCCACCGGGGCGCACCTGGATGGCTTGCAGGCCGCTGGTCTGGTCCTGCTGGTTGACGGTGTGGCCCCGTGCCTGCAAGGCCTGCACCGTGGCCGCCGGGAAGCGGTTGACTTCCAGCGCCGTGGGGCCGTTGAACGAACCGAAGTTGGGCAGGTCGATGGCCTGCTGCGCGTTCAGCCCCCAGTTCAGGGTGCCATACAGCAACTTGGCCGTGTAGTGAATGATGGCGGCCCCGCCGGGGCTGCCACCGCTCATCACCAGCTTGCCAGTGGCCTTGTCGAACACCAGCGTGGGCGACATGGACGAACGGGGGCGCTTGCCAGGCTCGACCCGGTTGGCAATGGGCTGGCCCTTGGCATCACGCGGGGTCAGACTGAAATCGGTCAGCTCGTTGTTCAGCAGGAAGCCGTTGACCATCTGGCGCGAGCCGAAAGCCGCTTCAATGGTGGTGGTCATGGCCACCGCCCGGCCCTGTGCGTCGACGATGCTGATGTGGCTGGTGCCGTATTCGGGCTGGTCGGGCATGCTGGCATGGCTCATCACCTTCACACCGCCCGGCTGGCCCGGCGTGGCGGTTTTCATGCTTTGCGGCCCGATGAGTGTGGCCCGCTGCGCGAGGTAGTCGGGTGCCAGCAGCGTGCGCCAGTCGCCGCCCGGTGCCGCCACAAAGGCGGGGTCGGCCACGTACTGGGCACGGTCGGCAAATGCCAGCCGGGCCGCTTCGGTGTAGAGGTGCAACCAGTCTGCACTGGGGAGGCCATCGACCAGCGGCTTCCTGGCTGCGTCGGTATGGGCCATGATGCCCAGAATCTGGCCAATGGCCAACGCGCCCGAGCTGGGCGGCGGGAAGCCGCACAGGGAATAGACGCGCTGGTCGAATGCCGTCATGTCGTGGCACAGCGGCTGACGCTTGACCGGCTGGTACCCCGCGAGGTCAGCGACCGACATCGCACCGGGGTTGGCGGGGTGCTGGCGCACCTTGTCCACGATGGCCTGGGCCACGGGGCCTTCATTCAATGCTTTCGATCCGTGAGCAGCCAGGCCACGCAGCACTTGCGCCAGGGCCGGATTTTTCAATCGGTGTCCGACCGGCCACGGCTTGCCGTTAGCGTCATAGAAGTAAGCGGCCGCCACGGGGTCCTTGATCAGTTCCTTCTCGACGGCCAGCAGCGTGTGCAGTCGGGGGCTGACCAGAAAACCGTTCTCCGCCAACGTGATGGCGGGCTGGAACAGCTGACTCCACGGCAGATTGCCATGTTCCGTGTGGGCCAGTTCCAGCATGCGAACGGTGCCGGGCACACCGACCGACTTGCCGCCCACCACCGCCTCCATGAAGGCCATGGGCTTGCCGTCGGCCTTGATGAACAGGTTCTCCGTGGCAGCAGCAGGCGCGGTTTCGCGGCCGTCATAGGCTTCCACCGCCACCCCGTTGGCATGCAGCAAAAATGCACCACCGCCGATGCCGCTGGACTGCGGCTCGACCAATGTGAGCACCATCTGCACCGCCACCGCAGCATCCACCGCGCTGCCGCCGGCCTTGAGCACCTGGTATCCCGCATCGGTGGCCAGCGGATTGGCCGCCGCCACGGCAAACCGCTGCGTGGCCCAGCCTGGTTTGGCCACCTGGCCGGAGGCCGCCTCGGGCGCCAGGTTGGGCACGGTGTAATTCAACGCAGCCGGTGGCGACACACAAGCAGCCAACGAGGCCGCTGCAACGACGAGGAGTGTGAAACGGGTGAACGACATGGGTGCTCCTTTGTTCAAACCATCGTGCCCAGTTGGACCCGTGCTTCGGCTTGCAGCGCAACCAGATGATCGGCCCCCAGGTCGAGCACGCCCATGCAAGCGGGGCCAAGCTTGGCCCACTCGCAAGTTTGCGCGCCACCCGTGGCCCTTTGCAGCAGGTATTCCGCCAGTTGGGCCACGGCAATCATCTGTCGCGTCCTGCGGTTCAGTACCGTGTCCGGCCCGGCAAGGTAACCACTGTCATGGTGGTGGCGGATGGCCTCGCACAGGTCGTCGGGCAACCACCAGTTCTGCACCAGCAGGCGGCCGATGACCGTGTGATCGGTGGGCAGGTGCTGGCGTTCGACCTCGGTGAACGACAACGTGCTTTCGCCATTGGCCGCCTTCAGCGTGGCCAGGTAAGTGGGGAACCGCTGCAACAGGATCACGATGCCACAGTCCCGGAACAGGCCGAACGTGTAGGCCTCGTCAGCCCCCAGCTTCAGCGAGCCCAGTCGCTTGGTCAACCAACCCGACAGGGCCGCCACCTTGGCCGATGCGTCCCAGAAGCGCTCGAAATGACCAGCATCGGGAAACGCACCCCTCAGACAGAAAACCGCCACAGCCCTGCAAGTCGATGCCAGTCCGAGCAACATCAGCGCTTCATGAACCGTCGTGGCCCGCCGGTTCAGGCCGAAATAAGGCGAGTTGACCGTTTTCACCAGCCCCCCCGCCAGCGCCACGTCGGCACTGATGAGCTTTTCAAGCGCACGGAAATCCGGCTCATCGGCCGCCATTTCTGCCTGGACGCGGGCCAGGATGCTGGGCCGGGGTGGAATGTTGATGCTGTGGATGTGCTGCTCCAGCACTTCGTCTGGAACGGGTTGGCCGGGTTCGGTGGCGTCAATGGTCATGGCAGTGATTCTCCAGCCAATTCACCAACTGGTTCTCGGGCATGGGCCGCGCATGCAGGTAACCCTGCGTGGCTTCCAGGCCGGCGTCTTCACAGGCCCGCAACTGGGCTTCGGTTTCAACCCCCTCGGCCACCACCACCAGGCCCAGAAAATGGGCCAGGTCCGTCATGGACCGAACAATGGCCAGCACCCGGATGTCGTCCGGCAAACACTGGATGAACGCTTTGTCGAACTTCAACTTGGTTGCCGGCAGATCCTTCAGCGTCGCCAGACAGGAATAGCCGGTGCCGAAATCATCGATCGCCAGTCCGACCCCCTGCTTCACGTATGCGCTGCAAGTTCCGCTGCACCGTGCTGGACTGTTCCATGAACAGGGACTCGGTCAACTCCAGCTCGACCGACTGCGGCGGCACGTCGGCACACAAAAGCGCACCCTCCAACGCAGCCAGAAAGCCTTCGGACAACAACTGTGCGCGCGACACATTGATGGCCACCTTGGTCGGCAGGCCCCGGCGGTGCAGGCGCGCAGCACACTGGATGCCTTCCATCAGGCTCCACTCGCCCAGTTTGCCGATCAGGCCGATTTTTTCCGCGACCGGGATGAACTCCGCCGGTGACACAGCCACACCCCCCACCTCGCAACTCATCAGTGCCTCGACCGCCTCCACAGTGCCCTGCATCCCAAGCACAGGCTGGTATCGCAACGACAAACCGCCTTGCTGCAAAGCCTGATGCAACATGCTGGCAACGGCCAGTTCCCGTCGCGTCTGGTCCGTGCCCATACTCACCCTGGCGAGGTCATCATCCGACCACACAAAGCGGTTGCCGCCGAGCCGCTTGGCGGCAAACATGGCCTGGTCTGCACAGGCCAACATCCGTTCGGCCATCTCCTGCGGCTGGCTGTGGTGCAAACCCATGCTGGCCGTCACATGCACATGGACACCCTGCACGCTGAGCGCCTGCTCAAGCACCTGACCGATCCGCGCGGCCAGTTGCTCGGTTCCCGTGACCGATTCAGCGGTCAACAAGAGCAAAAACTCATCGATACCCATCCGGAAACAGTGACTGCCCGCCGGTGACACCGACTGGATGCGAGATGCCAGCACACCGATGATCTGGTCACCGCAACCGTGCCCGAACGTGTCGTTAAGCTGACGGAAACGGTCCACATCGATCCAGATGGCCGCCACGGCCCTGCCTGAGGCATCGTTGATTTTGAGCAGACGTGACGCGAAACGAGACGCTTCGGCGCGTGGGAGAAGCCCTTCAGGCCCGACCCCACCACCCTGCCTGCCCTGCATGGGCGCAATGGCCGTCAGCATGGGTCGGGTCAGTGCGGAGATGAGATTCAATCGCATGCAGACAAGTATCGCAGCTTGCTATGACTTTCGTCACACCACCGGCATCAAACGTATCCCGGACACGACAGGACGCGGCACCCTGAGGGTCAACCCATGCGGTCAACCTTCCCGCGCCACCGCCATCGCAGCGGCAAACCCGATGAACACCCCGCCTGTCAGACGGTTGAAGGCCTTCATGATGTGTGGGCGCTGCAGGAACACAGACAAACGCCGTCCACTGATGGCGTAAACCAGATACCAGCCCACCTCGATCACCGAAAACGTCAGCAGCAGGATGGCAAACTGCGGCAACTGTGGTGCCTCGGGCTGGATGAACTGAGGGAAAAACGCAGCCGCAAACAAAATGGCCTTGGGGTTGCTGGCAGCCACCAGAAAACCCTGTCGCAAACCCGAAACCTTGCCCGTCAGGGCAGTCGCCTCATCTGACTCGGTAGCGCTTGGGCCATCGACCGGCGCGCGCCAACATTGCCAGCCCAGGTAAGCCAGGTAGGCAGCACCTGCCAGGCGGAGGGTGTCGAACACCGCCGGAAAGCTCTTGAGCAAGGCACCCAAGCCGGCGGCCGACAGACTCATCATCAGCAAAAGTGCAAGCATGCAGCCTGTCATGGCCTTGACCGCAGCGCCCAAACCCTGCCGGGCGCTCACACTCATCACCAGCAACATGTTGGGGCCGGGCGTCGCCGACACCACGAACGTCATGCCCACGAACAACCACCACGTAGTCCACGTCATGCCATTGGCCTCAGAAAGAAAACGAACACAAACACAAACAAAGAATCACCATCATTTTTGCAATCGCTCCCATGATGTCACGAGCAGGCGTCCAGTGTTCCTGGCCAGTTCCCGGTTGCGTCCCATCATATGCCCGAGCTGGCGCTTCATGACCCGAAACGGGCATGCCGCCTTGGCGCGGTTTCGGGTTTTGGCGTGTTCAAGCTTGTCCAGGGTGGCGCCCATTGGACTGTTCTTGTCCAACCATGGTGTGGAGTCGCTGATGGACTGCGCTTGCGTGAACAGGGCCTGGCTGGGGGTTAAGGCAAAATTTGCCTTCGACATTGCTCGGGTGAGCATAAACGCATCCGGTATGCCAATAAGCTCGACGAAACTCGAAACCGATCAAAACGCTTTAGGATACAAGCGCATTTTCAACACATTTTTAGGAGGACAAGTTTGAAATCCGTTGACCTGAAGCGCGTGCAAATTGACCAGGCCAAATACAGCCAACTAGAAACAACAACAGGCCGAGAAGCGCTTTGGCAAGAAATTGGACAGGAATGCGCCAACAGTTCGCTCATTGGACTGCTGGAAGAGAGCATTGCATTGCCTGGCGAGATCATTGAACTCGGTGTCTACCGAGGAGCATCTATTCTGCGACTTGCTCACGCTGTGAAGTCCGCTGAGGCCAAGAAAACCATCTATGCATGCGATTCATTCGAAGGTTTTCCCGACAACCGACTGACCCGGGAGGACACGAGTTTTTTCAGGCCCATTTCACGGCTGAAGCGGAAATTCACAGTCGCTCAAGACGTCCCTGACCGCCTCGACGCGTTCTTTTCCGCCTATGGAGTGGATGGACGTATTGTGAAAGGCTACTTCGAGAACACGCTGCCCACCCTCGATATCAGGCAAATTTGTTTTGCCCACATCGACTGTGACACCTACAGCTCCCACATCGAGTGTCTGGGCTATGTCTATCCACGCTTGGTCAGCGGCGGGATCATCGTACTTGATGACTACAAGCAACCCAAGTGGCCCGGAGCAACCCAAGCAGTGGACGAGTTTTTTGCCGACAAACCAGAAAGCGTGAACCTGTCGGAGGCCCGGCCCAACAATGCGTGGTATGTTCGCAAGGTTTGAAAGAAACGTGGCTTCCAAGGGCATGTGTGAAAGCCACACCCCACATCGATTCAAGTCAGCAGCAACAATTCCATGCTTTGGTTTGCAGGCAAAAACCCTGCCCCCGATACATTCCATGCATGAACCGTCAGGCAGTCAGGTTTGGGAATCCAAATGCAGAACCTGCCGATAGTTCCTGAGCAAGCATGACCGCAAAACGCACCGCCGAAGCAACTGTCCGCCCCTCTTCGGCTCCTGCGCATTCAACCAGCACCCAGCCGCCCCGCTTCGTCACCGGTTCGCTGATGCGTCACATCGTGGTCATGGCGGGCACTGGCGCAGTGGGCCTGGTGGCCATTTTCGCGGTGGACCTCATCAACCTGCTCTATATCTCCCTGCTGGGTGAGCAGGCCGTCGCAGCGGCCGTCGGGTTTGCGGGGGTGGTGGCTTTTTTCCACCTGTCGGTGTTCATTGGCATGCTGATCGGCATTGCGGCGGTGGTGTCGCGCCTGATCGGCGCCCAACGCATGGCCGAAGCGCGCTGCATGTCCACTTCCAGCCTGGTGCTGTGCGCGATGCTGGCTGCTGCGCTCACCGCCATCACACTCGTCTGGCTCGAACCCGCATTGCGGCTGTTGGGCGCAGAAGGCCGGGTGCTGGAGCTGGCACAGCGATTCCTGTACATCACCCTGCCCAGCACCGTCCTGCTGGGGGTGGGCATGGCCTGCAGCGCTCTGCTGCGCTCCGTCGGCGATGCCCGCCGTGCCATGCTGGTCACGCTCATCCCGGCGGTCGTGACGGCCGTGCTCGACCCGTTGTTCATTTTCGGTTTCGGTTTGGGGCTGGACGGCGCGGCCACCGTGGTGGTGATGGCCCGCGTGGTGCTGGCAACCGTCGGGTTGCACGGTGCCTGGCGGGTGCAGAAGCTGCTGGCACCGCTTGACTGGAAACGGCTGCGCGCCGACGCCAAAGCGTTGTTCGCCGTGGCAGGCCCCGCCGTGCTGACGAACGTGGCCACACCGGTCAGTGCCGCCCTGGTGACCCACAGCGTGGCCGGGTTCGGCCCGTCAGCCGTCGCAGGCCAGGCGACGATCGACCGGCTGGTGCCCGTGGCGTTCGGGCTTATCTATTCGCTCAGCGGTGCCGTCGGCCCGGTGCTGGCGCAGAACCTGGGGGCAAGGCGGTATGACCGGGTACAGGCCGGACTGCGGGCCAGTGTGTGGTTCATGGTGGCTGCCGTGAGCGGAGCATGGCTGCTGCTGGCCCTGCTGCAAGGGCCGTTGGTGCGACTGTTTTCTTTGCAAGGCGTGGCGGCGGAAATGGTCCACGCGTTTTGCAGTTGGCTGGCGGGTGGCTTCCTGTTCATGGGCGCACTGTTCGTGGCCAATGCGGCTTTCAACAACCTCGGGCGGCCGCTGTGGTCCACCGGCTTCAACTGGGCACGCGCCACCCTGGGCACCCTGCCCTTCGTCTGGTGGGGGGCGCAACACGGCCCCATCCATGTGCTGGCCGGGCAAGCTGCCGGTGCCACGCTGTTTGGCAGCCTGGCGCTCTGGACAGCCTTCCGGCTCACCCACACACTTGCGTCGGAGGCCAAGCCCACAGCAAAGCCCCCCAACCCCAGCGCAGACCGATAGAATTTTTCGACAAACTGTCATTCACGCCACATCACCCTCGGAGGTATCGTCATGAGCACTTTGGGCACCCCGCTGTCACCTCACGCCACACGCGTCATGCTGCTCGGCGCGGGCGAACTGGGCAAAGAAGTGCTGATCGCCCTGCAGCGGTTGGGCGTCGAAACCATTGCTGTCGACCGTTACGACCATGCCCCCGGCCATCAGGTTGCGCATCACGCCAGAACCCTTGCCATGACCGACCCGGCGCAGTTGCAGGCGCTGATCGAACAGGAGCGCCCCTTGCTGGTGGTGCCTGAGATCGAGGCCATTGCCACGCCCGTGCTGGAGGCATTGGAAGCACAGGGCACGGTGCGCGTGGTGCCCACAGCCCGCGCAGCCCGCCTGACCATGGACCGGGAAGGCATCCGCCGCCTGGCCGCCGAGACATTAGGCCTGCCCACCAGCCCTTACCGGTTCTGCGACTCGCTGGCCGAACTGCAAGCCGCCATCGACGGCACCGACGGCCCCGGCATTGGCTACCCATGTGTGGTCAAACCCGTGATGAGTTCGTCAGGCAAAGGGCAGAGCAAGGTGAACGGCCCTGACGACGTGCAGGCGGCCTGGACATACGCCATGGCAGGTGGACGTGTGAACCACGGCCGTGTGATCATCGAGGGCTTCATTGATTTCGATTACGAGATCACGCAACTCACCGTGCGCGCACGCGGGTCAGACGGCCGCATCGAAACGCATTTCTGCGACCCCATCGGTCATGTGCAATTCAATGGCGACTACGTCGAAAGCTGGCAGCCACACCCCATGCCGCCCAAAGCGCTGGCTGCGGCACGCCACATCGCGAAAACGGTGACCAACAACCTGGGAATCGGCCACGATGGCCAGCCTGGCGGACTGGGCTTGTACGGCGTGGAGCTGTTCGTCAAGGGCGAGCAGGTCTGGTTCAGCGAGGTCAGCCCCCGCCCGCACGACACCGGACTGGTCACGCTGACCACACAGGTGCAAAGTGAATTCGAGTTGCACGCCCGCGCCATTCTGGGGTTGCCCGTCAACACCCAGTTGCGCACGCCCGGTGCCAGTGCCGTCATTTACGGTGGGGTGGACGCCACGGGCGTCGTGTTCGACGGTGTGGCCGAGGCTTTGCGCGTGCCTAACACCGATTTGCGTCTGTTCGGCAAACCCGAAGCCTTTGTCAAGCGCCGAATGGGTGTCGCTCTGGCCTTCGATGCAGATGTGCGGTTGGCACGCAACCGCGCCAAGGAAGCTGCCTCACTGGTCAGGCCACGGGCGGCCTGACGCCGCCTGTCAGCTGTAGCGGCTGAACACTTCCATGCTGCCGTCTTTTTTCACCAACAAGACCTGATAAGGGTCACGCCTGCCGCCGTAAATGGGGCCGTCCATACCCGGTGAACCGACCGGCATGCCGGGCACGGCCAAGCCAAGCGCCTGTGGCTTGCTGGCCAGCAAGCGCTGGATGTCCGCCGCAGGCACATGCCCCTCGATGACATAACCACCCACTTTGGCTGTGTGGCAGGAACCCAGTGCCTGCGGCATGCCGAATGCAGCTCTTGCGGCCGTGTTGTCTTTGTCGTGCGCCTTGACCTCGAAGCCGTTGCGCTCCAGATGGCTCATCCAGTCTTTGCAGCAACCGCAATTGGGGTCCTTCCACACTTCGACCATTGGCTTGCCTGCCTGCGCAAAAGCCTGCGCACCCACTGCCGACAGCCCCCCGAACGCCACCACACCACCCAATGCCAGCAATTGGCGCCGCAGCTGGGATGCAGATTTTGATTGAAACGAAGCCTTCACGATGTACCCCGCAAGTTCACAGAATGTTCAAAAGAAAGGAAATGTCACCTTTCTCGGAGCCGGTTTATGAAGAAGAGTGCCCCAGTACGCGGATTTTGAGGGATGGCGCGGCAAAAAGTAAGGCAAAAGGTCAGGCAAAAGGCAAGTCAAAAAGACCCACAGGCTGACAAGCCCTGTCTGCATGGCCGAACTGGGGGGCGGTCTCAGGGCTGCAAGCTGACCACACCTGTTGAAGGCCACAGGCGGGCAATGCAAGCCGGATGGAGTAGGCTTATGCCCCCGGCACCCATCGGTGCCGTCTGAACAACCGGTCGGCAGCGACCTGCGCTGCCACGTGGAGACACCATGGATATCACACCCAAAGCCACCCTTTCACCTGCTGAACAGGCTCTGCACGATGCAGCTTGCGACTACCACCGCCTGCCCGTGCGCGGCAAGATTGCCGTTACCCCCACCAAACCCCTGAGCAACCAGCGCGACCTGTCGCTGGCCTACTCGCCCGGCGTGGCCTACCCCTGCCTGGAAATTGCCGCCGACCCGTCCAAGGCGCACGAATACACCAGCCGGGGCAACCTGGTGGCCGTCATCACCAACGGCACGGCCGTGCTGGGGTTGGGCGACATCGGCCCGCTGGCCGGCAAACCCGTGATGGAAGGCAAGGGCTGCCTGTTCAAAAAGTTTGCGGGTGTGGACGTGTTCGACATCGAACTGGCCGAACGTGACCCCGACAAACTGGTGGAGATCATCGCCAGCCTGGAACCCACGCTGGGCGGCATCAACCTGGAAGACATCAA
>DDUQ01000132.1:11289-33702 GCA_002344885.1 Comamonadaceae bacterium UBA2334
GTGTTCCACGACGACCAGCACGGCACGGCCATCATTTCCAGCGCCGCACTGCTGAACGGGCTGGAACTGGTGGGCAAAGCCATAGGCGATGTAAAGATTGCCGTGTCGGGCGCAGGTGCTGCGGCAATAGCCTGCCTGGACGTGATGGTGGGCCTGGGTGCCACCCCCCGCAACATCTTCGTGTGCGACAGCAAAGGCGTGATCTACCAGGGCCGCCCAGGCGGCTTCGACGAATCCAAGGCCCGCTATGCACAGGCCACCGACGCACGCACGCTGGCCGATGTGGTGATCGGTGCCGATGTGTTCCTGGGTTGCTCGGCCCCCGGCGTGATGACCGCCGACATGATGAAAACCATGGCCCCACGGCCCATCGTGCTGGCCCTGGCCAACCCGGAACCTGAAATCCGCCCCGAGCTGGCCAAGGCGGTGCGGCCCGACTGCATCATTGCCACCGGCCGCTCCGACTACCCCAACCAGGTCAACAACGTCCTGTGCTTCCCCTACATCTTCCGTGGCGCGCTGGACTGCGGTGCCACCAAGATCACCGAGGCCATGAAGCTGGCCTGCGTGCGCCAGATTGCAGACCTGGCCAAGGCTGACATCAGCGAGGAAGTGGCCAGCGCCTACAAAGGCCAGGAGCTGACCTTCGGCCCCGACTACCTCATCCCGAAGCCGTTCGACACACGGTTGATTCTGCGCATTGCACCCGCCGTGGCACAAGCTGCTGCCGACAGCGGTGTGGCCGCACGCCCCATCACCGACATGGATGCCTACCGCGAAAGCCTGTCGCGCTTCGTGACGCAAACCGGGATCCTGATGCAGCCCATCTTCAACATCGCCAAGGCTGCGCCTGCCAACCTCAAGCGCGTGGCCTATGCAGACGGCGAAGACGAGCGCGCGCTGCGCGCTGCACAAATGGCCATCGATGACCACCTGGCTCACCCCATCCTCATTGGTCGGCCCGGTGTGATCGCCTCCCGCATTGAAAAGGCTGGTTTGCGCATGCGCCTGGGTGTGGACGCGGACAACGTCAACCCCGAAGACGACCCGCGCTTCCGCACCTACTGGGAGACCTACCACCAGTTGATGAAGCGCAACGGTGCCAGCCCGGAAGTGGCCAAGGCGGCGGTGCGCCGCTCCAACACCATCATCGGCTCGCTGATGGTCAAGCTGGGCGATGCCGATGCACTCATCTGTGGTCTGGTCGGCTTGTACACCACGCACCTGGAACGTATCGACGCCATCCTGGGCAAAGGCGAAGGCTGCAAGCAATACGCTGCCGTGAATGCGCTGATGACCAACAACGGCCCCCTGTTCATCACCGATACCTATGTGAACGAAGACCCCACAGCCGAGCAGCTGGCCGACATTGCCTACATGTCTGCACTGGAAATTCAGAAGTTCGGCATCACGCCCAAAGTCGCGTTCCTGTCGCACTCCAGCTACGGTTCATCCAAGCGTGCGTCGGCGCGCAAAATGCACCTGGCACGCGACATTTTTGTCGATCGTCACCCCGACATCGAGTGTGACGGCGAACTGCATGGCGATGCAGCCCTGCAGGAAGACATCCGCAACGCCTATGCCGCCGACAGCACCCTGAGCGGCTCAGCCAACTTGCTGGTGTGCCCCAACCTGGATGCGGCCAACATCCTTTACAACGTGCTGAAGACCACCACCAGTGGTGGCGTCACCGTGGGCCCGGTCCTGATGGGCACAGCCGCTACCGCCTACATCCTGACACCGGCGGCCACCGTGCGCCGGGTGCTGAACATGACCGCACTGGCCGTGGCCAGCGCCAGCATGAAGGCGCGCGCAGCCGGTTGAAACCTTGCCACGGACTGGCTCAACACTGGCCTGTCCAACCGGGCGCACCCCAAAAGCCATCCTGCCGGATGGCTTTTTTGTTCGTGTGCACAGTCCGAGGGCATCACATCCAAGCGCCATACGCACCAGTCCGAGGCAAACCCAACGCATCATGCACCGCTTTAGCACACACCGACCCTTCACCAGGCGTTTCAAGGGTTTCCCTGCATGCCTGAAACTGCAAGATTGAAGACAATTTTGTATACCAATTTGTGTTCCATATAGGCGTACACCTTCGGTCTAATGCTGCTCCGAGCAACGGCCTGGGTCTGCAACCGAATGACAGGGAACCAGACTGGCATCGAATTTGCTTAAATCGTTTCAATCAGCTTCCTTTCGCCTGTCCACGGAGTCAACGATGTCCAAACGCCCCTTCCTCAAAGCCACGGTTGCCGCCATTGCGCTGACGCTCTCAGGTGTCAGCCTGGCACAGAACAAGCCCATCAAGTTCCAGCTTGACTGGCGCTTCGAAGGCCCGTCCGCCCTGTTCCTGCAACCCCTGGCCAAGGGCTACTTCAAGGATGCCGGGCTGGACGTGACCATCGATGCCGGCAACGGCTCGGGCGCGACCGTGACACGGGTGGCCTCGGGCACCTACGACATGGGCTTTGCCGACATGGCCGCGCTGATGGAATTCCACGCCAACAACCCAGACGCGCCCAACAAGCCCGTGGCCGTGATGATGGTTTACAACAACACACCCGCTGCTGTGCTGGCGCTCAAGAAGTCGGGCATCAAAACACCTGCTGACCTGAACGGCAAGAAACTGGGTGCGCCTGTGTTTGACGCCGGTCGCAAAGCTTTCCCCATTTTCGAGAAGGCCAACAACGTGACCAACGTCACGTGGACCGCCATGGACCCTCCCCTGCGTGAAACCATGCTGGTGCGTGGCGACATTGATGCCATCACCGGCTTCTCGTTCACCTCGCTGCTGAACCTGGAAGCCCGTGGTGTGAAGACAGAAGACATCGTGGTGATGCCCTATGCCGACTTTGGCGTGAAGCTGTACGGCAACGCCATCATCGTCAGCCCGAAAATGCTGAAAGAAAACGGCCCCGCCGTGAAAGCCTTCCTCGCTGCATTCGCCAAGGGTGCCAAAGACGTGATGGCCGATCCGAAGTCTTCCGTGGCGCTGGTCAAGGCACGTGATGGCATCATCAATGCCGACCTGGAAGCCCGCCGCCTGCAACTGGCCATCGACTCTGTGGTGGCCAGCCCCGATGCGCGCAAGGAAGGCTTTGGCCGCATCAACGAAGCACGCATGGCCCTGATGGCCAGCCAGGTTTCGGATGCCTACAAAACCAAAAACCGCGTCGACGTGAAAGCGGTGTGGGACGGCTCCGTCCTGCCCGATGCCGCCGTGCTCGACATCCTGCCCAAGAAGAAGTAAGGCCAACGCCTGATCCATGGCCAGCCGCCCCGGCAAGGGGTGCCTGGCCATTCATTTGGGTTGAAGCAACCCGTTTCGCACACTCCGGAGCTCGACATGTCTGACACCCCTGCTGCCACCGACACGGCTTTTGTGGACTTCCGCAAAGTCTGGCTGGCCTACAACGATGACCTGCATGCCAAAGGCATTTTTGCGGTGGAAGACATCAACCTGCAGGTGCAGCAAGGGGAATTCATTGCCATCGTGGGCCCGTCAGGCTGTGGCAAATCGACCTTCATGAAGCTCACCACCGGGCTGAAACGCCCCAGCAAGGGGCAGATTTTTGTGGATGGCAAACAGGTGGACGGCCCCTTGAAGATTTCCGGCATGGCCTTCCAGGCACCCTCGCTGTTGCCCTGGCGCACCACGCTCGACAACGTGCTGCTGCCGCTTGAAATCGTCGAGCCGCACCGCAGCCAATTCAAGGCCAAACGCAAGGAATACGAAGCCCGCGCCAGCGCACTGCTGGCCAGTGTGGGCCTGGGCGGCATGGAACAGAAGTTTCCCTGGCAGTTGTCGGGGGGCATGCAGCAGCGCGCCAGTATCTGCCGCGCACTGATCCATGAGCCCAAAATGCTGCTGCTGGACGAACCGTTCGGCGCGCTCGATGCCTTCACCCGCGAAGAACTGTGGTGCACGCTGCGCGATTTGCAAGCGGCTCAGAAATTCAACGTCATCCTGGTCACGCACGACCTGCGTGAAAGCGTCTTCCTGGCTGACACCGTGTATGTGATGAGCAAGGGGCCCGGCCGGTTTGTGGTGAAACGCCACATCGATCTGCCCCGCCCGCGTGACCTGGAAATCACCTACACCCCCGAGTTCACCGACATCGTGCACGAACTGCGTGGCCACATCGGTGCCATGCGCAAGACCGGTGCATCGGCCGCCATCAACCAGTAAACCCAGGAGCGAGTCATGAACAGAAAACAGCAGGAAGCCTGGGCACCCTGGGTACTGATGGCCGCCACCATCATCCTGTGGCAGATCATCTGCTCGGCCTTCAACGTGTCGGAGTTCATTTTCCCCAGTCCGATGCGCATCCTGGAGCAGACCATCGAGCACAGCAGCACCATCGCCGGCCATGCCTGGCGGACGTTCTGGGTGACGATGGTCGGGTTTGCCATCGCCATCGTGGTGGGGGTGCTGTTGGGCTTTCTCATTGGCAGCTCACGCCTCGCCTATGCCGCCATGTACCCGCTGATGACCGCCTTCAACGCGCTGCCCAAGGCCGCATTCGTTCCCATTCTGGTGGTGTGGTTCGGCATCGGGGTGGGGCCCGCCGTGCTGACCGCCTTTCTCATCAGCTTCTTCCCCATCATGGTGAACATCGCCACCGGTCTGGCCACATTGGAGCCCGAACTGGAAGACGTGCTGCGCGTGCTGGGTGCCAAACGCTGGGATGTGCTGACGAAGGTGGGCCTGCCCCGTTCCATGCCCTATTTCTACGGCTCGCTGAAAGTGGCCATCACGCTGGCCTTCGTGGGCACCACGGTGTCTGAAATGACGGCGTCTGACCAAGGCATTGGCTACCTGCTGATTTCTGCCGGATCATCCATGCAGATGGGCCTGGCCTTCAGCGGCCTGCTGGTGGTCGGCGTCATGGCCATGCTGATGTACGAATTGTTCAGCTACGTGGAAAAGCACACCACTGCCTGGGCCCACTGGGGCTCGCAGGGTGAATGAGCCGATGACCCGAGCCTGGGAGACCATCAGATTGGCTGAAACAGTGCCCAAATGAAAAACCTGACATGCTGATACTGCCTCGCGCCCTGACACCAGAACAAGTGCATCGTCACCTGCTACACGCCGATGCTGTGGCGCGTCGCGCCATGGCCATGGGCCGCCACCCGTTCGGTGCGGTGCTGGTCGCGCCCGACGGCGAAACGGTGCTGGCAGAGCAAGGCAACATCGACACCGTGCAACATGCCGAAGCCACACTGGCCCGCAATGTGTCGCTGACCTACCCGTCTGACTACCTGTGGCAATGCACACTGGTCAGCACCTTCGAGCCCTGCGCCATGTGCACCGGGACGATCTACTGGACAAACATCGGCCACATCGTGTACGGTGCAAGCGAGGAAGCCTTGCTGGCCCTCACCGGCAACCACCCCGACAACCCCACCCTCAGCCTGCCCTGCCGCGACGTGGTGGCACGGGGCCAGAAACCGATGCGCATCACCGGCCCCGTGCCAGAACTGGCCGACCGTCTGGTGGCCACACACCGCGATTTCTGGCAGCAGGGCGTTGCCGCTGCCTGAGTCATTTGACGCGGCCGGACTCTGTTTGAAGTGCATGCCCTGGCACGCCACGCTCCGCCTGGACTACCGCACTCACGGTGGACGCAGCCTGTTGGCCTTTGAGCACGACGGGCCCTTGCGCGTGCTCAAAAGCCTGTATCCCGAAGGACCGGGCGTTTGCCACAGCGTGCTGGTGCACCCACCCGGCGGGCTGGTGGGGGGCGATGAGTTGGACATCAGCGTGCTGGTCCGCTCGGGTGCGCATGCGCTGGTCAGCTCGCCGGGGGCCACCCGCTTTTACCGCTCCAACGGCGCGCCGGCCACCCAACGGGTGGCCATTCAGTTGCAAGCAGATGCCCGCCTGGAGTGGCTGCCGCTGGAGGCCATCGCCTACGACGGCTGTGACGCCCGCAACCACATGAGTTTCCAGCTGGAACCAGGCGCGGAGATGCTGGCATGGGACATCACCGCCCTAGGACTGCCCGCCACCGGGCAGGCATTTGCCAGCGGCAGCGTGCACCAGCGGCTGCACTGGCCGGGCATCTGGCTGGAAGAAGGCCACCTGCAGGCCACCGATACCCGGCTGCTGCAGTCGCCACTGGGGCTGGCAGGCCACCGCTGCCTGGCCACGCTGGTATTGGCCACCGGCACGCACATGTCTGCAGCCCGACAAGCGGCCCTGCTGGAGGCAGTACGGGCGAAGATTGCACCGCATCCTCTGGCGGCCACCACCGGTGCCACCTGCCCCAATGCCCACATGCTGGTGGTGCGTGTCCTGGCCCCTCTGGTCGAGCCTGCCATGGCGCTGTGCCAGCAGTTGCGCGGCGCATTGCGTGAACAGGCGTGGGGGCTGGCCGCCAGCCCTCCCCGCATCTGGAACGTCTGACCTTCCCACTGGGCTGAAATTTCTTCTCGGGACTGCGAATGCCGTGGCTGTGCCGAAAGTTTTCAGCCGATGTGCTGTCGATCTTCTGAAGATGTGCTGCCGCAGGCTGGTAGCATCAGCGGTGAGAAAAAAATCACATCGGTGTTGTCGATGGGCTTCACACGACAGGCATCTCGCATGCCACCTGGGAGGGCATTTTGATCAGACGGTTCACAAGGCGGGGTTTGCTGGCGGCTGGCATTTGCCTGGCCGCCGTGCTGCCGTGGCACACCGCCATGGGCCAGTCTGCCGCGACCGACCCGGACAAACCACTGGTGCTGGGGGTGTTTGCCTTCAGGCCCAAGCCCATCATCGAAGATCGTTTTGCGCCGTTGGCACGGTACCTGACCGAACATCTCGATGGGCGCGTGGTCAAAGTGATGCCCCTGTCGAGCGACGAACTGGCCGACGGCATCCGCCGTCAGACCGTTGACTTTGTGCTGACCAACCCCTCCCACTTTGTCGAACTGCGTGAAAGCCAGCTGCTGTCGGGGGCCCTCGCAACCATGGTGCCCCGTCAGAACCAGCAGGCCATTCACGGCATCGGTGGTGTGATCATCCGCCGCGCCGAACGCACCGACTTGCGCAACCTGGCCAACCTGGAAAACACCCGAATCGCCATTGCGGGCAAAAATTTCCTGGGTACCTACATGGCACCTGCTGCCGAGCTGCTGCGGGCGGGCATCGACCTCACATCCATCACCTGGGTCGAGACCACCCAACCGGTGGATCAGGTCATCACCTCGGTGCTGGATCGCAAGGCCGATGCCGGCTTCGTGCGCACCGGTGTGCTTGAAGACCTGATATCGGAAGGCAAGCTCCGGGCCGGCGAACTGGCCATCATTCATCCACAGATTCACCCCGGCTTCGGTTTTCTGGCGTCCACTCGCCTGTACCCGGAGTGGCCGTTTCTGGCCGTGCGCCATGTGGACGACAACATCAGCCGGGTCGTCTCCAAAGCGCTGTTTGCGCTGAAGCCCCATGACCCGGCCGCCCAGGCCGCAAGCCTGTATGGCTTCACAATACCGGCAGACTATGCCCCCGTTGAAAAGAGCATGCGCGACCTGCGCATGCCACCCTATGACCAAGCGCCCCCCTTCAACTGGGCCGATGTGTGGGCTCAGTACGGCGAATGGGTGGCCGCCTTGTTGGCACTGGCCGGTGCCACCACGCTGCTCAGTGGCGGACTGGTGTGGCACCGTCGGCGCTTGCTGCTGACCCAACGCAAGCTGGGCGAAGAACACCGGCAGCTGGTCACCCAGACCGAACGCCTCAACTACCTGATGGACTCCAGCCCGGTGATGTTTTACACCTTGCGCGTCAGCCGCCATCAGACCGAACCCACCTGGGTGGGCAGCAATATCGAACGCCTGCTGGGCTACACACCCGAGCAGGCCATGGAGCTGGACTGGTGGCGCTCCCACCTTCACCCTGACGACCGCGAGCAGGCCCTGGCCGACATGCGCCAACTGCACCTCACCGGGCATGTGCGGCAAACCTACCGGTTTGCAGACACGCAGGGCAACTACCGCTGGTTTGACAACGAGGTTCGCCTGCTCAACACACAGTCGGGGCAGATGGAAGCGCTCGGCGTGTGGCGGGATGTCACCGTCGAAAAAGAAAGCGACGACGAACTGAAACTCGCAGCCAGCGTGTTCGGCAACAGCTATGACGGCATCATCATCACCGACGCGCAACACCACATCGTCGACACCAACCCCGCCTTTACCCGCATCACGGGACTGACCGAAGACGACGTGCGCGGCCGCTCGTTGGTCTCATTGGCCCGCGCCGAAGACACCCAGCAGGCCGAACTGCTCGCCGACATGCCCCACTGGCTGGCCGAGCACGGCCACTGGCAAGGCGAACTGGTGCTGCAAAGTGCGCACGCCAACCCACTGGTGTGCGCACTGGCCGTCTCTGCCGTGCGCAACAGCCGGGGCGAGGTGGCACACCATGTGGCCGTGTTCTCGGACATCAGCCACATCAAGGCGCACCAGGCTGAGCTGGACCGACTGGCCCATTACGACCCGCTGACCGGCATCCCCAACCGCCGCATGCTGCTCGACAGGTTGCTGCAGGCCATCGAGCGCGCGCGACGCGGAGGGCACGCGCTGGCCGTGTGCTACCTCGACCTGGACGATTTCAAGCCCGTCAACGACCGGCTGGGACACGCCGTGGGCGACCAGTTGCTCATCACCATCACCCGCCGCCTGCAACAGGCCCTTCGCACCCACGACACGCTGGCCCGGTTGGGGGGTGACGAATTCGTGCTGTTGCTGACCGACCTGGCCCAACCTAACGAATGGCAATCGGTCATGGACCGGGTGCTGGCGGCTGTGCAGCAACCCGTGAGCCTGGCCAACACGTCGGCCACCGTGTCAGCCAGCATCGGGGTGACCGTTTTTCCGGACGACCACAGCGATGCCGATGCTCTGCTGCGTCACGCCGACCAGGCCATGTACCAGGCCAAGCAAGCCGGACGCAACCGTTACCACCTGTTCGACATGGCGCAGGACAAGGAAGTACAGGTTCAGCGCGCCCAGCATGCCCGGCTGGAACAGGCCTTGCTGGCTGGCGAACTGCGGCTGTTCTACCAACCCAAGGTTGACCTGGAAACCGGGCAGGTGGTGGGTGCGGAGGCGCTGGTGCGCTGGCAACACCCCGAGCAGGGGCTGCTGGCCCCCGGCGCATTCCTGTGGCAACTGACCGGGACGCCACTGGAAATCAGCCTGGGTGAATGGGTGGTGGAAACGGCATTGGCCCAACTGATGCAATGGAAGGCGACCCTGCCGGGCTTTCCGCCCGATTTCTGCATCAGTGTCAACCTGAGCGGGCACCAGTTGCTCAAACCGGGCTTCCAAGCTTGGCTGCAAAATGTGCTGCAGCGCTTCCCCAGCATCGGTGCAGGTGAGCTGGAGCTGGAGATACTGGAAAGTGCGGCCCTGGCCGACATGGACCGGGCTGCCGAGGTGATGACCGAATGCCGTGCCATGGGCGTGCGCTTTGCACTGGACGACTTTGGCACCGGCTATTCCTCGTTGGCTTACTTCCGCACCCTGCCGGTGGACGTCATCAAGATCGACCAGAGCTTTGTGCGCGACATGCTGCAGGACACCGACGACATGGGCATCGTCCAGAGCGTGGTATACCTCGCACATGCGTTCCACCGGCCCGTCATTGCCGAAGGTGTCGAAACACTGGCACATGCTGCCGCGCTGCTGAGATTGGGTTGCCACCTGGCACAGGGTTACGGTATCGGACGGCCCATGCCTGCCGGCAACTGGACCGCCTGGCTGCACGACTGGCAGATGTTCAAGGCCTGGGAAACGCTGCGCCAGCCGGCTTGACTGACCATTCAAAGCCAACACATCCCTGTCCGGCTGCGGACTGGCTGTCTTCTCCGGGTCAAATGGCCACCAGCTGGCGAATGCCCTTGGCTTCCATCTCGCTGCCCGGGCCACGGGCAATCACTTCACCACGCTCCATTACCAGGTAGTCGTCGGCCAATTCCTGTGCAAAGTCGTAGTACTGCTCGCACAGCAGGATGGACATCGTCCCCCTGTCGGCCAGCATGCGGATGACGCGACCGATGTCTTTGATGATGCTCGGCTGAATGCCCTCGGTGGGCTCGTCAAGTACCAGCAACTTGGGCTCGGGTGCCAGCGCACGGGCAATGGCCAGTTGCTGCTGCTGCCCGCCCGACAAGTCGCCGCCCCGGCGGTTCAGCATTTGCTTGAGCACCGGGAACAGCTCGTACAGCTCGGGGTTGATGGGCGTACTGGCCGGGCGATAGGCCAGCCCCATGCGCAGGTTCTCTTCCACCGTCAGGCGGGCAAAAATTTCCCGACCCTGCGGCACAAAACCCATGCCCGCGCGGGCACGCTCGTAGGGCGTGGCCCTGGCAATGTCCAGGCCGTTGAAGGTGATGCTGCCGTTTTCGATGGGTACCAGCCCCATCAGGCTTTTGAGCAGCGTGGTTTTCCCCACCCCGTTACGGCCCAGCAGCACAGTGACCTTGCCCAATTGGGTTTGCAGGCTCACATCGCGCAGGATGTGCGAGCCGCCGTAATACTGGTTGATGTTGTTGACGGTGAGCATATTCAAGCTTTTTTGGCGTCTATCGCTTTATCCACGTCGTTGTCAGCTATTGTTTTTTACTTCAGCGACCGAGGTACACCTCGATCACCCGCTCGTCGGCCTGCACCTGGTCCAAAGTGCCCTGGGCCAGCACCGAGCCATCGCACAGCACGGTGACGATGTCTGAAATGGTGCGGATGAAGCTCATGTCGTGCTCCACGACCATGAGGCTGTGCTTGCCTTTGAGCGTCAGGAACAGCTCGGCCGTGCGGGCCGTTTCGTCATCGGTCATGCCCGCCACCGGCTCGTCGAGCAGCAGCAACTTGGGGTCTTGCATCAGCAGCATGCCAATTTCCAGCCACTGTTTCTGGCCATGGCTCAACAAACCGGCCTGGCGGGTCACGCTGTCGGCCAGGTGAATGGTGTGCAGGATCTCGGCCAGCCGGTCGCTGGCGGCGCTGTCGAGCCTGAACAGCATGCTGGCGGCCACGCCCTTGTTGGTTTTCAGGGCCAGTTCCAGGTTCTCGAACACAGTCAATTGCTCGAACACCGTGGGCTTCTGGAACTTGCGGCCAATGCCCAGCTGGGCAATTTCAGCCTCGCGGTAGTCCAGCAGGTTGATGGTGGAGCCGAAAAACACCGTGCCGCTGTCGGGCCGCGTTTTGCCGGTGATGATGTCCATCATCGTGGTTTTGCCCGCACCATTGGGGCCGATGATGCAGCGCAACTCGCCGGGAGCAATGTCCAGGCTCAAGCTGTTGATGGCCTTGAATCCATCGAAGCTGACGTTCACATCTTCCAGGTACAGGATGCGGCCGTGCGTCACATCCACCTCACCCGGCGTGTGGATGCGGCTGAACCCTGCGGCACGCCCGCCCGATTCAGTTTGACCGGGAGGCAGCACCGGTGCAATTTTTTGCAGACGCTGTGCGCCCGCTTCCATCAGATCGGGCGTCATGCTTTCTCTCCGCGCAGTTTCTTCACCAGACCCACCACCCCATTGGGCAACCACAACGTGACCGCGATGAACAGCGCCCCCAGAAAGTACAGCCAGTACTCCGGTGCGGTCACGGTCAGCCAGCTTTTGGCACCGTTGACGATGAAGGCCCCTGCAATCGGCCCAATCAGCGTGCCCCGCCCGCCCACGGCGGCCCAAATGGCAATTTCGATGCTGTTGGCCGCACTCATTTCGCTGGGGTTGATGATGCCCACCTGCGGCACGTACAACGCACCGGCAATGCCGCACATCACGGCGGAAATGACCCAAATCGTCAGCTTGTAGGGCAGCGGGTTGTAGCCACTGAACATCACCCTGCTTTCCGCGTCGCGGATGGCTTGCAGCACCCGCCCGAACTTGCTGGCAATCAGCCACCGCCCGAACAGGAAACAGCCCAGCAGCATGAGGCCGGTCAGCACAAACAGCGTCATGCGCATTTCCTGCGTGGCAATCGGCATACCCAGAATGCGCTTGAAATCGGTGAAACCGTTGTTGCCGCCAAAGCCGGTTTCGTTGCGGAAAAACAGCAGCATGGCCGCAAACGTCATAGCCTGGGTGATGATGGAAAAGTACACCCCCTTTATGCGCGAACGGAAGGCAAAGTAGCCAAACACAAACGCCACCAGGCCGGGCACCAGCACAATCAGAATGAGCGTGGCCACGAAACTGTCAGAAAACGCCCAGTGCCAGGGCAGCTCTTTCCAGTCCAGAAACACCATGAAGTCGGGCAGGTGGCTTTTGTAGTTGCCGTCGGTGCCAATCTGACGCATCAGGTACATGCCCATCATGTAGCCGCCCAACGCAAAAAACAGGCCGTGCCCCAGGCTGAGGATGCCGGTGTAGCCCCAGATCAGGTCCATGGCCAGCGCGCATATGGCAAAGCACATGATCTTGCCGACCAGCGCCACGCCATAGTCGCTGAGGTGGAAGGGACTGGTTTCGGGCACCCACAGGTTGAGCACGGGTGCCAGCGCGCACACCGCCAGCAGGGCAACGGTAAAGGCCGTCCAACCAGCGCGTGACAGCAAGGCAGGTTTGGTTGGCAAGGCCACAGGCGCATGCACAGAGGAAGAAGTGTGTGAAGTCATGATGGATTCGGCTCGAGGTCAGGCTGAGAATCAAGCGGTTGATCAGGCTTCTGCACTGCGGCCCTTCATGGCAAAGATGCCCTGAGGACGCTTCTGGATGAAGATGATGATGAACACCAGCACGGCAATCTTGGCCAGCACGGCGCCCGTCCAGCCCTCCAGCAGTTTGGTGGCCATGCCCAGCCCCAACGCGGCATACACCGCACCGGCCAACTGCCCTACGCCGCCCACCACCACGACCATGAAGGCATCGACGATGTAGGTTTGCCCCAAATCAGGCCCCACATTGCCCACCTGCGTCAGCGCACAACCGGCCAGCCCGGCAATGCCCGAACCCAGTGCGAATGCATAGGTGTCGATGCGGGCGGTGTTCACGCCCATGCAGCTGGCAATGGGTCGGTTCTGCGTCACACCGCGCACAAACAGGCCCAGTCGGGTTCGGCCAATCAACCAGGCCATGCCCAGCAGCACAGCGGTCGCAAACGCAATGATGACCAGCCGGTTGTACGGCAGCGTGAGGTTGGACAGCACTTGCACGCCACCGCTCATCCAGCTGGGGTTTTCCACGCCCACGTTCTGCGCGCCGAACAGGCTGCGCACCAGCTGCATCAGCACCAGGCTGATGCCCCAGGTGGCGAGCAGGGTTTCCAGCGGGCGACCGTACAGAAAGCGAAGCACCCCGCGCTCCATGGCCGCGCCCACCAGCGCCGACACCATGAACGCTACGGGCAAGGCCGCCAGCAAGTACCAGTCGAACGCACCGGGGAAGTAAGTGCGGAACACACCCTGCACCACGAAGGTGGCGTAGGCACCGATCATCATCAGCTCGCCATGGGCCATGTTGATGACGCCCATCAACCCGTAGGTGATGGCCAGGCCCAACGCCACCAGCAGCAGAATGGACCCCAGGCTGATGCCCGTGAACAGCGTGCCCAGCCGCTCGCCCCACACCAGCGTCTCGGCAATGGTGCGCAGGCTGGCCTGAATGGCCGACTTCACGGCGGCATCGTCTTCTTCACTCAGGCGCTGGTTCAGCAGCAACTGGGTGGCCGGCGTCTTGCTCATGGCCAGCGCCTTGGCCGCTGCCAGCCGCTTGGCCACGTCGTCGCTGCCCAGCATGGCGGCCGAGCGGGCCAGTTCCAGCTGGGTCAGCACAGCGGTGTCTTTTTCAGTGGTCAGCGCCTTGTCCAGCAAGGGCAACAGGGCCTCGTTGGGTTCTTTGATGAGCGTGGCCACCGCCTTCAGCCTCACGTTCTGCTCGCCCGAAAACAGCTTGAGCGCGGCCATGGCGGTGTCCAACCCGCTGCGCATGCGGTTGTTGTTGATGACGTCTTCAGCCGTTTCGGGCAGCTTCACGGGTTTCCCCGTGACCGGGTCGGTGGCCACACCGTCGCGCACCACAAACACCTGGTCACCCGACACCTTCACGGCGTCGTCGTACAGGGCCTGCAAAAAAGCAGCCGTGGCATCGTCGGCATCCACCACGGCCTGACCCACGGCAGCCATGCGGGACGTCGCATCGCCAATTGACATGTTCTTTGCAGCTTCAGCGCTTAATGAATAAGCACTTGAAGCTATCAACAGCGTAGTGATGAATAAACCCAGGCTGCGTAAGCCGGGCAAACCTGTGCGCATGTGGCGTTCCCAAGTGTTGAGTTGCCGTCGATTGTGGGCAACGCACCAAAATTGGGATATACGCCGAGTGGCGTATGCAAGTCTGGCCAGAACATGCCCCCTTCGCCATAATGGCCGGCACACGGGGGAACAGGTTTGCACATTATCGACATCCGCACACTGCTGCTGGTCATCACGCTCTTGCTGGTGTGCCGAGCCGCCATCCTGGTTTACGTTTGGCGTGTGGCACAGCACTATGCGCCCATCCGGTACTGGGCATTGGGGTCGGTCGCCATTGCAGTGGGTTCGATGCTGGTCGGGCTGCGTGACATTGCATCCGATCTGCTGTCGGTCTGGGTGGCGCAAACCCTCATTTCTGTCGGTTGGCTGGCTGTCTCGGGCGGCACTGTGCTGGCGGCCCGGCGGCATGTTCCCTGGCGCTTAGGGGTGGCCGTGTCGCTCGCCACCGTGGCGGGAGTGTCATGGTTCCTGTTCATCACACCCAGCTTTGTGGCTCGGTCCGTGATCGTCACGCTGCCCGCCGTGCTGTTCGACCTGTATGCCGCCTGGAGCTGCCTGCGCGCAAGGGGCAACCGGCAGGCCATGACGCTGCAACTGCTGGGCAGTTTGCTGTGTATTCAGGCAGCCGCCAATCTGTGGAAAATGGTTGCCATCGTGCAGGGCAATATGGCCACGCTGCACTCGGGCACGGCTGCCACCGCGCCGTTTTACCTCGTCATCCTCGCGTCCATCGTCATCGGCACCGTGATGTACGTTTTGCTGGCCGCCCAGGAATTGCAAGACAAGCTGGATGCTGAAATCCAGGAGCGAGAAGAGCGCGAAAAAACCTTGCGCCTCGCGGCCCTGGTGTTTGAGAACTCGGGCGAAAGCATGATGATCACAGACGCCGACGGCACCATCCTGAACGTCAACCCCGCCTTCACCCAGGTGACGGGCTACACAGCCGACGAAGCCATCGGGCAAACCCCTCGCCTGCTCAAGTCAGACCGCCAGAACCTCGAATTTTACACCGACATGTGGCAAAGCTTGGTGGCCACCGGCAACTGGCAGGGCGACTTGTGGAACCGCCACAAAAGTGGCGACCTGTATGCCGAGCGCCTGACCATCAACTCCATTCTGCGTGCCGACGGCACAGCGATACGCAGGGTCGCGCTGTTCCACGACATCACTGCCCAGAAGCGCTCTGAAGAAGTCATTTACCACCAGGCTCATTTTGACGAGCTGACCGGCCTGCCCAACCGGTATTTTTTCTTTGACCAGTTGTCAAAAGACCTGTCCCGCGCACGGCGGTCTGCCACGCGCGTGGGCTTGCTGTTCATGGACCTGAACAAGTTCAAGCCCGTCAATGACCAATTTGGACACGATGCCGGCGACCAGGTGCTGAAGACCGTTGCCGAGCGCTGGCTGGCCGCCACGCGCAGCAGCGACACGCTGGCGCGTCTGGGGGGTGACGAATTTGCGCTGATCGTGGACGGCCTCAATGACCAGGACGAACTGGCCACCATTGCACACAAACTCATTGCGGCGCTGGACGCCTCCATCACACTGCCCCGCGGGGCTGTCTGCCACGTGGGCACCAGCGTGGGCGGCAGCATTTACCCAGACAGCGCCACCGAAATGGATTCCCTCATCGCTGCCGCCGATGCCGCCATGTACACCTGCAAGGCAGCTGGCGGCGGCCACTACCAGTTCACCAACCGGGTGGCACTGACTGCATCGACCGACAAGGACTGGGTGGTGTTCGACGCCTCACACCTGATCGGCATTGCGGCCATTGACGAGCAGCACCGGACACTCGTGAACAAAGTCAACGAGGTCAACCGGGCCGTCAAGGACGGCTGCTCTGAACAGACGCTGAAGGGTCTTCTGCTCGATCTGATCGCCTTCACACGGCTGCACTTCGACACCGAGCATGCGCTGATGGCTGCACACAACTACCCGGGCCAGGACATTCACGACCGGCAACACCACGAATTGCTGAAACAGGCTGAACAGTTGGTCGAGCGCTTGATGCCAGGTGACGAGCTGACGCTGCTGCAAACCCTCAAGGACTGGCTGCTGGGTCACATCGTCAACTCAGACAAACACATGGGTGCGTTCCTGGTGTCGCGGGGCCTGAACTGAGGGGTCACATCAGGCCAGGCGTCAGACGATGTTTTCCGGGTGTTCGTACATCTCGAACCAAACCAGACTGGCCAATACGAGACGGTCATTGGGTTGCAGGCTCTGGAACGCCAGCCGGTACTGGACGTGCGTGTTTTCGCCGGTGCTGGCATACGCTTTCATGCCCAGGATGTGAGCCGACAGGGTCAGTTGCACAGGCACAAGGTGCAACTCGAACGACAACGACAGCGTCAGGTGCTGAACCGATTTGTCCAGCATCCGGCCCGTGTCCAGCAACGCGCCTGCCGTACCGATGTCCACCACAGTGCCGACACCGGCTGGCTGGCCGTCCACACTGAAAGTAGCGGGCATGTCCACCCGGCTGCGTGGCGAGCGCCGTATTTCCACGGACTGAACCCGCCGTGGGTACGCCAGATGGACATACGGAAAAGGCAGGCTGGCCACCCTGCGCACGACGGACTGGAACGCAAACGCACTTCGGCCGTTGAACATGCGCAGCGTCACAGGTTCCCCATCGAACAACTGCATGGGCCGATCACCCGCCAGGGGCATGGTCACCAACACACTGTGGCCCTCGCGCCAGCCCACCACCGTGGCACTGGCCCGGCCGTGGGCTTCGACCCCTGAAAATTCCAGGTAAACCGTGTCACCGACGTTCAGGTGCGCATCGGCAAACGTGTGCGGGCCGCCATGGGCATGCCCTTGTGCGTCCTGGCCGCCAACGCCCGCTTCGGCATGGATTAAATGTGACAAAAAACGCTCCCTTTCGCAGGCCCGGCAGCTGACAACTCTGGCCAACCCTCTGTCTTGAAACTACGCAACCGTTTTGATCGATACCAAATTTATTCATGCGTGCGTGTTTCGCAGCGCAATGATGGGCTGGGGACTATGTTTCTTGAATTGCTCAACTTGCCCCAAAATTCCGTATTCAGTCCGGCTCTTTAAATCCAATCAATATTAAGTGAAAAGTAGGGTCCCACGATTCAAGAGCATCCTTGAACAGGTAGGCTCCCCCCTGAGCAGCGTGAAAAACCTGAACCGGATGATCCGGGTGAGCCCCGAATCTTGGTACAGGTAAACCCGCTGACGCCAGTCGAGGCACCGCAGTCACAAGATTGACGACCGAAATCGGGCCACGATTTGTCAAGCCAGGAGCAGCAGCTTGTTTTGTCGGCATCGGTACTGCCGCCTGCCCCGGCGTGGCCAAAACAGGGACAACGACTTGCTGCGTCGGTGTGGGGTCCCGATGGACCAGCCAATGACGCTGCGTGGCCCGTTCAGGCAGGCAACCCGCCAGGTGCCTTGAAGCACCCACCCATCAAAATTGCAAATACAAGTTTAAACTTTAGATTTGCAAGAAATGAACAGCCATGTACCCCCGCGAAGCACGTCACACCCTGGAACGCCTGGCCAAAAGTTTCCCCATTCTGGCCATCACCGGGCCACGCCAGTCCGGCAAAACCACGCTGGCCCGCGCCTGTTTTGCGGACAAGCCCTATGTCTCGCTGGAAAACCCCGACGAGCGGGACTTTGCAGAAAACGACCCGAAACGCTTCCTCGCCCGCTTTACACACGGAGCCATCCTGGACGAAGTGCAGCGCTGCCCCACCCTGCTCTCGTGGCTGCAAGGTGTGGTGGACGAACGCCAGCGCATGGGCCAGTTCATTCTCACGGGATCTGCCCAGTTCGACCTGATTGCAGGCATCAGCCAGTCGCTGGCCGGACGGGTGGGCCGGGTGGAATTGCTGCCGCTCTCCCTACCCGAAATGCAGGCCGGGGTCTGCCTGCCAAACAGCCTGGACGGCCTGCTGCTCAACGGTGGCTACCCTGCCATCTACCAGCGCGAAGTGGCGGCTGGTGACTGGTTCCCCAATTACATGGCCACCTACCTGGAGCGGGACGTGCGTCAGCTCATTGCCGTGCGCGATTTGTCGCAATTCCAGCGTTTTGTGCGCATGTGCGCCGCCCGCTCCGGGCAGTTGCTCAACCTGACGGCCTTGGGGGTGGACTGTGGCATTTCTGCCGTCACTGCGCGGGAATGGCTGTCGGTGCTGGAAGCCAGTTACCTGGTCACACGGTTGCCACCTCATTTCCAGAACTTTGGCAAACGCCTGATCAAGTCGCCCAAACTCTATTTCCTGGACGTGGGGCTGATGGCCTGGCTGCTGGGCATCAGGGACGAATCATCCCTGTCCACCCATGCGGCACGCGGCGCGTTGTTTGAAACCTGGGTGGTGTCAGAACTGATCAAACAACGGTTCAACCAGGGCCAGCCCGCCGATCTGTTCTTCTGGCGCGACAGTGCCGGGCATGAAGTGGACCTGCTGTGCGAAACCCCGGCAGGCCTGCAGGCCATCGAGGTCAAATCTGGCAGCACCTACGCCACTGACTGGACAGATGGACTCAAACAATGGAGAAAAATCACCGGCGACACCCGCGCCCCCAAACCCCTGCTGATCTATGGCGGACACGACAGCCATGAACGGGAGCATTGCCATTTGCACGGTTGGCAGAACCTGCCTGATCTGTTGTCACAGCCGCGACAATGATCCAACCAGTGCGGGCGGACGTACTCGCCCATTGCAGATGCAGCACTCGAAAAGGACGACACAAAAAACTGAAAAGCCCGAACCGTTGTCAGTTCGGGCTTTATTTTTCATAGCTACCAGCGCTTTTACAAAAAGCGCTAGAACCAAAATTCACCAGTAAAGCAGATCACTTCTTCTCAGGCTCGTCCTTCTTCTTGTCGTTGCCTTCGATGAACGGGCTCCATGGGCGTGCCTTCACAGGGCCAGGGGTTTTCCAGACCACGTTGAACTGGCCATCGGCCTTGATTTCGCCGATGAACACGCTCTTGTGCAGGTGGTGGTTCTTCTCGTCCATCTTGCTCACGATGCCGCTGGGCGCGGTAAACGTCTGGCCGGCCATGGCAGCAATGACCTTGTCCACGTCGGTGGATTTGGCCTTTTCAACCGCCTGCTTCCACATGTTGATGCCGATGTAGGTCGCTTCCATCGGGTCGTTGGTCAGTGGCTTGTCTTTGTGGCCGGCAATGTTGTTCTTCTTGGCATAGTCAGACCACTTCTTGATGAACGCATCGTTGGTGGGGTTCTTGATGCTCATGAAGTAGTTCCAAGCAGCCAGGTGGCCCACCAGCGGCTTGGTGTCCACGCCACGAAGCTCTTCTTCACCCACGCTGAATGCCACCACGGGCACGTCTTTGGCCTTCAGGCCGGCGTTGCCAAGTTCTTTGTAGAAAGGCACGTTGGAATCACCGTTGATGGTGGACACCACGGCGGTTTTGCCACCGGCAGAGAACTTTTTGATGTCGGCCACGATGGTCTGATAGTCAGAATGACCGAATGGCGTGTATTTTTCGTCGATGTCAGACTCTTTCACGCCCTTGCTCTTCAGATAGGCGCGCAGAATCTTGTTGGTGGTGCGGGGGTACACATAGTCCGTGCCCAACAGCACCCAACGCTTGGCGCTGCCACCGTCTTTGCTCATCAGGTAGTCCACCGCAGGAATGGCCTGCTGGTTGGGCGCGGCACCGGTGTAGAACACGTTTTTGCTCAGTTCTTCGCCCTCGTACTGCACGGGGTAGAACAGCAGACCGTTCATTTCTTCCACCACAGGCAGCACCGACTTGCGGGACACCGACGTCCAGCAACCGAAGATGACGGACACTTTGTCCTGGCCCAGCAGCTGCTTGGTTTTTTCAGCAAACAGGGGCCAGTTGGAAGCGGGATCCACCACCACGGGTTCCAGCTTCTTGCCCAGCACGCCGCCCTTGGCGTTGATTTCTTCAATGGCCATCAGCACGGTGTCTTTCAACACGGTTTCCGAAATGGCCATGGTGCCGGACAGGCTGTGCAGCACGCCCACCTTGATGGTGTCGGCAGCGTGGGCAGACATGCCCGCAAAACCCAAAGTAGCAACGGCTGCGGCGGCCGACAGCGTCTTCAGTGTGAAACGACGTGAGGTAGTTGACATGGTGGCGTGACTCCAGAGGTTCGACGAGGGTTGAAAAATCGGTCCGATCCGGGCTGCCTGCCGGGCTTGTGTGTCCCGTTCTGGCAGCGGATGGGGCAACTTTAGGGAGAACCCTGAACCCGGTCTGTACGCCGCATGGCGTATGCACCCCTGTCGACGGCTTGCCGTTCACATCGAATCTATCGGAATGAACGTCCGAAAAATACTCATTTTTTCGAAATGAAGCGCCCCTACATTGCGTCTAAGGCGAAGCGATTCACAGCCTGTGGATGGCCACTTGCCCCTTTTTGTAAAGGCCTTTGACATGCGTTGCTACACCCCCAACAGTCCCGAAGCCGCCGCACGCGTTGTGGCCATGGCGCTGCTCGCCGATGGGCACCTGTCCATGACCGAGGTGCAGGCTATCGACCGGCTCAAAGTCACCCGCAAGCTGGGCCTGGCACCTGACCGGTTTACCGACGTGCTGGAAGGTCTGTGCCATGACCTGCTGGTCACGCAGCGCGGCCCCTGGACAGGCTCCACCGCACTGGAGCCTGCCATCCGCCGCAAACTGATGGGCGAAATCACCCTGCCCAGCTTGCAGGCAGATGTGCTGGCCCTGTGTCGCGATATCGTGGATGCCGACGGCCACCTGGCCGATGGCGAGACCGACCTGCTCACCCACCTGAGCCAGGCATGGCCCCAACGCACCAGCGCTGCAGCCCAGCCCGAGGCCGTACTGGCAACCACCACACACTGAGGGCTCAACATGACCATCATCATCTGGGTGCTGTTTGCCGTGCTGATGGCACTTTGGACCGGCTTTGCCGCCCTCTCCACAGGCCTGGTAGGCTGGCTGCTGACGGGTCTGGCAGACGGACAAGTCAGCGGCGCGGCGCAGGCCCTGGGGCAATGGCCCATACCGGTGTGGCTGGGCGCGTGGATCGACCCGGTGTTCATTTCAGACCTGCAGCACGCCTGGCTGTCTGCCGTGCAGTGGCTGACCGAGATGCTGCCCGCAGCAAGCACACTCACCGGCTGGATCGTGCCGCTGATGTGGGTCGTGTGGGGTGTAGTGGCGTTGTGCCTGCTGGCCGCCGCCGGTCTGGGTCACTGGCTGGTAGGCAAGGTCGCCCGCTGAACCAGGCCGCTGCAGGCTGCCAGACAGGTCAGGCTTCAGCCGCCCAGGCGGCCAGCGCCGCCAACGCCTGCTGGCCCGCCTGCACCAGCGTACCGTTGTTGTGCACCACCGCCAATTGATGGGGCTGCAGGTCGGGCAGCGGTGCCTGGCGCGCCAGGCGTGCCTGGATGTCCTGCGGAACATCCCGTGCGCGGCGCTGCAGCCGCTGCTGCAACAGGTGGTCATCTGCCTGCACCATCAGCACCCGTGCCTGCGGAAACCGGGCCAACGCGTCCGGCAAATAGGCCCTGGAGCCATTGACCAGCACCCACTCCCCCCGCGCCATGCCCGACAACTCGCTGTGGCGAATGCCATACCGGCACCCATGTGCAGCCCAGTGCAGAGCCAATTCGCCCGACTGAACCAACCGCTCGAACACAGGCAGCGCCACCGCCTCGTGTGCCTCGCCGTCGGGCGCAGGCGGCCGGGTGATGACCCGCCGTGCACGGTGAAGGGGCATGCTGCCCTGACCGTGCTGGGCCAGCCAGTTCATCAGGCTGTCCTTGCCAACACCCGAAGGCCCCACCACATACACCAGGCAACCGCAGCGGTTTTTCAGCATGTGTTTCAAGCTACTGTTTTTGATATTGCTTCTCCCGGCCGGCATGCCCTGTGGCCCGGCACTTGTGGCACGTTTTACCGCACCAAGCTGACAAAACCGGCCATCGACCCGCCACCTGCAACAGGCACATAAGAAGGGCCGGGCTGCGGTTGCTGGCATGATCCGAGGTTTTTCAAAAATGCACAGCGCCTTTGGCGCCTTGCCTGACCAGACATGACGGACTCCACCCAAGCCCCCACCGCCGACACAGGCGCAACCGCCCTCACCACCGACCAACCGGCCGCCCACACCCCCGGCGAACCGGCAGCGCGCACCCGCACC
>DDUQ01000090.1 GCA_002344885.1 Comamonadaceae bacterium UBA2334
CTGGCCAAAATGGGTGCGGTGTGCGATGTGTACGATGCCATCACGTCCAACCGACCCTACAAGGCGGGCTGGGACCCGGCGCAATCGCTCAAGCAGATGGCCTCGTGGGTCAACGGGCATTTCGATCCGCGCATTTTCCAGGCCTTTGTCAGCAGTTTGGGCATCTACCCCACAGGCTCACTGGTGCTGCTGGACAACAACCGTCTGGCCGTGGTGGTTGACCAGTCGCCCGAGTCGTTGCTCAAGCCCGTGGTGAAAGCGTTTTACTCGACACGCTCTGCCCAGCGCATACCGCCCGAAATCATCAACCTGGCGGCCCCCAGCTGCCGCCTCAAGATCCTGGGCCGCGAAGACCCCGACAAATGGAAGTTTCCGGATCTGGATGAATTGTGGTCAGGCCAACCACAAGGCAAAAACAAATAAGGCGCCCGACGGCCCACGTGGTTTCTGCCGGCCGGGTGACTTGCTGATGGCCCGTCATGCTGGGACCACCCCCGGCTGACCGTGGACCGTGATGAAGCGTGCCTGCACACCCAAAGCGGCCCCCACCTGCGCAGGAAACGGTGTGGTGCGGAAGGTCGCCATCACCTGCTGCGGCGTGATATCGATCAGGGTGTAACCCCGTTCATCGCTGCGGGCATGGGCAATGTCGGCATTGCTCGCCCTGATGCGGTCCAGCGCCCCCGTTCCCATGCCCCGGGATGTGATGGACGTGGTCACGTATTCGCTGGCCACCACCGGTGACTGGGTGTCATTGGGCACCACCCTGAGCTGAGCCGCCACATTCTGGTGGACATCGCCCCCCAGCACCACCACGTTTTTCGCACCGGTATCTCGCACGGTTTCAAGCAGGCGTGTGCGGGCAGCCGCGTAACCGTCCCACCCGTCGGTGTAGATGGTGCGACCCACGGGCGTGTCAATGCCCGTGGAACTGATCTGTGTGCTTTGTGCCAGCACCCGCCACCGACCACTGGCGGTACGCAGACCTTGGGCCAGCCACGCTTCCTGCTCCGCGCCCAGCATGGTGCGAGCGGGGTCGTCACGCTCGTCACAGTTCAGCACGACGCGGCCACCACCGCGCAAGGGGTCCCGGCAGGCTTGCGGACTGCGGTACTGCCTGCAATCGAGTGTCCAGACATCTGCCAATTGCCCCCAGCGCCACTGCTGATGTATGCGCTGGTAGGCACCGCCCGGGCCACCGGGCCAGACAGGCATGTGTTCGAAATAAGCCTGGTATGCCGCCGCCCTGCGAGCCAGGAAAACCCCGGGCTGCGTGTACGCACGGTCCTGGTCGGCCGCGTAATCGTTGTCCACCTCGTGGTCGTCCCAGGTACACACCCAGGGATGCGCCGCGTGGCTGGTCCGCAGGTCGGCATCCAGTTTGTACAGCGCATGGCGTTCACGGTAAGCCTCGAGTGTTTTTGGCACGCCACCCGTGTGTGAACGCAGACGGTATTTCGGATTCGTGCTCTCGTAAATATAGTCTCCGACAAACAACACGGCATCGATGTCCTGTTGCGCAATGTCGGTGTGGGCACTGTAGTAGCCCTGTTCGTAATGCTGGCACGATGCCAATGCCACCCTCAAAGCAGCCACCCTGGCGTCCGGGGCCGGTGCCGTGCGTGTGCGCCCGACCGGGCTGATGGCTTGACCGCTCCTGAAGCGGTACCAGTAGCGCCTGTCAGGCCGAAGTCCTTCGATGCGGGCATGCACACTCCAGCCGCGTGCCGCCCAGGTTGTGAATTCGCCCTTCCGAATGGGCTTCGTCAGGCTTTCATGGTCGAAAATTTCGTAGCTGACCACACAATACTGGTCTTCGGTAAGGCCAGAAACTTCTTCCATGTGTGCGGCTTGCTCGGCTGCTGTTGCAGCGTAGCCTGGCTGCGCGGCACCGGGATACAGGCGCGTCCACAACAGCACCGAATCGGGTCGCGGCTCACCACTGGCCACGCCAAGGGCAAACGGGTCGCTGCGCCACACGGGCTGGCCTTTGCGCAGACCCGGCGGCGTGGAGGTGATCGCGACCATGGCCACGGCCTGTGCGAGCGCAGGCACACTGGCCACGCAACTCAAACGCTGGAGAAATTGTCGGCGGTACATCGCGCTATTGGAGCACCGTTTGGCGACATCACCGCGCGGCTTCTGTGGGCGGGAGTGGCACCTGACGATTTCGCACCAGGGATGCGTTGCGGCGGGCGTCCTCGGGGTTGGCAAAAGTCACCCCGCCTTGTGTGACCCGGCCCAGCACAAGCCTGTCGACAGTCAACGCCTCTTTGTGCTGCAGGCCGAAAGGCTTGTCATAGGTGGTCACCATGCCGACATGAGCGCGGGGCAGGTTCTCGAGCGACGCCTTGATGGCCGGGCCACTCAACTGACCGCTGCGCACGCCGAACAGGCCTTGCAGCAACAGGTATGCCGCGTCATAACCCTGGGCAGCCACCATGGGGACCGTCATGCGGCCCCCGCCAAAGCGGCGTGCATAAGCCGCCAGAAAGCTCGCCCGCCGCTCATGAACGGGCTCGGCAATGAACGTCTGGGCCACCAGCGCACCCTCTGCAGCCGGGCCGGCCCCCTGAATGAAGAACGGGAAAGACAGGGGCCACGGCCCCACCTGGGGTACGTTCCACTTCAACTCGTCTCGCCCACGGGCGATCACCGCGTTCTCTGGCCCCACCGTGTGGCTGAACACCACCTGTGCTCCGGCTTCGCGCGCCGCTTTCAGTTCAGCATACAGGTCTCTCACGCCCACGGCGAACCGGGCAACGTAAACGGGTTCGAGCCGCTGGCGGGCCAGCGCGGCCTCGATGTCGGCCAGCCCCGCCGCGCCATATGCGGTGGTGTCGGCAAACACCGCCACACGCGTCCACCCACGTTTGAGCAGTTCAGCCACCAGGAATTGGACCTGCATGGCATCCGGCGCAGCGTTTCGAAAAATGTAGCTGTCAGGTGGCGGATAACGGGCGGTGAGGCCCGATCCGGTTGCACACGGAATGATGAGCGGCACTTTTGCTTGCTGGAACACATCCAGCGACGCCTGTGCCACCCCTGTGTTGCAAAAACCGATGGTGGCCACCACGTTGTCGGCCACCAGTTCCTGCGACCGCAGGTTGCCGACATCCTGACGTGCCGCATCGTCCCGCATGACCAGCTCGATGGGGCGCCCCAGATAGCCGCCTGCGGCATTGATTTCATCCACCGCCATGCGCACACCGTTTTGCATGGGCAGACCGAAGGCGGCCGAGGGACCTGAGAACGGGCCGATCAACCCCACCCGTACCGGCTGAACGGTGGGCACATCAGGAAGCAAGGTGACCACCTGCGCCCGGGCAGCCACCGCGAACACGGCACAAACCATCAGCACCGCTGCCGCCCTCGCACCGGCCAGTCTTTGGCTCGGTTGCTGGCCAGTAGGTGGGCGGTGCCGGTGGTCGGCACGGGCTCCTGTTGACCCCACCATGGTCAGTCCGGCCCTGGTCTGCGCAAGTGCCGGGCGGCCGCCTCGCGCAAAGCGCCGCTCAGCGCATCGAGCACTTCGGACGAGAGGTTCCAGCAATGCCAGTACAACGCCACAGGCTGATGGTGATGCGGTGCCACATTGACCAGTTCTGCCGCGTCAAGCCCCTGCTGGACCAGCATGCGGGGCACAACACTCACACCCCAGCCCGCCCGCACCGCCCGCACCTGGCCTTCAGACGACGGCACAAACAGCTGTCGCAGGGTGACATGCTTCAAACCGAACGCCTTGGCCACAAACACCCGCTGGAGGTCATCTTTACGGTTGAATGCAATGAACGGCAAACCTGCAAAGTTGTGCGCCCTCAAGCCGTCGGGCACATGCCGCGCCGCAAATTCAGCACTGGCCACCGCCACATAGTCCATCTGCCCCAGGGCTTCCATGCGACAGCCACGCAGTGCCTGGTCCAGCGAGGTGACACAGCCCAGCACCTGCCCCTCGCGCAGCCATTCGTGGGTGAAGTCCTGGTCGTCGGTGATGATTTCGATGGGCAACCCTTGTGTGGCCAGCACATGGAGCGCCGGCAAGGCCCAGGTTGCAATGCTGTCGGCGTTGATGGCCACCGACACCCGCTCTTCCTCGCGGCCACCCCGCATGGAGCTGGGGGCCAGTTCCCTAAGGTCATTTTCAAGATCGGCCCGCAGCAGCCGCAGCATCTTCGTGTGCTTGAGCAGCAACTGACCTGCCGCTGTTGCCTTAAGCGGGCGGCTGCGCACCACCAGCACGGTGCCCACCTGGGCCTCCAGGGCGCGCAACCGTTGCGACACCGCTGACTGCGTGATGGACAAGCGCTGCGCGGCGCGCTCGAATCCGCCCTCTTCCAGAATGGCGGCCAGACACTCCAGAGCATCCGGATCAAAGGTGTTCATGTCGATATTATTAGTGATGCTACTGAAAGTCTATTCTATTTAATCAAACTTCACAAACCGCCCGCTTTTTTCGATACTCCGCTTCCAGTTTCGACACCACACGTTCCAGCGAGAAAAGGTCACACCATGCGAGTCACGGTTTTGGGCGCAGGCATCATCGGCATCAGCACAGCCTGGCATTTGCTGGAGCGCGGACACGAGGTCACGCTGGTGGACCGCCAGGCCGATGCTGCCATGGAAACCAGCTTTGGCAACGCAGCTCAGATTTCCGTCAGCTATTGCGAGCCCTGGGCCAACCGGGAGGCACCACTGAAAGCGCTGAAATGGTTGTTCGACCCACAGGGACCGCTCAAATTCCGTCCCCAACTGGACCCCGCACAGTGGATTTGGGGCATGCAGTTCCTGGCGCAATGCAACGACGCCGCGTTCGAGCGCAACGTGTCCCAGTTGGTGGCGCTGGGCAGCTACAGCCATGCCGCGCTCAAGGGCATGGTGGCGAGCACCGGCATCCAGTACCACCGCAGCACCCGCGGCATTGCCCACTACTACACCAGCCAACAGTCATTTGACGACGCGGGCGCGGCCGCCGAAGTGATGCGCCGCCACGGTGTGGCGCGCCGCGTGGTCAGCAAACACGAGTTGCTGCACATCGAGCCTGCACTGCGCGCTTTCGCAGACCGCATCGTGGGTGGCACCTACACCGAGAGCGACGAACACGGCGACTGCCGCGTGTTCACCCAGTCGCTGGCAACCTTGTGCCGCCAGCGTGGCATGCAGGCGCTGATGGGCCACGACATCGAACACATTGAAACCCGCAACGGACAGGCCGATGGCGTCACGGTCAGGGACCGCGCCACCGGTTTGCCCCGCAGACTGACGGCCGATGCCTTCGTCGTGGCATGCGGCTCCTACACCACCCCTCTGCTCAAAAAAGTGGGCGTGCGCGTGCCCATCTACCCCGGCAAGGGCTACAGCGCCACGCTGCCTTTGCGCAACCCGGACGCAGCACCCCATGTGAGCCTGCTGGACGACGAACTGAAAATCGCCATCTCCCGCCTGGGCAACCAGCTGCGTGTGGCCGGCACCATCGAGCTCGGTGGCTTCGACCTGGCCCTGGACACCCCTCTGGCCCGCACCCGCTCGGAAATGCTGGTCAGGCGTATCGAAGCCGTCTTCCCCGGTGTGGCGGACACCCGCACGCCCGAGCAGGGTGGCGACCCGCAGTTCTGGTGCGGGCTGCGTCCGGCCACGCCGACCAACATCCCGCTGATCGGTCGCACACCGGTCCACAAGCTGTGGATCAATGCAGGCCACGGTACGCTGGGATGGACACATGGTGCCGGGTCAGGCAAGGCACTGGCCGAACTCATCAGCGGCGAGCAACCGGCGCTGGCCTTCAACTTCGCGGGCCAGCCTGCGCGCAACATGCCCCTCAAAATGAAAATGGCCTGAAGAGGCTCCCTTCAGGACTCGGAGGCCGATGGCAACACCTTTTCACGCATCCAGCGCTGCAAGTCGGCCCACATCTGCTGCATTTCGTTCTCCAGGGGGGTGCGCAAGGCATTGGGCAACTCGATGGTGACCACCGGCATCCCCCTGTGCACGCCACCGTAGTTACCCAGACTGCCCGGGAATATGCCCAGCTGATCCAGGTACAGCCGCCCCAGCTTGGGCGGCGGCTTGCCCGGCCCGTCGAAATCGAGCACGCCATAGGGCGCGTGGATGCTGACAATCAGGTCCGGACGGAACCGCTCCATTTCGTCATGCAGGTAGCGCGATTCGGGCTCTGACAGCGGTTTCGGTCCAGGCCAGCGGCGCGGGTCTTTGCGGGTGCGCTTTTCCCAGTAGACCTTGGCATCGCGCACCCAATTGGGTGTCGGAAAATTCCGGTTCAGGTCCACACCCCGCGCATTGACGCGCTTGGGCGGGCGGGCCATGAGGCCATCCGGGTTCAAGACCGGGATGAAGCGCCAATGCGCGTTTGCCGGCGTTTCGATGGCCTGCTGTATCCAGTGCAGGGCCAGCGATGCGGATGACAGCTCGTCCCCATGGATCGCTCCCACCACCAGCACACGCACCCTGGCATCGGGTGCCACCACGTCCCGGCTGAACAAGGTGCGCCCCTGATGAGACCGCCCCTCTGTGGGCAAGAGCCCCGCTGCCGCGCACAGCGACGGCTTCACGTTCGGCAGTCGGACACCCCAGTCCTTGCAAGGATCGGCCGGAAAGAGCACCACGCCTGCCGACGGACGCGGGGATGCGGCATCCCCCGTCAATGCCAACGGTGGCATCGGCTCGAATGGCAACGGGTTGACCACACCCGCCCCGACACCGACACCAGCAGCGCACACCATGCCACTGCAACCGCACCACAAGGCCGCACCACACACGACAGGAGACAGATCACGGAACGAGCGCCACATGCACCCATTCTAGGAAGCTGCCCCCTCCGGGCCCTGTCGCTGTCCGGAGCGGAATTAACAAAAACAATAGCTGTCATGCTTTTTATTGAAAGCGCTGAGCACCTATTTCGCTTATAAACGAGGCACTGCACCCTGTCACCAACGCCACCATCGCGCACAATCACAGGTTGCCCACCTTCACGGTTTTGCCATGTCCACCCCAACCCAACGCTCAGACCTGATTGACGCAGCCTCGTCCACCGCGCCAGTGGGGGAGCGCGACCTGCGCACGGCGCTGGGTCAGTTTGCAACCGGTGTGACCGTGGTCACCGCGCTCGGCCCATCGGGTGAACCTGTGGGGCTGACGGTCAGCTCCTTCAATTCCGTGTCGCTCGCGCCACCCCTGGTGCTGTGGAGCCTGGGTTGCCAATCGCGGGCACTCGATGCGTTCAGGGCTTGCAGCCACTACGCCATCAACGTGCTGGCAGCCAACCAACTGCCCTGGGCATTGCAGTTTGCCGCCCGTGACGTGGACCGGTTTGCA
>DDUQ01000100.1 GCA_002344885.1 Comamonadaceae bacterium UBA2334
GGGAATTGCTGTCGAACTCGGGAGGATCGATTAGCCATCACGGGCAAAAAAATCATGAGCGAACGCGTGGGCTCAGTGGTGGCGCGGGGCGACGCAGAACTGGGTTTCCAGCAAGTGAGTGAGCTGATTTACTTCAAGGAGCTTGACTTCATCGGCACCCTGCCGGAAGAGGTACAGCAGACAATTTTCTTTTCCGCAGCCTTGGTGGAGGGTTCGCAGCAGCCCGAACTGGCCCGTCACCTGCTGCGCTTCCTGACTTCGCCTGCTGTGGCCGACATCGTGCGCGCAACCGGTCTGGAGCCTGTCAATCAGCGGAATGTGCAGGCAGGCCTGGGCAAGCTGCAGTAGGCCCCTGTCGGATCTGATGCCTGCTGAATTCACATTGCCACAGGATGTTCACCGAAGGTCACCCTTGTCAGTACGCGGGAACACCCGCCTGACCCGCCATGGCACCCTTTGGACGGTGAAGCCTGTAAACCAGCTTGGAACCTGACGAACCAGCTGGTGCAATGGCACTGTGTCGATTTCCCGTGCACTCGAGGACATCGCTCAGTTGATTTGACCCGGATACGTTCGCCATCGTGGCGTTCGATCCAAACACCAAGAGGAGACTTTGATGAAGCAAATTGCGTTCGTTTTTCTTGCTGCCACGACCTGTGGGTTGAGTGCGGCTCAATCATCAGTCACGCTGTATGGCGTGGCCGACGTGGCCTTGAGCAAGACCACTGGTCTAGCCACCCAAATGGTCAGCAGTGCCACACAGAACAATGGCACCAGTCGCTGGGGGCTGCGTGGTATGGAAGATCTGGGCGGCGGACTGAAGGCGGGTTTCAATTTCGAATCTCAGGTTGGCCTCCAGGACGGCGCTACTTCGGCTGCCTTGTTTGCTCGCGCGGCCAATATGAGCCTTTCAGGCGGATTCGGCACCGTGAAAGCAGGCCGCTCCCTTACCCCCAGTTGGTTCGGTACGATGGCATGGGAACTGACAGGATCGGCAAACTATGCCGTGGTCAACAGCCAATTCGGATACGGCGGTCTCAACTCCAGGCACAACGCCGAGGTCAGCTACACCAGCCCCAATTGGAGTGGATTCAGCCTCACAGTGGGGCACCTCTTTGCCGGCAACAATGCCAACGTGGCCAAGAACGATTTCAATCTGATTTACCGCTCGGGCCCACTGGCTGCCTCGCTGGTTTACAACAAGATTGACAACAAGGGCAAAAACCTGTCACTGGGCGCGGCCTACAACTTCGGCAGTTTCAAGCTAGCGGGCAGTTTGCAGGATGCTACCGGCGCAAACATGGGCAAAGGCTTCACGTTGGGCGGTACTTTGCCATTGGGCAACCTGTCGTTGACACTGGATGTGGCCCGCGACACCCAAAAGAAAGACACCGACACTTTGCTGGAAGCCAAGTACGCGCTGTCCAAACGGACATCTTTCTATGGTGTCCTGCTGCATAACGGGGCGGGCAAGGCCGCAAAATCGGTCAACTCGACGGTCATCGGGATTCGTCACAACTTCTGATTCGGGCTGGCAAGCTATCCCGCGTTTCTGTTCCAAGGTTGACACCGCCGCACAGGCAACCGTGCGGCGGTTTTTTTGTTGAAACGGATGCGTGTCATTCCGGATGCAATCTGCCGCAAGCCGGCAGCGCATGCCACCACGCAGATCAAAACAAACAGCAACCAGTCAGGGAAAAGTCGGCTTCAGGGCCCCGTCAGTGGGCAAAGCTCGCCCTGCCTTGCTCACGCAATCACCCCGCCGCCCAGGCACACTTCCCCGTCATACAGCACCGCCGACTGACCAGGGGTCACCGCCCATTGCGGCTCGTCAAACGCGAGGCTGATGGCCGAGGCATCTGCCCCGCCGGTCAGCGAGCCTGGCAGGGGCGCAGCCGACAACCAGCAGGGTGCATCGCTCTGGCGGTAGCGGGTCTTGGCTGAGAGGCGGCGGGCAGGCGTGCCGCTGGGTCCGGTGGTGTCCAGGGCCGGCGCGGCACCTGCGGTCCAGCTCAGGTCTTGTGCGGTCAGGCCCTCGCTCAGCAACCAGGGGTGGTCGTGGCCCTGCACCACCCACAGGGTGTTGGTTTTCACGTCCTTGCGGGCCACGAACCAGGGGGCATGTTCACCGCCGCCCTTCTGCGCGCCCTTTTCCTTCACGCCACCGATGCCCAGCCCCTGGCGCTGGCCCAGGGTATAAAAACTCAGGCCCACATGTTTGCCGATGGTGTGGCCACGGTCGTTCCGGATGGGGCCGGGCGCGTGGGCGATGTAGCGGTTCAGGAAATCACGGAAGGGCCGTTCGCCGATGAAGCAGATGCCGGTACTGTCCTTCTTTCTGGCGTTGGGCAGACCTATCTCTGCGGCAATGCGGCGCACCTCTGTTTTGTGCAGCTCGCCCACGGGGAACAGGGTTTGTGCCAACTGCGCCTGCGTGAGGCGGTGCAGAAAGTAGCTCTGGTCTTTGCTGGGGTCCAGGCCCTTGAGCAGCTCGAAACGGCCATCACCCAGGCGGGACGTGCCCACGGGCAGTTCCACGCCATCGCTCCCTATACAACGCACCCGGGCATAGTGCCCGGTGGCGATCTTGTCGGCCCCCAGGCGCAAGGCATGGTCCAGAAACGCCTTGAACTTGATTTCGGCGTTGCACAGGATGTCAGGGTTGGGCGTGCGCCCGGCCTGGTATTCGCGCAGGAATTCGGCAAACACCCGGTCTTTGTATTCGGCCGCGAAGTTGACGTGCTCGATGTCGATGCCGATCACGTCGGCCACGCTGGCCGCGTCCAGCCAGTCCTGACGGCTGGAACAGTATTCACTGTCGTCGTCATCTTCCCAATTTTTCATGAAGATGCCGATGACCTCGTACCCTGCCTGCTTCAGCAGGTACGCGCTCACGGAAGAATCCACGCCACCGGACAACCCGACGACGACTTTGGGCTTTGCACTCATCGGTGAATTATCCGATGACCGCGTCCCGCCCCACCGTCATCTGTCAGCCGAGCATGGCCTTCCACATGCCATTGCCCCAGCTGACAGCCCCGGCGCCCGAGCGGGCGTTGTGCACCGCGTCGACCGAAAATTTGAGCTTGGGTGGCTGGCCGGGCTGCATGCTCGACGCCACGTTGATGTTGATGGCGGTGTCGTGTGTGACGTTGGCCCAGCAGATGCCCAGAGGCAAATCGACCGTACCGGTTGGCTCGGCAATGACCGTTCCGGCCACGCGCGCCAGGATGTCTTCTGCCACCTGTTTACCAGTGTTGAACGCAACATGCCCGCTTTTGGGCAGCGGCGTACCTTGTGCGTCACCGATCACATAGATCTTGTCGTCGGCCTGAGACAGGAAGCGCGGCAGCTTGACGGCCGCCCAGCGCTCGCCCAGACCGGCCTGGCGCACCAGGCCGCTGGCACGCATGGGCAGCACCAGGTTTGCATGCTGGAACGCAATGTCGCCATCGCTGGTTTGCAAGGTTCGCTTGCCCATGTCCACTGCATTGATGTCGGTGCTGGGCAGGTATTCGATCTGTGCGCCGTAAACCGACTTCATCGCATTCAGAATGGGCTGGGCTATGGGCGGTGGCGTGGGCGCAGGGTTGGCATCAAGGATCAGTATCTTGCCCTTCGTACCGCGTTTCTTCATTTGCTCGGCGATCAGGAAGGCGCGTTCGTACGGGGCCGGGGGGCATCGGTAAGGCGGCTTGGGCGCGCTGATGACGAATGTGCCGCCATTCGTCAGGAAAGCGTCCACCTCTCGCTTGACTGCTGCCTGCTCGAACGCGCGAAACCCCACGGGCAGTTGATCCCGTGCCTGTGCGTAACCGGCAATCGCCTCCTCCATGTACTCGATGCCAGGGGACAACACCAGAAAGTCGTACCCGATACGCTGGCTGGCCGTGACCACCTGAGCCTTCACGCGGTCAATCTCCAGCGCCCTTTCACGCACGCGGCGCACACCCAACTCGTCCAGTTTGGCGTAGCTGCGCTGAAAGTCGGCAGCAGGTTGCAGCCCCACGATGTAGTGGGCACTCAACGGACATGACATGAAGCCTTCATTGGGCTCGATGAGCGTGACCTGCACGCTGGCGTCCGCCTGCAGTGCACGCACCACCGCCAAACCGCCCCAGCCACCACCGACCACCACCACGCGCGCTTTGGCCGACGTCCCAATGGACGCGCAACCAGTGGCCAGCGCCGTCAGGCCCAATGCTGTGCCTTGCAGCACATGCCGACGAGTGAGGGGGTGAGGTGTTGCGTGCATGCGTGTCTCCTGTTGGCTTTGATCACATCTGAAGGCGTTGAATACCCTACAAGGTATGGCATTCAGTCTAATCATGCGCAACGACAACACCATTCGGTGGAAACCCCTACCAGCCGCCATTGCAAGCCATTCAGGGTCCGCTGTTCACTCAGCTTTTCAGAAAAAACAGCACCGCCATCAACAGCCCGATGCCGATCACCAGGCTGCGTACCCAGGCCACCGGCATCCACTTGGCCAGCCGGGCCCCGGTCACACCGCCCACCGTCGCGCAGGCCATCATGAGCACCGCCTGCGGCCAGACAATGGCCCCCGCCACCGCGAACGCCACCACCGACAGCAATGACAGCACGAACGAGTTGTAATTTTTCAGTGCGTTGGCGGTGTGGATGCGCGACTCACCCGTGAGCGTGTACAACGCCATCAGCAAGATGCCCAGGCCGCCGTTGAAGTAGCCGCCATAAACGGACACCAGCATCAGGCCCGGCATGCGCCAACGTGCCATCGCGGTCGACTCGGCACCGTCTTGCCCCACCCGGCGGCCCAACTGCGCCAGCCGAGGCCCGAGGGCAAACAACACCGTGGCAAACAGCAGGAGCCACGGCACCAACCCGGCAAACACCTTGGCCGGCGTGACCAGCAGCAGCAACGCGCCACACACCCCGCCCACCGCCGCCACCAGCGCCTCGCGCTTCAACAACCCCCGGTCCAACGCACCCAACTCGGCGCGAAAGCCCCACACGCTACCCAGGTAACCCGGGCTCACCGCCAATGCACTGGTGGCGTTGGCGGCAATGGGCGGCACACCTGTGAACACCAGGGCGGGAAGGGTCAGGAAACTGCCCCCGCCCGCGATGGCATTGAGCACCCCGGCACCGAATGCGGCTGCTGCCAGCAGTGCCCAATTGCCCCAAGCCAGCCAGAGTGTGGTCGCATCGCCGCCGCTCATGCCGGAGCCCGCCCGGTGAGCCACACCGACGCATCGGTCTGCACTAAAGCCAGCGGATAGCGCTGGCCTGCCAGGTGGTCTTCGATGCAGCGCAGCACCAGCGGGCTGCGGTGCCGGTGGGCAGTAGCCCGCACTTCGTCAGGGGTCATCCACACCGTGCGCACGATGCCATCGTCCAACCGCCGACCTGCCTGTGTAGGCCCCAACTGCCCGGTATACGCCAGCCGGAGGTAGGTCACATCCTCTCCGCTCGCCGGGCGCTGGAAGCGCGACAGGTAGATGCCCACCAGTGCTTCAGGCGTGAAGGTATGGGTGGTTTCTTCCAGTGCCTCACGCGCCACGCCCTGCTCGGGGCTTTCGCCCGGGTCCAGGTGACCCGCAGGATTGTTGAGTTTCATGCCTTCTGGCGTGTGTTCTTCGACCAGCAGGTAGCGGCCATCGCGCTCGATGATGGCGGCCACGGTGACGGAGGGTTTCCAGCGTTGTGTCATCCGCGCATGGTAAGCGGTGCCGACCGGCACCGGGGCTACCGCCTTCAGCGGCGAGGTGTTGCGTGGCGGTACCAAACCAACGGTCGATTCTCATTTTGAGAGGTCCGTCCAGGCCACACGGCCGACGGTTCCGTTACAGTGTTCGGGTTTTGCGTCGCAAACTCGAAAAGAATGGCCCCAGGAGAACCTATGCCAACCGAACCGAATCCAGCCAACCCATCCAGCAGCGCGCCCCGGGCGTCCCAACTCATTGGCGTACCCAAGGAAACGTTCCCAGGCGAAAAACGCGTGGCCACTGTCCCTGAGGTGGTGGCCAAACTCGTCAAGCTGGGCTTCAGCGTAGCGGTGGAATCGGGCGCGGGCGATGCCGCCTCGCTGAGCGACGATGCCTACCGTGCCGAGGGCGCGGTGGTGGTGGCATCTGCCGCCGAACTGTGGGCCACGGCTGACATCGTGTTCAAGGTGCGCCCGCCGAATGCGGAAGAAGTCGCCATGGTGCGCCCCGGGCAGACGCTGGTTGGCTTCATCTGGCCCGCACAGAACCCCGACCTGATGGACCAACTGGCCGCCGCCAAGGCCACGGTGCTGGCCATTGACGCGCTGCCCCGCACCTTGAGCCGTGCCCAGAAAATGGACGCGCTCACATCCATGGCCGGTGTCAGCGGCTACCGCGCGGTGGTGGAAGCCGCCAACGCATTCGGCCGCTTCTTCAACGGCCAGATCACGGCAGCAGGCAAGGTGCCCCCCGCCAAAGTGTTCATTGCCGGTGCCGGTGTGGCCGGCCTCGCCGCCATCGGCGCGGCAGCCAGCCTGGGCGCCATCGTGCGCGCCAACGACACCCGCGCCGAGGTCGCCGACCAGGTGGTCTCGCTGGGCGGCGAGTTCGTCAAGGTCGACTACGAGGAAGAGGGCTCGGGCGGTGGCGGCTACGCCAAGGTCATGAGCGAAGGCTTCCAGGCGGCGCAGCGCGCGATGTACGCGCAGCAGGCGCGGGAAGTCGACATCATCATCACCACCGCGCTGATCCCGGGCAAGCCCGCGCC
>DDUQ01000097.1:0-57502 GCA_002344885.1 Comamonadaceae bacterium UBA2334
CCCCCCGGCGGCAAGCCCGCAGGCGATAGCAACCGCCGCCCTGCCCCACCCCAACACCCGGTGCTGGGTCAACTGGCCACGTTGTACCCGGTGCTGTTCGGTGCCAAGCCGCTGCCCCTCAAACGCGGCATCCTGCAGGACTTGCTGGCCGCCCACCCCGATGCCCTGACCAAAGACGGGCTGAAAGAGGCGCTGGCGCTGTACACACGCTCCACCCGCTACCTCACGGCCATGGCGTCCGGCCAGGCGCGGCACGACCTGAGCGGCACCGCCGTGGAGGCGGTGGCCCCCGAGCACCAGCACCATGCCTTGCTGGAAGTGTTCAAGCGCCGCCACGCCCGCACGGGCGAAGACGTGCGCAGCGAACTGCGCAGCCGCATGGTGCTGGCCGCAGAGCAGTCAGGCCTGGCCCCTGCCGACTATGCGCTGCGCGTGCGCAACAAAGACGAAGCGGCCAACGCCATTCTGGACGATGCCATGGCCGACCTGGCCAGCCGCGTGGCCCGCGAGCAGGCACTGTTGCAAGCTTTTGAAGGCAGCGGCAAAACCGTGAACGAGTTTGCCGGCATGTACGGGCTGCACCCCATCGAAGCGGCCGCCACCCTCAACCGCGCACGTGCCCGCCTGACCACCGCTGCATCGGCTGAGGCGGCTGCAGCAGCTACATCTGCCGCACCCGCCTCGCCTGACACGTCAGCCGCACCCACCACCGCCGTGGCCAACGACAACACGACCGGTGACGACACGCCTGCCGACGCTGAAGAAAACAACAACGCCGCTGCGGCCACCGACAACGGCGGCCAGACAGCGGCGTGAGCCGGTGAGGTAAACCCTCGGGGCTTACTGCTTGATGGCTTCCACCTGGATGACGACGCGGACATCCTTGGGGAAGCCGTACTGCACGCCATAGTTCACGCCGAACACCGTGCGGTCGAAGGCGGTTTCAAAGTCGCCACCGCACACCTCGCGCTTGAGCATGGGGTGCATCGTGCAGTGGAAGTTCTTGGCCTTCAGCGTCACGGGGGCTGTTTTGCCCATGAGCGTCAGCGTGCCGTCCACGGCGGTGACTTTGTCGCCGTCGAAGGTGAACTTGTCACCGCTGAAGGTGGCAGTGGGGAATTTGTCGGTGTCAAAAATGTCGGCGCTGCGCAGGTGTTTGTCAAAAGCAGCCGTGCCGGTGTTGACCGATGCCACGTCGATCGAAATGTCCACCTTGCCTGTTTTGGCGGCGCGGTCGATCGTCACCGAACCCGATTTTTTGTCAAAGCGGCCACGGTTGGTGCTGACGCCCAGGTGACCGATCTCGAACGTGGCGAACGTGTGCGTCGGCTCGATCGCATAGTTCACCGCCTGGGCTTGGGCCAGGCCTGTGGTCAGGGCGGCCGCGGCGGCCAGGGCAAACAGGGAAACGCGCATGGATAGACTCCTTGGTTAAAAAATCAAACAAAAATGGCATCCATCGCTTTATTTATAGGCAATGAATGCTACTCAAAAAATCAGATCTTCTGGATGCCGCTGACAGCCAGCTTGAACTTGACCTGCACCTCATCCGCCACCATGGAGGTGTCGGCCCACTCGGCCTCACCCACCTTGAACGCCAGACGAGGGATGCTGAACGCACCCGTGGCGGTGGTGGTGAGGTTGGGTGCCGCACCGGTCTGAACCAGCGTCACCGGTACGGTCACGTCACGCGACGTGCCCTTGATGGCCAGTTTGCCCACCACCTCGAACTTGCCACCGCCCAGCGACTTGATGGCTGACGACTCGAACGTGGCCTTCGGGAACTTGACAGCTGCCAGCCAGACGGGCTTGGGCAGTTCCACGTCCACCTCTTTCAAACCCATGGTCGCGCTGCCGATGTCCACCGTGAACCCGATGCGACTGGCGGGCAACTTGGCCGGGTCGAACGCCACCTGGGCATCAAACACCTTGAACTGCCCCTCCACAGGCACACCCATCTGCTTGATGACGAACGACAGGTTGCTTTGAGCAGGCACCAGCTTCTGTTGGGCAAAGGCGCTGGGCGCAGCCAGCAGGCCAGTCAGGGCAGCGCAGGCGACCAGACGGGAAACGGACAAGTTCATGGGTTCACTCCAAAGCAAATTCAAAGGCAAAGGCAAAGGCATGCACGGTGGCGTGTGGCTGAGCGGTGGGCCGCTGCTGCTGGCAGACAGCACCAGGCCGGCGCGCGTTGGTACGGGCTCAACCACTGCGACCCGGCAACATGCGCAGCAACAGGCCGTCACGGTCGATCAACTGGTGCTTGAGCGCCGCGCCCACATGCACCACCACCAGCCCTGCTAACGCATAGGCAGACACCTGGTGCCAGGGTTTGATGAGCTCGGCCAGCGCCTTGTCAACCGGCACAAAGTCGGGCAGCGGCAGCAACCCGAACAGCACCACCGGAAACCCTGCCGCCGAGCTGTAGGCCCAGCCCACCAGCGGCACCACAAAAAACAACGCGTACAGCGCATGGTGCGTGGCATGGTGTGCCACGCGCTGCCAGGCCGGCATGGCCGCCTGGGTGGCTGCTGGCAAGGCGGGGGCCGGGTGCGTCAGGCGCCACGCCAGGCGCAAGGCCGACAGCACCAGCACGGTCACGCCCGCCCATTTGTGCCAGTTGAAGTACTTCAGCCGGGCGGGAGAAAACGGCAGGCTGGTCATGTACAGCCCGAAGGCAAACAGGCCCACCAGCGCCAGAGCAAGCACCCAATGCAAGGCAATGGCAGTGGGGGTGTAGCGCGCTGCAGGTGCAACAGAAGATTGAGGCGAGGCAGACATGCGGCGAAGTTTAGGAAGCAAGTGCTGTCATTTTTCAGAACGATTTTGTAGTTATCAAACAAATTTTTTGAATAACTTTTTTCCCTGAAAGCATTCCCCTGCCTGCAGTCGGCAAAATAGAAAACCGAGCGTAAAAAAGGGGAAAATTCGGTCGGCTCCCACCACAGGACAACACACCATGAATGCCCCAGCCAGTCCCGCCAACCCAGCCACCACAACCGTCGGCCAGGCCTCTACCAGCGAGGCTGAACCCACAAACAAGCTGCATGTGGTCGCCATTGGCGCGTCAGCAGGTGGGCTGGATGCGCTTGAAAAGCTGTTTGCTGCCCTTCCCCCCGACACGGGCGCGGCGTTCGTGGTCATTCAGCACCTGTCGCCCGACCACAAGAGCATGATGGCCAGCCTGCTGGCACGCCACACCAGCATGCCGGTGGTGATGGTCGAAGAAAACATGCCCATACAGGCCAACAAGGTGTTCCTGATCCCGCCGGGTTCCATCATGCACACCGACGGCCAGCTGCTGCGGCTGACACCCAAGAGCCCCAGAACGCTCACGTTGCCGATTGACGTGTTCTTCCAGTCGCTTGCCACACACCACGGCGACCATGCCGTGGGCGTGGTGCTCTCAGGCACAGGCTCGGACGGCACACGCGGTGCCGGGGCCATCAACGAGGCAGGTGGCTTCCTCATCGCCCAGGACCCCGAAAACGCCAAATTCGACGGCATGCCCCGCAGCGTCATTGCCACCGGGCTGGTCGATGCCATTTTGCCCATCGAAGGCATTGCACAGCGCGTGGTGGCCCACATCACCAACCAGGCGGCACCGCTGGGCGAAGGCATGCACGAGGCCCTGCAACGCAACCTGGCCATCGGGCCTGATGCAGCACTGTCAGGCATCCTGCACCTGCTGCTGCAACTGGGCGGCATCAACTTTGACGACTACAAACCCGGCACCGTCATGCGGCGCATCGAACGGCGCATGGCGGTGCAACAGGTGGGCAGCATCGAAGGCTACCTGGCCCTGCTCAACCAGGACCGCGCAGAGGTGCTGACGCTGCGGCGCGAGCTGCTGATACCGGTCACCAGCTTTTTCCGGGACACCGAAGCCTTCGAGGCGCTGATGCGTCAGGTCATCGACCCCATCGTCTCGTCCAAAGAGGCGGGCCAGACCATCCGTGTCTGGTGCGCGGGTGTGTCCACCGGTGAAGAAGCTTACTCGGTGGCCATGCTGTTTCTGGAGGCGTTCGAGCAGGCCAAGCGCTGGCCCACCCTCAAGATTTTTGCCACCGATGTGGACCAACTCAACATCGAAACTGCCGCTGCAGGCACCTACCCCGAGTCGATCATGGCCGAGGTGTCGCCACACCAGCTGGAGCGCTTTTTCACGAAGAAGAACAACGCGTTTGTCGTGAAAAACGAGCTGCGCCAGTGCATCGTGTTTGCCCGGCACAACATGCTGAGCGACCCACCCTTCACCAAGATGGACCTGGTGGTGTGCCGCAATGCACTCATCTACTTCCGCAGCAGCGCCCAGGACCGGGCATTGCGGCGCATGCAGTACGCACTCGGCGCCAAGGGTTACCTGTTCCTCGGCTCCAGCGAATCGCTGGGCGACCTGCAACGCGATTTCCAGACCCTTTCGGCGCGCCACAAAATCTGGCAGGTCGTCAGGCCCACCTCGCTGCCCCTGGACATGGGCCGGGGCGTGGGTGGCGGCATGCCTTTGGCCGGTGTCAGCAGGCGAGCCTCATCCCCCGCCGGGCAAGGCCGCCCGGTGGGCAGCGCCATCGACCAGGGCTTCCACACCCTGCTCAAGGCGTTTGCACCACCGGCTGCCATCCTGGTCAACGGCGGACACGAACTGGTTCATTCGTACGGTGACGTGCAGCCCTTTCTGCGCATCCGTGAAGGCCAGGCCAGCCTGGACATCAACCGCATCCTGCCCGACGCCCTCATTCCCGTTTCCGCCGCGCTCCTCTTCAAAAGCACCCGCGAAAACACCAGCGCCCAGTCTGACGTGGTGCGCCTGGCGCTGCCCACAGCACCCGGCCAGGCCGAAACCGAGGCGGTACGCATCCATGTTCGCCTGAGCGCCTGGCCCGTGGGCGAGGTCGATGGCCAGCGGCTGACCCTGCTGGCCTTTGAAACCGTGAATGCCCCCGAACGTGTGGACGCGCCCGTGGCTGTTGACATACACAGCGAAACATCCGAGCGCATCGAGGTGCTGGAGCACGAACTGGCCGCCACGCGCGAAAGCCTGCAGGCCACCATCGAGGAGCTGGAAACCTCGAACGAAGAACTGCAGGCCACCAACGAAGAAATGATGGCCAGCAATGAAGAGCTGCAAAGCTCGAATGAAGAGCTGCAATCCGTCAACGAAGAGTTGAACACCGTCAACGCCGAATACCAGGAAAAGATAGACATCCTCAACAGGTTGAACGCCGACCTCGACAGCCTGGCCCGCGTGGCTTCGTCGGGCACCGTGTTTGTGGACGAGCAGATGCACCTGACCCGCTTCAGCCCCGAGGCGGCGCAAATCTTCAGGCTGCGCGAATCGGACATCGGCCGCCCGCTCGAAGACCTGAACCACACGCTGGACTACCCGGCGTTCATCCACGACCTGCGCACCACCCTTCAAACGGCACAACCCATTGAAGAACAGGTGACCGACAGCCAGAACCGCTGTTTTCTGGTCAAGATGCTGCCCTACCGCATCCCGTCTTCAGCCTCGCGGGGCGTGGTGGTGAGTTTTGTGGACATGACGTCTGTCAACGAACTGGCACGCATGCAAGCCATTCTGGACGCTCTGGCCGAACATGTGGCGGTGCTGGACACCCAGGGCACAATCACAATGGTCAATCGCGCATGGCGCGAATTCGCTGCAGAAAACGGCGACCCGGCTTGCGCCACCTGTGGCACCGGCATCAACTACCTGCTAACCTGCCAGCGCGCCGTCGGAAAAGACTGTGGCTATGCCGAACGGGCAGCCAAAGGCTTGCGCGCGGTGCTGGACGGCCTGACTGACCACTTCAGCATGGAATACCCCTGCCATGGCAAGGAGCAGGAGCGCTGGTTCGTGATGCATATCAGCCCCTTGTTGTACCGTGACATCAAGTCACACCCGCATGCACCATCCGGCACGCCAGCCCTGCGCGGCGTGGTCATCAGCCATGTCAACATCACGGCCTGGCGCAACGGCGGCCAAACAGACGACGGGGATTCGAGCGAGGAGGTCTGACACATGCCAAAAACTGACAGGCTACGGTCGCTACGCGAACAGGCAGAACAGGCGTTGCGCGAACTGCCTGAGCGCGCACATGCCGAGGGTGACGAGGCAGCCGATGTGGAGCGCCTGCTGGAAGACTTGCGCGTGTACCGCGTGGAGCTGGAGTTGCAGAACGAAGAGCTGCAACTGGCCCAGCAACGTGCCGAACTGGCCAGCGCCCGACATCAACTGTTGTTTGACCACATGCCCGTGCCGGGACTGGTGCTCGACAAGGCGGGCCACATCCACGCCAACAACCAACTTGCGGAGCAGTGGCTGGGTGAGCGAATCAAACATGCGCCAACCGATGCGCGGTTGATGCGTGCCCTGTCTGCCAACGCGCGGGCTGAATTGTGGCGGGCACTGAATGACACCCGGCTGGAGGGCGAGCGCAAGGTGCTCCAAGGCCTGACCCTGAACACGCAGGAGCCCTTGCAACGCACCGTAGACGTGCACCTGTTGCGGCTGCCGGACACCTACCATCTGGATGCACGTTCGTTGGCCCTGCTGGTCGATCGAAGCGCAGAAATGGCCATGGCTGCGCAACGGCAATTGTTCCAGACCCTGATCGACAGCAGCGACGACCTGATTTGCAGCACCGACCGCCACGGTCGGTTTACCTTGGCCAACCGGGCCATGCTGGACGCCTTGCAGACCGACGCAGCCCACCTGCACGGGCAACCCCGCAATGCGGTGATGGCCGTGCACGATGCCATTGCCCACGAAGTGTCTGACCAGACTGTGCTGCGCACCGGCCAACCCGTCAACCTGGAAGAAAACCTGTTCATTCCGGCACAGGCCAGCGTGCGCGCTTTTGCCACCCACAAATTTCCGCTGGTGGACGCGCAGGGCATCACGGTGGGGGTGGGCAGCATGTCAAGGGACATCACCGCCACGCGGGAAAATGCCCGCCACCAACGCCTGAGCGAAGCGGTCTTCCAGCATGCCACCGAGGCCATCATCGTCACCGATGCCGACACCCGCATCCTGCGGGTCAACCCGGCTTTTGAACGCATGTCGGGGTTCTCGGCCGCCACAGTGGTGGGCAGAAAAACCGCCATGCTGCGCTCGGGCAGACAAGGCAGCGACTTCTATCGCGACATGTGGGCCTGCCTGCGAGACACCGGCCAATGGCAGGGCGAGCTGTCCAACCGGCACGCCACAGGTGCCTACTACTCGGTCATGAGCACCATCACGGCGCTGAAAGCTGACAACGGCAGCCTGACCGGCTACATGGCGGTGCAAACAGACGTCTCGCGCCTGTTGAATGCAGAAAACGAAGTGAACCGTCTCTCCTTCATGGACACGCTGACCGGCCTGCCCAACCGCGCGCTGCTGATGGACCGCATGCATCAGCTCATGGCGCAGGCCCGGCGACAGGAAGAACCTTTTTGTGTGCTGTTCTCCGACCTCGACCACTTTAAGGACGTCAACGACTCACTCGGCCACCACGTGGGTGACGAACTGCTGAAAACCGTTGCACAGCGGCTGCAGCACCATGTACGCGAGCAGGACACGGTGGCCCGCCTGGGGGGGGACGAGTTTGTGGTGTTGCTGCCCCAAACCCATGTGAACGATGCCTGTGCCCTCGCCACCAAGTTGCAAAAAGTGTGCGAAGAGCCCATCCAGCTGGGTGAGATGGCAGCCTACCAGCCACACATGTCCACAGGTATCGCCACGTTTCCAGGCGACGGTGACACGGTTGACTTGCTGCTGCGCAACGCCGACACCGCGATGTACGCGGCCAAAACCTCGGGCCGTGCACGGGTCAAAACGTACACGGCAGACATGAGCGATGCCAACAACCGCCTGTTCGATACGCACTACGGCTTGACCCAGGCCTTGCGCAATGGCGAACTCAGGCTGTTCCTCCAGCCCAAGTTCCGCTTGACAGACATGAGCCTGACTGGCGCTGAAGCACTGGTGCGCTGGGAGCGCCCCGGCGTGGGGCTGACACCGCCGGGCGAATTCATCGATGTGGCCGAAAAAACAGGCCTGCTGCTGGCCATTGACCAGTGGATGTTGAGCCAGGTGCTGCAAACACTGGCCCGATGGACTCAGGCTGGCCTGTGGCCGGCAGGCTGCCACATTGCAGTCAACCAGGCCGCCACAGACCTGGCCAGCGCAGACTGGTTGCCGTATGTGACGACTCAGCTGACCTCACTGGGCGTGGCACCCGGTTTGTTGCAACTGGAGCTGACCGAGAGCGACCTGCTGCAGCCCAGCCCCGACATGCTGGCCAAACTGGGCAGCATGCGGGAGTTGGGCCTGCAACTGACCATAGACGACTTCGGCACCGGTTACTCCAGCCTGTCGTACCTCAAGTCGTTGCCCATATCGGTCATCAAGATCGATCAGAGTTTTGTGCGCGACATGCTGACCGACGCCAACGACCACACGCTGGTAGAGGCCATGGTGACCCTGGCACACAAGCTGGGGCACAAGGTTGTCGCCGAAGGTGTCGAAACGGCTGAACAGGCGCAAGCCCTGACCCAACTGGGTTGCGAGTGCGGGCAAGGCTACCTGGTCAGCCCACCGGTCAGCCTGGAAACATTCGAAGCACTGTTTTTGCCCAAAATGGTGACGCCCTCGCGCTGAGAACGGGGGACGCAGGGCGTTTCAGTCTTCAGTCTGAAGCGCTTTTGCGCCTGCCAGGGTATGCGAGCCTGACAGCACCCACATGAGCAGCGGCTCGGCATCGGGCGCTGGCTTGAACCGCGAAACATGGGCCTGCACCGGCGTGACCCGGCCGGTCACGTGGCGCACGTGCAAGCGGTCAGACCAGAAGCCGTGCTCCAAAACATGCTCGTGCACATCCGTCAGAGGGAAGGCCTGGGTGTCACCCTCCAGCAGAGCATGCAAGGCGCGGCCTGCGAGCGACTGCTCGCCCAGACCGGAGAGTTGGGTCAGCGCCGCATTCATGGCCTGCACCTTACCGTCCACACACGTGAGCGCCACCGGCACGGGCAAGCCGGCAAACGCCTGCACCGCCAACTGGTTGGCGCGCGCCGCCAGGTGTTCAGCCGTGATGTCACGGCACACGCTGGCCACGCCCACGAGTTGCCCTTTGCGCCCTTTGATGGGGAACTTGCGCACGGCCCAGGTCTGGGGGGGCTGCTCGAACCGCCAGTGGACCGTTTCGGTGAAGTTGACAGGCTGGCCGCAGCCGATCACTTCAGCCTCGTGCCGCTGCATCTCGGCCAGGTTGTGCACCGGCCAGAAGTCGGCCAATTTGCGCCCCAGCGCCCGATCGCGGGTGGCGCCGATGACACCCAGAAACCCTGAATTGGCCAGCATGAGCCGACCGTGGATGTCGGTGGCAAAGATCAGGTCGTCGCTGCTGTCGAGCAAAGCATTGAACAAGCCCTGCTCGGCCAGTCGAGCAGCCTCGATGCTGCGGTCCAGCAACACCACCACCAACCGCGCTTCGTGGTGGAAATCAGCCGGCAGGCGGGCCACGTGCACATCCACCTGACGTTCAGACTGGTCAAACCGGGTGAACCGGACATCTGCCAGTAGTGCCTTGCGTGAGGGCTCCACGGTTGCAAGCATGCGCACCACCCTGGGCTTGTCTTGGCGGTCAACGGCCTGGGTGAGGCGCATGTCCTGATGGTGAAACCTGCGCACCGGACCCAACCAGTCCTGCGAGATGGTGTTGTCCTCAACAATGTTGCCCGTTGCATCCACCAGCATGACCGGCAACGGCAACAGGTTGAACAGGGTCTGGTAGTGCGCACGGGCCGCATCGGCCCGGGTGTGTGCCAGCGTCAGCTCGTCGTTCTGGATGTTGAGCTCTTCGTGGTAAATGCACAGCTCTTCCACCAGATGCGCCAGGTCGGCAGTACCCAGGGTTGAGGCATCGAGCGTGGCACCACCTTCAGCCAATACTTGCGCAGCCTGCTGCCGCAGGGCCTTGAAACGCACATGCCTGTCTGTGGACATGATTCGCTTGTCTCCCGGTCTGAATGCGTCTGTCAATTGGGTCTTGGTGGTGAAGTGTCGTGCAACCCGCCGACTGGGCAATGCTGCAATGCAGCAAAACCCGATTGAAACAGGGTTTTCTTGCTCAAGGCTGAAGCGTGCGCACCCGGTTGATGGCCATGGCAGCGGCCGCGGTGCGGGTTTCGACACCCATTTTGGGCAGGATGCGTTCCAGGTGCTTCTTCACGGTGGCCGGGCTGGCCCCGACGATGTCGGCAATGTCGCGGTTGATCTTGCCTTTGACCACCCAGTACAGCACCTCGGCCTCCCGAGCGGTCAGGCCAAAGGCCTGCACCAGCGCTTCGATCACGCTGGCATCGTTGGTTTCCTGCATCACGATCAGCCAGGCGCCGCCGCCTGGCCCTTGCCCGTCTCCATCGTCCACCTGGCTGTGCAGCCGGCAGGTCAGCCGCCGGGGGCCTTGTTCAAGCGTCAGGCGGGGAGGCTCGGCACCCTGCCAGGTGTCGCGCCCCAGCTCGGCCACCATGCGTGACAACCAGGTCTGGATGGGCTCGGGCGTGACGGGTGCCTGGGTGCCGCAGTAGCGTTGCAGCAGTTCCCGGGCCAGCGCCGTTTCCCACAGCAGACGGCCGTCACCGGCCCGCACGGTGATGCTGGCGTACCCGAACGCGTCGAGCGCATTGCGGGCCTGGTGACGCTCCTGCGCACCGGCGCGGGCGTTGCGTGCGGTGCGGATGTGCACCCCCATGCGGGCCATCACCTCGCGGGGTTTGACGGGTTTGGTCACATAGTCCACCCCACCGGCCGCCAAAGCAGCCTCCAGATGCTCGGTTTCGGTCAGGCCCGTCATGAAAATGATGGGGATCCCGGCTGTCAGCGGGTTGGCCTTCAGCAGCCGCGCCACTTCAAAGCCGTCCATGCCAGGCATACCGGCATCCAGCAGCACCACATCAGGTTGAGCCTGGCCGGCGCGGCGCAACGCACTTTCGCCGTCCAGTGCCACCAGCACCGTGTAACCGGCTTCATCCAACGCGTCGTGCAACATGGCGACGTTGTCTGGCACGTCGTCAACCAGCAACACGACCGTATCGCGGGGATCAGCCTGATCCATTGCCTGGCCCTCCTGTTTCGGTTTGCAAGTGTTCGGGCTGCATCGCCCAGCGCTCCAACTCAGTCAACTTGAATTCGCGCAAGAGTTCGCGTGCGCGCGACACGAACGCCTCGCAGTCGGGGCGAACAGCCAGCAAGTGATCCAGCGCCCGGCTGGCACCCCGCACATGCCCCAGCTGCAAGCTGTGCAACAGCGCCTGCAGGCTGGCTTGGTCGGGCCAGACCATGGGCGAAAGGGCTTCGTCGGCAACGGGCGCATCCAACCCCGTCCATTGCACATCCAGCCGCCGCGCGAGCCAGTCGAGCAGCTGCTGGCGCCTGACCGGTTTGACAAAAAAATCGGCAGGTGTGATGCCCACATCGTTGTCCTGCCCCTGATCGAACGCGTTGGCTGACACCACGGCGCATGCCACCTCATGCGCCCCCCTGTTCAGGCCCATGGCGCGGATGCGCCGCAGGGTCTCCCAGCCGTCAATGCCGGGCATGGCCAGGTCCATGAACACGGCATGGGGGCGCAGGCCGTTGCCTGCCAGCTCGCCCTCGCCCAGCAGGCGCAGCGCATCATGCCCATTGGTGGCCAGCACCACATCGAACCCCAGTGGCGCCAGCCACTGGCGCAACAGGCTGCGGTCAGCTTCCTCGTTGTCCACCACCAGCACCTGCCGGCGTGGCCCGACGTACCCCACCACCCTCGCGGCCCGCCCGGCATCGGGCGACACAGCTGCACCGTCCGCCGCCAACGCGTCCGCCTGGAGTTCCGGCAAAAACAACCGCACCCTGAAGATCGTGCCCACTCCGGGCTGGCTGCTGACCGTCAGTTCGCCGCCCATCAGGTCGGTCAGCATTTTGGCAATGGTCAGGCCCAGTCCGGTGCCCTGCGCCTGTCCGGCTGCGGTGCTGCCACGGGCAAACGGCTCGAACACGCGCTCGATGTCCTGCGGCGACATGCCCGGACCGGAATCCACCACCTCGAACACGGCCATCTCGCGCGCATGGCCCACCTTCAACACCACCGAGCCCTGCTGGGTGAACTTGACGGCGTTGCCCAGCAAGTTGATGAGAATCTGCCGCACCCGGCGCTCGTCTGCCCGCACGACAGCCGGCAAGCGGCCCTGAGGCTGATAACTGAACGACAGACCCTTGGCCACCGCCTGCAACTCGAACAGGCCGGCCAACTCGCCCAGCAACTGCTGCAGGGACATGGGCTGGGCGTTCAGCGTGAGCTTGCCCGATTCGATGCGGGCAATGTCCAGTGTCCCCTCTATGAGCGACAGCAGGTGCTCGCCCCCTCGGTGAATAACCTGTATGGCCTGCATGCGATGGGGGGGCAGGTCATCCCGGTCACGGGCGTCTTCATGCAACAGCTGGGCATACCCCAGGATGCTGTTGAGCGGTGTGCGTAACTCGTGGCTGATGGTGCTGATGTAGCGCGTCTTGGCCTGGTTGGCCTGGTCTGCGGTGGCACGGGCCTGCTCGGCCACCACGCGGGCGTGGTCTGCGGCTTCACGGGCGCGGTCGGCCACCTCACGCGCATGTTGCAGCTGCTGGTCGGTGCGGCGGTGGGACTCGATTTCGTGCATCAGCAGTTCGGTCTGCCGGTTGGATTCCTGCTGCGCCACGACCCGGCTTTTGTGCGCCAGCACCAACCACCAGCACACCAGTGCCGCCATCAGCATCAATGCGGCATACACCCGCCAGAAGCCGGACTCCACCGTCTGGCCAGCGGCTCCCCAGTCAGTACCCCATTCGGCACCCGAGCCCGCCCCCAGCAGCGTCTGCACCTCGTGGCGGTAAAGCAACCCCAGCAAGGCAGCCAGCAAAGGGGCCACGATGCCCATCAACAGAAGGTAATGCGCCAGGCCGGCGTCCAGATACCGCCAGGCGCTGCGCGGCAACACGCGGCGCAACGCAGCCGACCATTGCACCGACAGGCGCGCTTGGGGTTTGCACAGGTCGCCGCAGCGCGCATCCAGCGTGCAGCACAGCGAGCAGATCGGTCCCTGGTAGGCCGGGCAGTGGGCCATGTCAGGGCCCTCGTAGTCGCGCTCGCAAATCACACAGCGCTGCACGCGGTGCCCCAGGTAGGGGCCATCGGAGTCGGCTGGCTCGGGCTGACGGGCAATGTAGAAGCGTCCCTTCGTCAGCCAGGCCAGCACCGGCGACGCCACCAGCGCCGTGCCCATGGCAATCACCGCCGAAAATGCCTGCGCACCGGGCCCCAGCAGCCCCAGGTGTGCCACGAACGACAACACCGACGCCAGCCCCATGGCCCCCACCCCCACGGGGTTGATGTCGTACAGGTGGGCGCGCTTGAACTCGATGCCCGGCGGTGACAGCCCCAGCGGCTTGTTGATGACCAGATCGGCCACCACGGCCATGATCCAGGCAATGGCCAGGTTGGCATACAGGCCCAGCACCTGCCCCAGCGCCTGGAACACGTTCATCTCCATCAGCATGAACGCGATGAAGGTGTTGAACACCACCCACACCACGCGCCCCGGGTGGCTGTGCGTGAGGCGTGAGAAGAAGTTGCTCCACGCCAGGGAGCCGGCATAGGCATTCGTCACGTTGATTTTCAGCTGGCTGACCACCACAAACAGGGCCGTGGCCGCCACGGCCCAGCCATAGTCGCGGAACACGTACTCATAGGCGGCCAGGTACATCTGGTTGGGGTCCACTGCCCGCTCGGGCGGCACCATGTGCGTGATGGCCAGGTTAGCCAGCACAGCCCCCCCGAGCATTTTGGCCACACCCAGCACCACCCAGCCCGGCCCCCCCAGCACCACAGCCGCCCACCAACCAGTTTTGCTCAGACCAGCGCCGTTGCCCGTTCGCTGGCCGGGTGCAGGCATGAAGCGCAGGTAGTCCACCTGCTCGCCCATCTGCGTGATCAGCGCCACACCCACCGTGAGTGCGGCACCAAACATGTGCACATCAAACCCACTGCCGGCACCCGCTTCACCGCCATAGTGCATCACTTTTGTGAATGCACCAGGTTCGTGCCACCAGACTGCCAGATAGGGCACCACCAGCATCAGCAGCCACAGTGGCTGCGTCCAGACCTGCAGGCGGCTGATGACCGACACCCCGTGGGTGACCAGTGGCAGCACCACCAGCGCGCACACCAGATAGCCCCAGGCCGGCGGCAGGCCAAACACCAGTTCCAGCGCATAGGCCATGACGGCCGCCTCCAGCGCAAAAAAGATGAAGGTGAAGCTGGCGTAGATGAGCGATGTCAGCGTGGAGCCGATGTAGCCAAACCCGGCACCACGGGTCAACAAATCCATGTCAACCCCATAGCGGGCGGCATACACACTGATGGGCAGGCCCGCCAGGAAAATGATGACACCCGTCCCGACGATGGCCCAGAATGCATTCAGGAACCCGTACTGCACCAGCAGGGTGGCCCCCACCGCCTCCAGGATCAGGAACGACGCGGCCCCGAACGAGGTGTTGGCCACCCGCCAGGCTGACCACTGCCTGAAGCGCTGCGGCGTGAACCGCAGCGCATAGTCTTCCATGGTTTCACTGGCGACCCAGGCGTTGTAATCACGGCGCACCTTGATGATGCGCTGCACCGGCGCCCCGTCGGGGGAGCGGCGTGGTTCAGCCGCGCCGGGTGCGTCGGGCTGGGGACAGGAGGTGTCAGGCATGGGTGGTTGCACCCAGTTAGGGCAGCAGCTTCCATGCCAGACGTGTGCCGCAACGTGCCCCACACCACGGGCCAGGGGACTGCCGCGTGGACACCGACCGAGCAGCCGGTGTGCAGGCAGCCATCCGGGGTCAGGCGGCTTCCACCCTGAACGTCAGGCCCGCATGTGCCTGCAGCCGCTCGATGAGTGGCTGGCCCAGCGCCGCCGCTGGTGTCCAGAGTCCCCCTGCCAGACTGGGCACGTCGTTCAGCAGGCACACGGCTGCCTCGGCAATCATTTTCGACGTGGAGCCGTAGCCGGGGTCGCGGTCACCCGTCACGCCCACGCGCACCTGGTTGCCCTGGGTGTCCGTGCCCAGGAACAACACGTCGTAATGGCCCGCCTCGCGCTCGGCGCGTGAGGGGCCTTCGCCGGGTTTAGGGCCGTCATCGGAGCCCAAGGATTTGTCGGCGGCGACGGCATGGGCAAACGCCTCACCCTTCTCGCCTGCGCCGGTGACCAGCATCTCGTCGTACACAAAGTCCGCGCCATAGCGCTGCCCCAGCAGAAAATTGGAGCGGTGCACGTTGCGTGTGTTGATGGCCGCCATCACAAACGGAGCCACCCACAGGCCCAGGGCATCGTCCAGCATGGGTTTGTGACAGGGTGGCTGCGCGGGCCCTTCAAAACCGGGGGTGAGCGAGAACGGGTTGCGCAGCAATGCCATCACCGCCGGATCGGCTGCTGCCGCCACCGTGGCCTTCAGGCTGGCCGCTGTGCCACCCGAGAAGGTGCCTTTCATCTTGCGCACTCGCCCCCGCACACGGCTGGCCGCATGGCCAAACCGCTGGTGCATCTCGTTTTGCAGCATGAACACGCCTAGGTCGAACGGGATGGAGTCGAACCCGCACGAGAACACGATGCGCGCGCCGCTGGCTTGCGCGGTGGCCTGGTGCGCGTCGATCATCTGGCGCATCCAGGCTGGCTCGCCACACAGGTCCACATAGTCCACGCCTGCGGCGGCACAGGCCGCCACCAGTTCGCTGCCATACAGCTGATAGGGGCCCACGGTGGTCAGCACCAGGCGGGTCTGGTCCATCAGCGCTTGCAGGCTGGCGGGGTTGGCCACATCGGTCACCACCAGCGGCGTGTCCGCCGGTGCACCCAACTCGTCACGCACCGCTGCCAGCTTGTCGGCGCTGCGCCCACCCATGGCCCAGCGAAAGCCGCTGCCTGCGGGGTAGCGCTGCAACAGGTACTCCACCACCAGGCGGCCCGTGAAGCCGGTGGCACCGTGGACAACAAGATGAAAAGATTTGGTCATGGAATGGTTCCGAAGAGAAATGGCACAAAGCGCCCGATTCTGTGGGGCATGAGGGGTTTGGCGTGTCACCCATGCGCGCCCATGGCAACCCGCGCAGCCACCGCAAACCGTTGCACCCTTGGCACCCTTTACGCCCCTTGTAACCGGTCAGCCCGGCAGCCCCGTTTCAGACGGCACACGCTGACGCCCAACCGTGGCACGTGTATTGCTTGGCGTCTTGCATGAAAGGCCACGTCACATGGAACTGACCCCACGCGAGAAAGACAAGCTGCTCATCTTCACCGCAGCCCTGCTGGCCGAACGCCGCAAGGCGCGCGGCCTGAAGCTGAATTACCCCGAGGCCGTGGCACTCATTTCTGCCGCCGTGATGGAAGGCGCCCGCGACGGCAAAACCGTGGCCCAGCTCATGAGCGAAGGCCGCACCGTGCTCACCCGGGCCGACGTCATGGACGGCATTGCCGAGATGATTCCCGACATCCAGGTGGAAGCCACCTTCCCCGACGGCACCAAACTCGTGACCGTGCACCAGCCCATTGCCTGACCGACAGGCATCTGTTCCCGTTGCGCCACGCGATCGGTTCCATCCATCTATTCATCAGGAGCAAACAATGCAATACAGACAAACGTCAAAGGCCATTTTTTCATCCATTCTTCTGACCGTGGGCACTGCCGGCAGCGCGCTGGCACACACCGGCCACGGCACGGAAAGCCTGATGGAAGGCTTGGTGCACCCCTTCGGCCCTGACCACCTGCTGGCCATGCTGGCGGTGGGCATCTGGTCGGTGAGCGCTTTGCCTGCCCACAAGGTGTGGCAAGGCCCCGCCACGTTCATGCTGGCACTGGTGGTCAGCGCGGTGCTGGGTGCAGTGGGCGTCACGGTTCCCTTCCTGGAGCACGCCATCGCGCTGTCGGTCAGCCTGTTTGGCGTGATGCTGATCGCTGCCGCACAACCCGTTCCCAAGGCTGTGGGGCTGGGTTTGGTGGCGGTGGCCGCATCGCTGCACGGCCTGGCACATGGCGCTGAAACACCTGAGTCCGGGTTCATGGGTTACGCCGTGGGCTTCGTGCTGACCACAGGCCTGCTGCACCTCAGCGGTGTGGGCATGGGGCTGAGCATCCGCCGCTGGCTGGCGGCGGGCAAGCACCGCACGGCCCTGAGTGGTCTGGGTGGCGTGCTGGGCATGACCGGCCTGCACCTGTTCAGCCAGCTGTGAAGGCACACGCCATGATTCCCGGTGAATTGTTTGTGGACGAGGGTGACCACACCCTCAATCCCGGCCGCCCCACCCTCACGCTGGTGGTGACCAACACGGGTGACCGGCCCATTCAGGTGGGCTCGCACTACCACTTTGCCGAAACCAACACCGCACTGGGTTTTGACCGCACGGCGGCACGCGGCATGCGGCTGAACATTGGCGCGGGCCTGGCCGTGCGCTTCGAGCCCGGCCAGCAACGCACCGTGGAACTGGTCCCCCTGGGCGGCGACCGCAAGGTGTACGGCTTTCGCGGCGATGTGATGGGAATTTTGTGAAGTTTTTCAGCCTCCAGCGCTTGATTAACAAGCACTGACAGCTACTGTATTTGAAAGAAGCACCCGATGGCGACCATCAGCAAGCAGGCCTATGCCGAAATCTACGGCCCCACCGTCGGCGACCGTGTGCGCCTGGCCGACACGCAGCTCATCATCGAAGTGGAGGCTGACCACACCCTGAAAGCGGGCGGCTACGGCGAAGAGGCCAAATTCGGCGGTGGCAAGTCCATTCGCGACGGCATGGCACAGAGCCAGCGCACACGCGCCGAAGGCGCAGTGGACACGGTGCTGACCAACGCCCTCATCGTGGACCACTGGGGCATCGTCAAGGCCGACATCGGGCTGAAAGACCACCGCATCGTGGCCATCGGCAAAGCAGGTAACCCAGATACACAGCCGGGTGTGGACATCGTCATCGGCCCCGGCACCGAAATCATCAGCTGCGAGGGCAGCATCGTCACCGCCGGGGGCATGGACAGCCACATCCACTTCATTTGCCCGCAGCAAATCGAAGAGGCGCTGACCAGCGGCATCACCACCATGACGGGCGGCGGCACCGGCCCCGCCACCGGCACGTTTGCCACCACCTGCACCCCCGGCCCCTGGCACATGGAGCAGATGCTGCGCGCAGCAGATGCCTTCCCCATGAACCTGGGCTTTCTGGGCAAAGGCAACGCCAGCCTGCCCGCCGCGCTGCGCGAACAAATCGACGCCGGGGCCATCGGCATGAAGTTGCACGAAGACTGGGGCACCACGCCAGCCGCCATCGACAACTGCCTGAGCGTGGCCGACGAAACCGACACCCAGGTGGCCATCCATACCGACACGCTGAACGAATCAGGCTTTGTGGAAGACACCATTGCCGCCATCAAGGGCCGTTGTATCCACACCTTCCACACCGAAGGCGCGGGCGGCGGCCACGCCCCTGACATCCTGAAAATGGTGGGCGAGAGCTATGTGCTGCCCAGCAGCACCAACCCCACGCGACCCTACACCCGCAACACGCTAGACGAGCACGTGGACATGCTGATGGTGTGCCACCACCTGGACAGCTCGATTGCCGAAGACCTGGCCTTTGCCGAAAGCCGCATCCGCAAAGAAACCATTGCCGCCGAAGACATCCTGCACGACCTGGGTGCCATCAGCATCATGAGCAGCGACAGCCAGGCCATGGGCCGGGTGGGCGAAGTCATCATCCGCACCTGGCAGACTGCCGACAAAATGAAGCAGCAACGCGGCTGGCTTTGCCCCCCGCCCGAGCGCGCCGCCCTGCCCGGCGGCGCGGTGGAAGCCAACCCGCGCAACGACAACTGGCGCGTGAAGCGCTACATCGCCAAATACACCATCAACCCCCCGCTGGCGCACGGCATGGCGCATGAGATTGGCTCGGTAGAAGTGGGCAAATGGGCCGACCTGGTGGTGTGGAAACCCGCCTTCTTTGGCGTGAAACCCGCGCTGGTGCTTAAAGGGGGCACCATCGCCCTGGCCGCCATGGGCGACCCGAATGCCAGCATTCCCACGCCGCAGCCGGTGCACTACCGCCCCATGTTCGGCAGCTATGGCTCCAGCCTGACGCAAAGCAGCATCACTTTTGTGTCAAAAAGCGCTCTGACGCTTGATGTAAAAGAAAAGTTTGCTCTTAAAAAACAAGTCATGGCAGTACACGGCATTCGCGAGATCGGCAAGAAAGACATGGTGCACAACGACTATGCACCCACCATGCAGATCGACGCGCAAACCTACGAAGTGCGCGCCAACGGTGAACTGCTGACCTGCGAAGCCGCCACCGTGCTGCCCATGGCGCAGCGGTACTTTCTGTTCTGAAGAGGTGTTGCACCGGCCCACACCCCCGTCAGCGCGCAGCGGTTCAGGTCTTTTCCCGCCCCAACAGCACCAACCCGCCCACAGCCAGCATCAGCCCACCCACATACAGCGCACCGCTGCCAAGCTGCAAGGCACCGGGCGCCGCCAGCGCCACATTGCCTGCGGCCATGCTGGCAATGCCCATGTACAACGGCACGTGGGCATAGGCCCACAGGCGCAATCGCCGGCCGGCGGTCGCGTCAGACACATGGCGCTCGCCATGCCCTTTCACGCGGTCAAAGTACGCCTGCCACAGCACACAACTGAGTACCAACCCAACCCCAGCGGCCAAGGCGGAAGAGCCGTGATCAAGCCCGCCATGATCCAGGGCATGCACCACCGATGCCAGGCCCTCGCCCAGCAGGATGATGGTGAACAGGCCAAAGCGCTCCGGCAGGTGCTCGGGGTGCGGCGGCACAGCCGCCGTGTGCCGGGCCACCATCCACGGTGATGCCAGGTCGAGGGCCAGGGCCAGCCCCCAGCAAACGAGACGCCCTGCTCCGGACAGGCCAATGCCCGCCCCCCAGAGAACGGCTTGTGCCGCATAGAGCACAGCGTACACACGGATGAGACCCGCCGCACCGCGCCAACGTCGTTCGTTCAGGTGTGCCAGCACCAACAGCAGCTTGAAGACCGCCATGCCACCACCAAACGCCCAGGCCCGATCATCCAACGGCGCCGAAGCCCCGTAGCCCATGAGCGACACCGCCGCAATCTGACCAAAGCCCACCAGCCGCTGGCGGGGAAACTCCTGGTCAAACCGGGTGGCATGAAAGGTGTGGCCCAGCCAGCACCACCACATGGCCAGAAACGCCACGGTAAACACGGCAGCACCGGACAGGTCGTAATGGTGGGCATACGCCCCCGAAAGCTGCGCAACCGCCACCACGAACGCCAGGTCGAAAAAGAGCTCGAACCACGTCGCCTTGCGGCCATGTGCGTGCACGGGCAAATGACCCGGCTGAATGGATGGCGTCATGACCCGACCCCGTCAACCGCGCCGCAGCACCGAAAACGCAAACTGCCGCCCGTAGCCCTGGCGGAAAGCCAGGTGAATCCAGGTCATGGCGAACGGTTCCAGGTAGCGAGCGGCCATGAGCGGCCCCATGTCCACGGCGTCAAATCCGATCAGCGTGGCCAGCGCCATCACGCGCTGGCGGGCATCGGCATCGTCACCACACACTGGCATCATCGGGATGCCACCCAGGTAAGCTGCATGGGCCATGTTCTCGGCCCCCGTGGTGTTGAAGGCCTTGACCACACGGGCATGGCGCGCGATCCTCGCCAACTCTTCGCCGCCCGAGGTGTGGGTGCCCACGGTCAGGCCCGACAAACCCGGGGCCAGCGGGTTGGTGGCATCCACCAGAATCTTGCCCTGCCAGTCGGGCACCGACTGCGCGATGGCCTGAACCGCCGCGTGAGGCACAGCCAGTATGACCAGGTCGCTGGCTGCTACCGCAGCCAATGTGTCGGTCACACGGGCTTGAGCGCCCAGTGCTGACACAGCAATGCTGTATTTGCCAGGGTCAGGCACGCCGAACACCACGGTTTCACCTTTTTGGGTGAATGCCCGGCCCAACGCCATGCCGACGTTGCCGGCGCCAATGATGGAAATGCTCATTGCTTGCTCCTGTTCAACAGTTACCGGTACCTCGAAACTCAGCGACCCAGCGCCTCAACCACCAGGCGCGCCGTTTCCTCGCCCGAGAAGTTCTGCTGCCCGGTGATGAGGTTGCCGTCACGCACCGCAAAGCCGCGCCACAGGCCGCCCTGCACGTAGTTGGCACCCAGCTCTTTCAGGCGGTCTTCGATGCGCCAGGGCATGATGTGTTGGCCCTTGGGCAACAGGCCGTAGCTCCACACGGCGTTGTCGGCAAAGTCTTCCTCGCAGTTGGCAAAGCCAGTCACGGTTTTGCCTTGGGCTATCAATTCACCCTGGCTGCTTCGCGCAAAGGCCAGCACCGCTACGCCGTGGCACAAAGCTGCAGCCACCTTGCCAGCGCCGTGAAACGCAGCGAACTTGGCATGCAGATCGGTGGCCAGCTCGAAGCTGAACATGGGGGCTTGTCCGCCGGCCACCACGATGGCGTCAAAGGCGGCCACATCGATGTCGGCCACCTTGCGGGTGTGGTCCACCAGCGCTTTCAATTCAGGCGTGTGGATGAAACCCTGGCTGATCAGGTCAGTCTTGCTGTAGCCGCTGGGGTCATTGGGGTCGCTCATGCCATCGGCCAGGCAGGCACCCCCGTTGGGGCTGAATACCTCGACTTCGTATCCGGCCTCGGTGAACACGTGGTAGGGGTGGGTCAGCTCGCTCCACCAGAAACCCACCGGCCAGCCCGTGGTGGTGGACACCGCCGGGTTGGCGATGACGATGGCCACGCGCTTGCGGGCGGTGGGGTGGAGGGGGTTGGTGTCTTTCAGGCTCATGGTTCGGCTCCAAGGGGTTTGAACGTGGAAGCGGAGTCTGATCGGTGCACACGATTAGAAAAATACCTTCCATCAAGACAGTCTGTTGCAAAATATGGCAACAATGGAACTCACAAGCCTCCAAGCCTTTGTCAAAGTGGTGCAAACGGGCAGTTTCACCCGTGCAGCCGATGCACTGAACACCCAGAAAGCCCATGTGTCCCGCGTGGTGACCCAGCTCGAACGCGAGCTGGGTGTACGCTTGCTGGAACGCACGACCCGATCGTTGTCACTGACGGAAGTGGGGCGGGAATTCTTTGAACGCGCAGTGGGCATCCTCGGATCGGTGGACGATGCACAGCGGATGGTCCAGAAAGCGCAGGGAGAACCCCGTGGCACACTGAAACTCACCTGCGGCGTGGAGTTCGGGATGATTGCCGTCAGCGGGTGGATCTCTGCCTACCTGCAGCGTCACCCTCAGGTCAATGTGGATGCCGACTTCACCAGCCGGGTGTTGGACATGGTGCATGAGGGCTTTGACCTCGCCATCCGCATTGGCCCGCTGGCCGACTCCACCCTGGCAGCCCGTAAGCTGGGCGAGCTGCACTACGGGTTGTTCGCATCGCCCATGTGCTGGGAGCGTCTGCCCGCGCCCGTGCATCCGGATCAGCTCACCGAGCACCCTGCCGTGGCGTTCGCGGGTGGCAGCCACCAACCCGTCTGGACCTTGCAACACGGTGACACCACTGTCCGCGTGCCACTGCAGCCCAGACTCAAAGCGAGCAATGTGTTTGCTGTGCGCGATGCCGCCGCATCGGCACTGGGCATTGCCCAACTGCCCTTGATCGTGGCAGCCCCCGCCGTGGCACAGGGGCAATTGGTTCAGGTGCTGGCTGACTGGTCACTGCCGTCGGTGCCGGTGAATGCGGTGTTCGCCAGCGCGCGCTACCTGACGCCCAAGGTCCGTGCATTCATCGACCTCGCGGCCCAGGCCATGGCCGCACAATGAAGGTCGCGATTGGCAAACCCAGCAGCCACCCACAGGCGTTCGGACGCTGCCTCGCGTATCGGAAGCTGAACCATGTCTCATGAACCTACTCACTGGGCCGACGTGCCCCATGCACCGCCTGCCGGCACCTGTCTGGCCCACCGGGACGACGTGGCCGACGGACAAGTGGTAATGCGTGCCTGGCCACCGGACGGCGATGCCGCCTCGCAGTTTGCCTACCTCATGCTGCGGAGCGGCGACACCATTCGGGTGTATGTGAACCGTTGTGCGCATTTTGGTGTGCCGCTGGCCAACAAGCAGGTTCACCTGATGTACCAGCCGCACACGCGCATCACCTGCAACGTGCACTACGCCCACTACGATTGGCACGACGGGCATTGCCTGGACGGTGAATGTGCCGGCACAGGGCTGCTGCCGGTGCCGGTCAGCGTGGATGCGGACGGCCAAGTGTGGGTCGCAGCAGACACATGAAGGCCCGTGGTTGCATCCATCCCAATGCTCTGCTCAAGTTTTGGGCAGTTCCCGCCCCTGCCTGCGGCTGTGCATGCGGCGACACTCGCGTTCCGGCAGGTACCGTTGCGCTTCTGGGATGATGTGGATCGTGAATGCCCCTGCACCCACCATCCACATCCGCCCCCTGACCACTGCCGACGTTCAGCCCTACCGGGCATTGATGCTGCAAGCCTACGATCACCCCGATGCCTTCACATCCACACCTGACGAGCGCGCCGCCTTGCCAGACAGCTTCTGGCTGCAGCGCCTGGCGCACCCACAGGGCTTGAGCGTGGCATTCGGTGCGTGGCTGGACGATCAACTGGTCGGCGCGGTGACCCTCGAGTTCAACGAGCGGACACGCACCCGGCACAAGGCCCACCTGGTGGGGATGTACGTTCAGCCCGACGCACAGGGACAGGGCGCGGGCAAACGCTTGCTGGCCGCCGCACTGGCCTGTGCGCAAGCCCGCCCGCACATTCGCCTGGTCAACCTGACCGTGACCGACGGCAACACTGCTGCACTGGCCCTGTATGGCGGCGCCGGGTTTCAGGCCTTCGGTACAGAACCCCTGGCCATCCACACCCCGCAAGGCTTCAGAAACAAGGTGCACATGTGGTGCCCCGTCAACATGAACCCCACTGACCTTCACATCCGCCTGGATGACCTGACCGACCCCCGCGTGGCCGCCTTCATGGAAGAGCACCTGACCGACATGCGCGCCGCATCACCCCCCGAGAGCGTGCACGCCCTGGACATGGACGCCCTGCGCCAGCCGCACATCCTGTTCTGGACCGCCTGGAGCCAGCCCGTACCGGAGGCCCGTGCGCCTGAACCCGATGCCCGATTGCTCGGCACCGCCGCCATCAAACTGCACGGCAGCGGCTTGGGCGAAATCAAGTCCATGCGGACCCACGCCAGCGCACGCGGCCAAGGCCTGGCCAGTCGGCTGTTGCACCACCTGCTGGCGCAAGCCCGTCAGCGGGGCCTTCAACGCCTGAGCCTGGAAACCGGGGCCGAAGACTTCTTCGCCCCCGCACGCTCGCTGTACGAGCGCCACGGCTTTGCGCCCTGCCCGCCGTTTGCCGACTACTGGGATGACCCCAACAGCCGCTTCTACACGCTTGAGTTGTGACGGCGAAGCGCCGTAAGTGAACGACAACTTGCAAACACAAGTTGGTCAGGCAAAAGATCGTTGATCGGCAGTACTGGCCAAGCAGGGCAATCTGATGAAGAGCCATCAACCAGCTGTGCTGTCTTGCCAATACGCAACATGCGACGCAAGCCATTGCCGCATTGGACCGCTCTGGCGTAGCCAAGTGGGCCCATTGGAAGCGCCAACATGTATGAACTGTGTGTTCCACACCACCATTCTGGTCGCGAACAATCTGATTGTTTGCCCCTGAAGCCCTGCCATGCCGCCATCCCGGCACACAATCTGCTTGTACACGTCAACCAATTTGGATCAGGTCAGCTGAATGGCAATTTCCAGAAAACCCTACCGAATCCTCACCCTCGACGGCGGAGGCACTTTCGCCCTGATTCAAGCCAAGGCTTTGGCCGATCTGTACCCCGGCCAGTGCGGGCACGAGGTGCTCAGCCATTTTGATTTGCTGGTGGGCTGCTCAGGCGGCGCCGTGGTGGCATCCCTGCTGATTGAAGGTCGTTCACCGAAAGAAATTTTCGAGATGTTCGACACCATCGAAAACCGCAAGCGCCTTTTCGGCGCATTGCCGTGGCACCAGTCCATGCTCAGCCACATCACAGGCCGCTTTGGCAATCCCGTCGGCCCGCGATTTTCCACACGCGGGAAGATGAACTTCCTGAAGGACGTGCTGCCTGAAACGGGAATGCGCCCCCTGCACGACCTTTCGAAAACACTCAACCCGAAGCTGAAAGCGTTCAGAGAACGTCGCGGTGAAAACACCGAACGCAACTTCGAGGTCATGATCGTGACATACGACTTCGACCGCGACCGTGCCAGGATGCTGCGCAGCAACTGGCAAAGTGCCGCCGCCAATTTTCCCAAACACAAGAACAGCTCAATCGACCTGGCCGAAGCCGTGCATGCATCCAGCACTGCGCCCGTGAACTGGTTTGACGCGCCCGCGCACTTTGACCACGGCCGCTACTGGGACGGCGCCATGACCGGTTACAACAACCCGGTGCTGGCGGCGGTGAGTGAGGCCCTGGCTGAAGGCGTGGCGCCACAGGATGTGGGTGTCCTGGCAATCGGGACATGCGCAGTCAACCTGCCGCCTGCCAGTACCAAAGGCATAGACCAGCGGATGCTGGCGCCGAAAACCAAGGCAACATTCGTGCCGTCACTTGTCAAGGTGGGAAAGATGATCATTGCCGACCCGCCTGATGCACACACCTATCTTGCCCACCTGATGCTCGGAGGCAAGGTGCCGCAGTCAGCCGACATGTGCCCCATGCGTGACACCCCGATCGTGAGGATGAATCCACTGGTGCAGCCAGTTCAAAGCCGAACCCATCCACAACACTACGCAGCACCAGAGGGTTGGACCGTGGCCGAATTCGAGCGCCTGTTCAAGTTGGACATTGCCTGCATTGAAAACGGTGACGTTGACCTGATCAAGCGAATGTGCGACGGATGGATGCGAGACGAGTGGCACAACCAGGCCGTCAGACACGGCGGACAATACCCACCCCCCACTGACCTGCCGGTCGAGCGATGTTGGGAAATTGGCCACAGCCACTACAGCAAAGCCAGGCAAGCCTGGCTCGGTGTCTGATGCACAAACCCCGCATCTTCATCGTCAACTGTTACGCCGACAATCACCGACACGCACGAGGCAACCGTTGGTTTGCCCCGCAATCCATGGCAACCGGCGTGCTGGCGGGCCAACTCAATGCCCAAACCACAGACATTCGCGTATGGTGTGAATTCAAGGACGGTCCGCTCCTGGACCTGAAGCCTCTGGCATGGGCAGACATGCTGGTACTGACGGGTTTGAACACGGCCTATGACCGCATGCGGCATTTGACCGCCTACGCCAAGACACTCAATCCCAAGACTGTTGTGGTGGCCGGTGGTCCTGCTGTACGCATGTTGCACAAGCTGAGCAAACAGTTCTTCGACCATGTTTGCACGGGCGACGCGGAACAACTGGCTGATGTGGTGGCGAACGAGTTCGGTTCACACCATCGGGCAGAGATCCCTACACCGCGTTTTGACCTCATGGCATGGCCGGGGCCGATTGGTTACGCAGAGAGTTCTCGAAACTGCAACTTCCGCTGCAGCTTCTGTTCGATGACTGCCGAAAACCGTCCCTTCACGTCTTACGACCTGAACATGCTGGAGCGCCTGCTGATTCCGCAAGCGGACCGAAACTGCATCATGATGCTGGATCAGAATTTTTTCGGTGGTTCACGGGACGGGGTTCTCCTGCGCCTGGAGCGGATGAAGCAGCTGCACCAGCGCGGCCACCTCCAGGGCTGGTCTGCATTGGTGACCGGAGATTTCTTCAAGGACCCGGCCTACTTGGGCCGGTTCAAAGAGGCCGGTTGTATCGGGTTCTTCACCGGCGTAGAGTCATTCAGCGCCGCACAGATCGCCGCCTACAACAAGAAGCAGAACCTGGTGGTGCCTCAGTTTGAAAACATACGCAATTGTCTGGACGCCGGACTGGTTTTTCACTACGGTCTCGTGCTTGACCTGTACGAGCGTTCCGTGAAAGAGGTCACGACAGAGCTCGACATGCTGCTGACCGAACCTCGGATCACCTTGCCCAGCTTCCTGAGCCTGGCCATCCCGCTGCTGGGGACGCCGTTGTTCAAAACGCGCTTGCACCAGAAGGCCTTGCTGCCGGGGCTCAAGTTGCGCGACATGGACGGCAGATCGGTGATGACCCAGACCATTGACCCGCTGAATGTGGCAGTGGATTTTGCCCGCCGAATGGACACCGGGCTGCTGCCCAAATGGAAACTGGCGGGCCGAGCCGCGTCACTGACCTGGCACTATGCCCGGAAACTGCGACCCATTGCCATGACCAGCGCGTTGGCGGATGTGGTGGCCATGGCGTATCCAAGGCTGGGCAGTGCTGGCCGCGACGGGTTCTTTCCGAGCAAGGGTGGCCGAAGCTATTGCGCCACCACTGAGCCTACTGGCACTTTGTACCGACCCCAGATAAACGTCGCGGACCGGTACCAGGCGTTTTTTTCACCGTTACAGGTTACCGATGCTGAAGGCGCGCTGTGTCAATCACTTGTCGATGACCTGGGCTGAACCCCTATCCGAAATGTGACAAACTTCACACTGTGGCCAATCATCCAACTTTTCGAACCGCTATGACATCCGGATTTTTCTGGCGGCTTTTTCGGTGGTCCAGTTTCTTGACGGCAGTCGCCATTCTGTTTGTGGCGTTTCGGGGCACAGCATCGGAACCCCTGCGGGAACTGGTTTCTGCGCCACGTGGGTTGGCCAGCCTGGAGGCCCCTTCCGCGACACTGGAACCCTTCTTTCAACCCCAGGAGCAGCGCAGTTCCGCCGGACAACCATGCGAACCCCAGCGCGTCGCCGAACTGGCACTTGACACACGCAAGCCGACAAAGGTATTCGAGTTCACACTTCCACCCGCAAACAATGCGGCTGCGTCACGGGTGTTGTACCTCCAGGATCCCATCACCGAAACCGTTGTGTTCACTGCGGTTGACAGCCACGGTTGTCGCTGGATGGCCGCCAGCGGCAGGGCATTTCCATTTGTTCAACGGGCCTTCGTCAACCCGTTCCCGAATGTGCTGCTGCCTTCCGACATCCCCGCTGGTAGCGCTGTTCAGGTTCTGATACAGGACGTCAAAGCGATACGCCCCTGGGTCCACGTGTCCAGTGCAGATGTTTTCCAGCCCCTGAGCACCACCATCTGGATGGGTTTGGCCGCCTTTTCGACCATGCTGCTGGCAGCCGCATTCATTGCAACTGGCTTCACAGGGATGATGAAACAAACGGTCGTGTGGTCGTTTGTGGTCTACGTAGTCTGCTTCCTGTTCTGGCTGAGCCAGAATTTCAGCATGGTATCGGCAGGGCTGGGTTTGTGGCCGGAAGGACCCTACTTTCCTATCATGCAAGCCTTGGCGGTGGCCTGTGTGGTGCTGGGTATCGGCATGGCGTCTGTCGAATTTCTGCAACTCGAGTCCGTCAAGCGCAGGGCTTTCCAGATCGGCGTGACCGCTTGTGCATCGGCTTTTGCCAGTTCAGCCTGGATAGGCGTGGGATACAAGGTAGGCTCTGTACTGCTGGGACTGGTTGCCTTGTCCATTGCCTGGGCCCTCGTCCGAAAGCTGCCCAAAGCTGATTTGCCTCTCAAGTTGTTCGCGTTGGGCCTGGTCGCAACCATGGCAGGCGGCGGCGTCCAGGCTGCCAGCATCCTCACCGGTGGCGGTTCGACGGGATATTGGCCCATTTTTGCATTTCCGCTCGGCGCATTCACCCAAGGCATTCTCTGGATGTTGGCGCTGGTTGTGCGCTCCGAAGCCAACCGGCGTGCGCAGGAAGCGCGCCTGATACAAGATGCCACCTACGATGGCCTCACCGGGCTGTACAACCGATCCAACTTCACTCAACAACTCGAGCGGCATCACGAAAAAATCAGCCTCCATCCCACGAATTCTGCGGCTTTGTTGTTTCTGGGAATCGACCGCTTCAAGCTGATCAACGACAACATGGGGCACTTGGCGGGCGACGAAGTCCTCAAGCAAACGGCCACCCGCCTGCTAGCAGCAGTTGGTAAGGCGGGCACAGTGGCACGTTTTGGTGGAGACGAATTCCTGATTCTTCAACACGACTGCCCCACTGATGCGGATGCCATCCTGCTTGCCAGGAAAATACTGGCAGCCTTCCAATCGGATTGGCTCATCGGCGGCCGCGAGCTCCGCATTTCCGCCAGCATGGGTATCGTTCGGTTTGGCGCGGACTACCCGGATGTCAGCGACATCATTCGCAGTGCAGACACCGCGTTGCACCGAGCCAAAGACAATGGTCGAAACCAGTTTGCGCTGTTTGACGTGGGCATGCGCGAAGAGATCGAACAGATTTTCAAGATTGAAAGCGAGCTCGGTCGTGCCATCGAGTTGCGCCAGTTTGAGCTCCATTACCAGCCCATCGTCCACCTCAGTGATGACAGCCATGCCGGTTTTGAAGCGCTCATTCGCTGGCGGCACCCGAAGCACGGTATGGTGAACCCGGCCCAATTCATCGAAATTGCGGAAGAATCGGGCCACATCCGGGAGTTGGGCAACCTCATCGTCGACATGGCCATGACCACCATCTCCCAATGGAAAGCAGAGGGCATCTGGCAGCCGGGCTGGTACGTCAGCATCAACGTGTCGGGGGGGCAACTGATGGACACCAGCCTGCTGCCCTACCTGGACACATTGCAGCAACGGCTGCGGGTGACTGAAACCGACATCCGGCTCGAGTTGACCGAAACCGCGATCATCAGCAATCTGGATGTCGCGAACCAGATGTTCCCTGTCCTGCGTGAACGCGGCATTGCCCTTTGTATGGACGATTTCGGAACAGGTTATTCATCACTCAGCTACCTCAGCGTTCTGCCCTTCCAAATCATCAAAATCGACAAATCATTTGTAGATGGCATTTTGCTGCAGCCACAGCAACGGGCTTTGATCAAGGCAATGCTTTCACTGGCCACGGAGCTGAACATGAAGGTCGTTGCAGAGGGCATCGAGACGGCTGACCAGGCTGCTGCATTGCGTGAGTTCGGGTGTGACTATGGTCAGGGTTATTATTTTTCCCGGCCCTTGCCAGTCCAACTGGCCACCGATTGGCTGACAAAACATCAACGTCGTTTGACAGACGGTGCCGCCGACGAGTGAGTCCTCAGACCGCAGCGGGCAAACTTTTGCCAATGCCCACAACGCACCCACACCATGCTCACCTGCTCCAAACTCATCCCCCAAGGCCACGGCCTGGCCGCCGTGCTGCTCAAACGCGCCGCAACCATCGAACTGGACTGGGACGTGCGCCAGAAAAGCCGTTTCGACGCCACCGACAGCCAGGGCCGCACCCTGGGCGTGTTCCTGCCACGGGGCACCACCGTGCGTGGGGGCGACGTGCTGGTGGCCGAAGATGGCTCCATGGTGCGCGTGCTGGCCGCGCCGCAACCGGTGCTGCGCATCACGCACTGCGGCGCGCACGGCACCCCGTTTGACCTGACCCGCGCCGCCTACCACCTGGGCAACCGCCATGTGCCCATCGAACTGCAGCCCGACCACCTGAAGATCGAGCCCGACCACGTGCTGGCCGACATGCTGCGGCGCATGCACCTGATCGTGGCCGAGGTGAACGAGGGCTTCGAGCCCGAGAGCGGTGCCTACGGCGACCACGGCCACACCCACGCCCCTGCGGCCACACCACACGTCCACGGCCCGGGCTGCAACCACGGCCATGATGACCACGACCATGACCATGACCACGCCCCCCCCCATGAACACGCACCCAACCATGAGCACTACGCTGCAGCGCCCCACGTGCATGGCCCCGGCTGCAGCCACGACCATGACCATCCGCACGACCACTCGCACGACCACGGGCATGCTCACCCCCAGGCAACCGCTACCCCGCCACGCGGCAAGCCGCTGAACATCGCCGTCAAGGCTGCATCGGTTCCGCATGTCCACGGCCCAGGCTGCAACCATGACCACGACCACTGACGCACACGACCGCCTGCACCTGATGTGGCTGGCCTCACCCGCGCTGCCAGTGGGTGGGTTTTCATACTCCGAGGCGCTGGAAGCCGCTGTCGACACAGGCCTGGTCTCCGATGAGGCCAGCGCCAGCCAGTGGCTGTGCGACCAGCTGCACCTCAGCCAGGTGCGGTCTGACCTGGCCGTGGTGGCCCAGGCCATTCCCGCCTGGCGCGACGACGACCTGCCCCGCGTGGCCGAACTGAACAGCTGGGTGCTGACCACCCGCGAAACCAGCGAACTGCGCCAGCAGACCCAGCAAACCGGCCGCTCGCTGCTGGAATGGCTGCGCCACCTGCCCGGCACGGGCGAGTCAGTGGTCGCCCAACTGGCCTTTGCCCGCGACCTGCCACCCACTTGGCCCGTGGCCTTTGCACTCGCTGCGGCGCAAACCCAGGCCACCGTGCGCGACTGTGTGCTGGCCTGCGCCTTCGGCTGGGCCGAAAACATGTCGCAAGCCGCCATCAAGTCTGTGCCGTTGGGTCAGACCGGGGGCCAGCGCATCCTGGCGCGCCTGCTGCAGGACATACCCGCCGCGGTGGACTGCGCCATCGCCCTGTCCGACGACGCACGCCAAGCCTTCAGCCCCATGCTGGCCATTTTGTCGGCGCAGCATGAAAGCCAGTACTCGCGCCTGTTCCGCTCCTGACATGGCCTGACCGCCTCGCACGGGCTGCCCTGCCCCCCGCACCGCCCAAACCAAACCCATCCGCCACAGCCCTGTCATGACCACCGCCACCCCCTTGCCACTGGACCAGTATCCGCACCGCACCACCGAAAAGCTGCGCTACAACGACACCGACCGCCAGGGCCACGTCAACAACGCCGTGTTTGCCACGCTGCTGGAATCGGGCCGCGTGGACTTTCTGTACGCCCCTGGCCAGGAGATGTACGACACGGGCTGCACCTTCGTCATCGCCAACCTGAACCTGAGCTTCCTGAAAGAAATCAACTGGCCCGGCCAGGTGGACGTGGGCACCGGCGTGGCCAGCGTGGGGCGCAGTTCGCTGAGCCTGACGCAAGGCCTGTTCCAGAACGGCGAATGCATGGCCACGGCGCAGACCACCATCGTGCAGATGAACGAAACCACCCGCCGCTCGCACCCGCTGTCAGTCGCCACGCTGGCGCGGCTGCAGGCCTTGATGCTGCCCCGCTGACCGTCGGGCGGATGCCCGAGAACGGCTTGCCGAGCTAACCAACCGTTCACCCAACTGATGACCCGCCTGATAGCCGTGCGGATTCCCTGGCTGGCGAGCAGACCCAACGCAGCAGTTGGCACGTTTGGTGCTACACAGACCGCCAGCAACCCAACCGCCCGACGGTTTCAAGCTTTTTTGGCCACCAGCGCTTGTATTCAAAGCACTTACAGCTATTGTTTATTGACCTTCCCTCTGCACCCATGACCGCTCTGCACCACATTCCCCACCGCACCAAGAAACTCCCCCCGCTGCGCGTGGGCATCGGCGGGCCCGTGGGCTCGGGCAAAACCACCCTGTTGGAAATGCTGTGCAAAGCCATGCGCCAGCAGTACGACCTGGTGGCCATCACCAACGACATCTACACCAAAGAAGACCAGCGGCTGCTGACCATCAGCGGTGCCCTGCCCGCCGAGCGCATCATGGGCGTGGAAACGGGCGGCTGCCCGCACACCGCCATCCGTGAAGACGCGTCCATCAACCTGGAGGCCATCGACCGCATGCTGGAGCACTTCCCCAACGCCGACGTGGTGTTTGTGGAAAGCGGCGGCGACAACCTGGCCGCCACCTTCAGCCCCGAGCTGAGCGACCTGACCATCTACGTCATCGACGTGGCAGCGGGCGAAAAAATTCCCCGCAAAGGTGGCCCCGGCATCACCAAGAGCGACCTGTTCGTCATCAACAAAACCGACCTGGCCCCCCACGTGGGCGCCGACCTGGCCGTGATGGAGGCCGACACCATCCGCATGCGCACCACACCGCAGGGCCTGAAGCCCTTCGTGATGACCAACCTGAAAACCCAGGCCGGGCTGGCCGAGGTGGTGGCGTTCATCGAAAAGCGCGGGATGTTGGCGGCAGGTTGACTCCAGACGGATGACTGTTCAATGTGGGCAATTGAACCCGTATCTGAACATCGTGGCCCCCGCAAGACAAAGTGTTTGCAAACACTGCGGCGGACTTTGACATAGGGACGTTATAGGCGCATGCTGATAGGTGTGGGATCGCCAGAATTCACCTGAAGAAATTGGCTTCTCATTTTTTCCCGACATGTCAACGCCAAATATGCCCGATACTGACACACCGGATGCGATTGACATCCAACTGGTCAATGACATTCGATCTGCTTTCGAAGCCTATCTGGCTGCATATTTCACCCGTCGAGATCCCGAAGCGGTTTTCCCTTTTCTGCATGAATCGATAACCGGCTTCGGGACGGGCCGTTCCGAGTCCACATTCAAAGACACCACACTTCGGGAGTTGTTCTTCCGAGACTTACAAGGTGCACCGGAGCGGATCGACTTCAACGTTAGGTCACTGTTTGTGCGCCCCCTGCCTCCCGACAGCGGCTGTGTCGCTGCCGAAATCGACATTTCCACCAGGATAGCCGGGCAGTTTTTCAGCTTTCATGATTTGCGCATGAGCCTCCTGTTCCATCGCGCGGCAGGAGCCTGGCAAATCATCCATCTCCACGTTTCGCTGCCAACCACTGAACATGGCGAAACCGAGGCTTACCCGGTCAAAGAACTGGAAGAGCGCAACGTTGCTCTCACACGCTTGGTAGAGGAACGAACCACACAACTCAACGCCGCACTGAGGCAGCAACACGAATTGGCCGTTACAGATGCCCTGACTGGCCTCTATAACCGGCGCATGCTCGACGAACAACTTGGGATCGAAAACGAGCGGAGTCAACGGCATCAAAGCAGCTTTTCAGTGCTGATGCTGGACATTGACCATTTCAAAAGCATCAACGACCGCTTCGGCCACTCGGCGGGAGATCAATTTCTGATCAAGTTCGCCGACCTCATCCGCGTGCGACTGCGCAAAGCTGACCTAGCCGGGCGTTGGGGTGGAGAAGAGTTTCTTGTTGTCTGCCACGGATGCACCTTGGTTGAAGCAACGAGACTTGCTGAGGACATTCGGTCAACGACAGAAGCGTTTGACTTCGGCCTGGGTGAAAACCGTACGGTGAGCATCGGAGTTGCCCAATGGGCAGAACACGATACCATCGCCACACTGATCGAACGCGCCGACCAAGGGCTGTACCGTGCAAAGCAATCCGGGCGGAACCGGGTTTGTGCGACCGACTCAACTAGCTGATGCTGCATTTGAGGGCAGCACTTTGGCGCTCAAGCCAAGCTCACTTATTCAAGCAGACGGCCACAGGCCCAATATCCGCAACAGCCACGTGCCCATCAAAAACACGCCCGCCAATTGCCAGGCCCGAAGGAAACCTCGCGGTTCAACCAAATGGCGACCCAGCAGCGCCTCGGCCATGAGCAACAGGCTGTGCACGGCCGCCAGGCCCAACACCGGCAGCAGGCCGGGGTTGAGTTGCAGGGCCACCGACAGATCGCCTTGCGCCAGCGCCGCACAGATGCGCGTGCCGCCGCACAAGGGGCACGGCACATCGGTCAGGGCACGGAAGGCGCACAGCGGCACACCCAGTGCAGCCACCGTCGGCGCCAGAGCAATGGCAGCTGGCGTCAGCAGGCTGATGCCGGCACGCCACCGCCGCTCCAGCGGCTGCAACCGCTGATAGCGGCCCGCATCGCCCTCACTGCCCTCATTCGACACGCAAGGCCCCATCGTCACCGGCCAGTTGCTTGGCCATGTGGTAGGTCCCGATGAACGCAATCGGAAGCGTCACCACCAGGCCCACGACACACAGCAGCACCCCCAGGTTGCCGATGATGCCCAGCACCAGCATGCACAGGAACGCACCCAGCAGGTTGCCTTTGACCAGTTCCCAGGCGCGTTTGATGGCGGCAATGCCGTCCTTCTCGCCGCACGCCACCAGATAGGCTGCCGTGGGCAACATGGCCATCAGCAGCAAACCCGGCAGTACGCACAGCATGAAGCCAATGGACACGATGATGGACGTCAGCAGCACCGCCAGCAACGACGGCACGAAGTCGTCAAAGCCCTTGAACACATCGGCAATGGAGATGGCCCGGCCCTCATCCTCGGCCTTCAGCATGCGCATGTAGCCCACCAGCATCGGCCCGGCCAGCAGGCCAAACGCCACGCTGCTGATCGCGATGACCAGCACGGTGGACACGATGTGTGCCACCGGGTTTTGCTTGAAACCGGCAAAGCCTGCCGACACGCAGGACGAAATGCTGATGGATGCCATACCTGATCCTCCCTTTAATGGACTGTGATCGGTCATGGTAGCAAACCGCTTTTGCACGATTTGAAGCTTGCTTTGCCGTGGGCACCCATCGTTTACCCGGTGTTGTCGCCTGCGGGATGGACAGCACGGGCCGCACACGTCCCAATCCACGCTTCCGATCACGCGAGGTGCCCATGACCGAAACCATCCATCACCGCATTTGCCCCCTGTGCGAGGCCTGTTGCGGCCTTGAAATCAAGACTGACGGTGACAAGGTCGTCAGCATCAGGGGCCACGAGGCCGATGTGCTGAGCCGGGGCTACATCTGCCCCAAAGCCGTGGCCCTGAAAGACCTGCACGAAGACCCCGACCGCCTGCGCACCCCGCGCATCAAGCGCAACGGCGTGCATGTGGAAGCCACGTGGGAAGAAGCCTTTGCCGAGATCGAGGCCCGCCTGCCGCCCCTCATCAGCGCACACGGCCGCCATGCCACCGCCGTGGCGGTGGGCAACCCGTCGGCCCACAAAATTGGCCTGCTGACCTACTTTGGCAAGCTGGCCCGGGCGCTGGGCACGCGCAACGTGTTTTCAGCATCCACGCTGGACCAGATGCCCAAGCAACTGGCCAGCGGGCTGATGTTTGGCCACTGGCTGTCGGTGGCCCTGCCCGACATCAGCCGCACCGAGTTGCTGGTGGTGATCGGCGCCAACCCGCTGGCCAGCAACGGCAGCATGTGGACCGTGCCCGACTTCAAGGGCAAGGCCAAGGCCTTGCAGGCACGCGGCGGCCAGCTCATCGTCATCGACCCCCGCCGCACCGAAACCGCCGCCATGGCGGACGCGCACCACTTCATCCGCCCCGGTGCCGACGTGTTTTTGCTGGCCGCCATGGTGCACACCCTGTTTGCCGACAACCTGGTGTCCCTGGGCCGCGCAGCCCCATGGGTGCAAGGCACCGACGAGGTACGCGCCGCCGTCGCGCCCTTCACACCCGAGGCCGTGGCCGAGCGCTGCGGCATGGCCGCCGTCACCATCCGCAACCTGGCCCACCAACTGGCGCGCACACCACGCGCCGCGGTGTATGCCCGCATTGGCACCTGCACCCAAACCTACGGCACCGCAGCGAGTTGGCTGGTCGATGTGCTGAACACACTCACCGGCCACCTGGACACCGAAGGCGGCATGCTGTTTGCCAAGTCGGCCGCGTTTGCCACCAACACGGCGGGCAAACCCGGCACCGGCAAAGGCGTGAGCACCGGCCGCCACCATGCCCGCGTGAGCGGCGCACCCGAGGTGTATGGCGAGCTGCCCATCACCTGCCTGGCAGAAGAAATCGATACCCCGGGCGAGGGCCAGGTGCGCGCACTCATCACCGTGGCCACCAACCCCGTGCTCTCCAGCCCGGACGGCCCCCGCCTGGCTGCCGCGCTGGACACGCTGGACTTCATGGTGAGCCTGGACATTTACCTGAACGAAACCACGCGCCATGCAGACGTCATCCTGCCCGGCCTTTCGCCACTGGAAGACCTGCACTACGACGTGGCCTTCCCCCAACTGTCTTGGCGCAACCATGCCCGCTACAGCCCACCGGTATTTGACGCGCCACCGGGCCAGCCTGAGGAATGGCAAACCCTGCTGAAGCTGGCGGCCATCGTCCGTGGCGAGGGCGCACAGGCTGACGCCAACGCCCTGGACGACACGCAGTTTGAAGAAGACGCGCAGCGCATGTTCGGCCCCCACGCCGCCGCCGTGGTGGCGGCCACACGCCACCTGCGCGGCCCGCAACGCGGGCTGGACGTGGCCTTGCGCACCGGCCCGTATGGCGACCAGTTTGGCCAGAAGCCCGACGGGCTGAACCTGGCCAAAGTGATGGCCGCCAACGCCACAGGCGGCATCGACCTGGGCGAGCTGCAACCCCGCATCCCCGAGATGCTGCGCACGCCCAGCGGCAAAGTGGAACTGGCCCCACCGCTGCTGCTGCAAGACCTGAAGCGCGCCGAACAGGCGCTGCAGCAACCTGCCCCTGACCTCGTCATCATCGGGCGGCGCGATGTGCGCACCAACAACAGTTGGATGCACAACCTGCCCACCCTGGCCAAAGGCCCGTTCCGCTGCACCGCCCTGGTTCACCCGCACGATGCCCAACGCTGCGGCGTGCAGGAGGGTGGCACGGTCACCCTGCGCAACGGCCACCGCAGCGTGCAAGCCCAGGTGCACATCAGCGCCGAGATGATGCCCGGCGTGGTGAGCCTGCCCCACGGCTGGGGCCACGACTTGCCAGGCACCCAACTGCGCGTGGCAGCCGAACGCCCCGGCGCCAACCTGAACGCACTGCTGGACGACCAACTGCGCGACCCGCTGTCAGGCAATGCGGTGCTCAGTGGCGTGGCGATTTCGATGGAGGCGTGAACAACGCGACTCACACCCTCGCCACAAGCGGAAAAGCGTCCGGTTGCCGAATGGATTGCACGGCAAGGTCGATGTCGAGGGCTGGCCAGTAGAGATGCTCGGGCGTAGGCCGCTCGAAATGGGTGATTTGCTCGACAGTCGCGGCCCTGAACCACGGAAATTTCTCGAAGGGAAGCAGAAGTTCTTCGTCACCCAGCAACAGCCAGAACCCGTGGCAAGGTTGGGCACCTTGTTCAATCGTAGTGCGTCCACATGCGCAGAACACGAACCGTCTTCTCTGTGGCAAAAACTTCGTACACCAGGCGATGCTGAATCGTGATGCGGCGAGAGTACGCGCCGGCGAGATCACCGACTAATTTTTCGTATGGTGGTGGGTTGCGAAATGGGTCGTCGGCAAGCACCGCGAGCAGTTCTTGCGCTTTTTGTTTGAGGCCACTCGCTGCAAGCTTCTTGGCGTCCTTCATTGCTTGCTTGGCATAAACAACCTCCCAACTCACCACTCAAGTGCCTTCGAACTCATGGCGAGGGGCTCGGCCATACCAGCTTTGATGGACTCGCGCATGCCAGGCACTGCCAACAGGTACAGAGTTTCTTGAATTGCACTCCAATCCTCTGCGGAGAGCAGCACGGCACTGTTGCGTTTTCCGGAAATGATGATGGGTTCATGCGACTCAACTGTTTGATCAATGAGCCGGTAGAGGTTTGCGCGCGCTTCGCTGGCAGAAAGTGTGTTCATTTCAAGCTCTTTGAAAGAAACCAGAATGGTACGCTATTACGTACGCCAGTCAAGCAAGTATGCCAGCGCTTCAAGATGCCCCGCGTTAAAGCTCGGAGGTGCGCAGCCGACTTGCCGACGCAGGGTCTCTTGAAGCGATAAGTTAGGCGTGGACGGCTTGAGCCACCAACTTGACGCCCAGCGCTGCGCAGACGCGGTTTACGGTGTCGAAGCGTGGTTGTGCATCCGGACGCAGCGCCTTGTATAAGGCTTCGCGCGTAATACCTGACGCCTTTGCAATTTCGCTCATGCCACGCGCACGAGCGATGTCACCCAAGGCGGCTGCCAGCAGTGCCGGGTCATTGGCAGTGAGAATGTCAGTGAGGTAGGCTGCAATAGCCTCTTCACTGTCAAGATAGGGAGCAGCGTCAAATTCGGGTAGTTCGGCAACTTTGAAGCGTTTGGTCATGGCTATTTCTCCAGTCAGTCCAGCAGGGCAGCCAATGTCTTGGCGCGCTTGATATCCCGCTTCTGGGTGCGCTTTGATCAGCCAGCGAGCAAGACAATCACCTGCGTACCGCGTTGCGTGAAATACACGCGCCAAACGGCACCCAAATGAATACGAAGTTCCGATACGCCTTCGCCAACCGACTCGACATCACCCATCAATCCCAACTCCAGACGCTTGAGACGGGCGATAACAACGCTACGGACAGTCATGTCAGGTACTGCTTCAAGCCAAGCTGAAAACTGAGGGAGAGGTTTCAGCGAGAACATGCGACGATCGTAATCGAACGATTACACGACGTCAAATAACCCTGGAGCGAAAAGTCGGTGCTGGGGGAAGGTGCCTAACGTCGTAGCTCAGGGGCGCGCCGCTTGCGGCGCGTCCCTTGGAGCGCAGTGTTATGCAAGGCGCTTAGCCAACCCATTGCCCGATATTGATAGTGAATTTGATTCTAGACACGCTCTCTTTCGATGCGCCGCCTCCACCACCAAGCTCAGCTTCGACAACGGACAGTTTGAGCTTTGCACCAGCCTTTCCCCCACCCGCCTTCTTGGTTGTGACAGCAACATCGAACTCGATGCCTGCGCCATTGTCGGCTTTGCTGCCAGGGCGAAGAAAAAAAGTTCGAGAAGCATTGGGGTCAGTCGCTTTTTCCCCAAGCCGGATGTTGTTCGCTTCGCGAATGCCGTTTGATATTTCAAGCAAGGTCTCAGTAATGAACTCTTGAAGTTCCATATGCGTTCCTTTGCACGAGGTTAGCCGTCACGCGACAGCCGACTTTTGAAAACTGACTCAATATCTCCTTATTTGTCGGTCACACACTTGTAAAGAATTTTTTGGTTGTAGTTGGCAAGGGAACCTCCGCTGTCAGCGGAAGTAGTTCGTGCGGTCCCCGATACATATGCGTAGTTTCCTGTTCCTGTAACGGTCGCATTGATACGGGTACGCGATTCACCGCCTCCCATATCAACTTGCCCAAGGTACTGCTTCTTAAGATCAACGATTACAGGACGTCCACCGTTCTTCTGCTTGCAGTCTTCTGCAATCAGTCGATCCGCTTCAGCTATTTGGTGAGGAAAGTTTGCCCTCCCTTGATAGCGGTACACGGTTCCAACTCCTTCGATTTCCAATGGAATAGAAGAAATGCTGGCGTGGGTACAACCGCCCAAAATAAAGACCCACAAAAATTTGGTGATGATGTTTTTCATTCTGTATGTACCTCCCTTGGTTGTTGAGTGTTGCCTAACGTGCTAGCTCAGGGACGCGCCGCTTGCGGCGCGTCCCGCTGGAGCGCCTCGTTAGGCTTGCTGCCATCCGCAATGTGTAGACGGATGATTTCTACAATCTCTTCATTGCCCCTATCACCAGCAATGTCGCTGGCGGTTTTATTGTCTTTATTTACATGGGCAATGTTTGCGTCGAATTTTAATAACGCTTGTGCCGCATCAGATTCATTTCTGCTGGCCGCAAACATCAATGCAGTCCATCCGCGTTCATCAGTTGCATTAATGTCAGCACCTGCGGCAACCAACTCGTTAATTTTGGTGACTTCGCCAAGCATTGCGGCCATCATCAAAGGAGTTGTGCCATCTGGGGCTGTTTCGTTTACAACAGTTTTGTACCGGTAGGTGTTGCGGACGCGCTTCGATTTGGACAAGTATGCCGTCCAAATGCTGGCCGCTATCACTGACGCAATGAATGCCCCAATAAATTGCGGATCACTAGCTTCTGTTTTTCCAAAAACCGCCAACGGAATAACTATGGCTAAGACGATTGATGCGATAGGCCCTGTAAGCCACAAGATGACTTTCGCTCGATTTACAACCGACCAATCACGACTGCTCACCAAGTCCCAGCCACCATACATGCTTATTGCTGCGACAACTGCAAAGGCCCACCAAGTGGTTCTTTTGAAGGTGATCCACTCAGCTAATGACCCGAGATTCGGATACTGTCTCTCTGCCATCATAAAGTCAGCATTTATTCTGCCCGCACCTAGCAGTGGGCCAAGAGCTAGCATTCCAATGACGAGCAACAGTAGCCAACCACCAACCCCGGATGGGCCTGACTTTATTTTTGGTTTGATCTGATTTGACGTTTCGGTGCTTTGCTCTGGAGTGCTTCTTTCTTGCTGCGGGAGATGAGCACTTATGGGCAAAGCAGTGCCACAACTTGCACAAAATTTGGCTCCAGGTACTGCTTGAGTGCCACACTGAGTACAGAACATTGGCGTCTCCTATGATGAAAGCCTAACGTAATGTAGACGAGCGTCTATCTTGGGAATCCCAAGCTAGACGACAAAATAAACTGGGCAGACGGGCCTGATCGCAACAGCGAAACACAGCGCAAAGCCGCTTGTGGTCTTGCTTTGATATGCATATACTGGATGCAAAAACAGTATTTGTAATGTCTGCCAAACCCGTCTCCTATATCCCCCAGTCAGCCCGCCTGCTGGATCAGTTGCGCGAGGTGCTGCGGTACAAACACTATAGCTTGCGCACCGAAGAGGCCTACTTGTATTGGGTGAAATTCTTCGTTCGTTGGCATGGGCGCAACGGGCAAGTGCAGCATCCGCGTGACATGGGTGCCGCAGAGGTTCAGTAATTTTTGGCCATGCTCACCACGCAGCGCAATGTGTCAGTGTCCACGCACAATCAGGCGCTCAGCGCCCTACTTTTCTTGTACCGTGAGGTTCTGGGAGTGAAGTTGCCGTGGCTCGATGATGTCCAGCGCCCCACCAGGCCAAGGCACATTCCATCGGTGCTGACTGTGACCGAAGTGGCGGCGTTACTTGGGGCAATGACCGGGGTTGAATTGTTGTTGGCCAAACTGTTGTATGGCACCGGAATGCGGCTTAACGAAGGGCTGCGCCTGCGGGTGAAAGACGTGGATTTTTGCCACTCATTTGCTGCAAGCGGGTACCGACATTCGCACGGTGCAAGAGTTGTTGGGGCACAGCGACGTGTCCACCACCATGATTTACACGCATGTGCTGAAGGTTGCCGCAGGCGGCACGGCCAGCCCGTTGGATTCATTGGCCTTTGGCGGTTGACTGGCGACTGATCGACGGTTTTGGGCCTTGTGCCTCAATGGCTTTTCTGGGTCGACAACCGACCTTCGAGGTTCCTCTTTCCCAAACCTCCTCACATCACAACACGCCTCGTTTTCCACAAGAGTCCCGGCTCTGGCAGCCAGACCAGCGAATTGGCGAGCAGCAAACTCCACCCCACCCCGCCCCTCAATCCTTGAACACCGGCACCCGTTTCTCCATGTTGGCGGTCATGGCTTCCATCAGGTCTTCGCTTTGCAGCATGGCGGCGTTCCAGGTGGCGATGTAGTTCAGGCTGTCGGCCACGCTGTGGTCGCGGGCGTGGTTCAGCATTTCCTTGGTGCCACGAATAGACAGGGGTGACTTGGCTGCAATGTCGGCGGCCAGCGCGTGCACGCCAGCGTACAGCGCGTCTCGGCTGTCAAACACGCGGTTGACCAGGCCAATGTCTTTCGCCTCGGCGGCGTCAAACCTTCGGCCGGTGTAGGCCAGCTCGCGGGTGATGCCCTGCCCCACCAGCTTGGGCAGGCGTTGCAGGGTGCCGACGTCGGCCACCATGCCGATGTCGATTTCCTTGATGGTGAAGAACGCGTCGCTGCTGCAGTAGCGCATGTCGGCGCAGGTGATCAGGTCAATGCCCCCGCCGATGCAGCCGCCGTGAATGGCGGCCAGCACGGGCTTGCGGCAGCGCTCCAGGCTGGTGAGGGTGTCTTGCAGGTCCAGGATGAGGCGGCGCAGCTTTTCGCGCATGCGGCCTTCGCAGTCGTCGGCAATCTCCTGGCCCAGGCCCATCATCATGTTCAGGTCAATGCCCGACGTGAAGTATTTGCCCTCGGCCTGCAGCACGGCCACGCGGGCTTCAGGCGTGGCGTCCACCCAATCGAACGCCTGGCGGATCTCGTGCCACATGGCCAGGTTCATGGCGTTGGCTTTGTCGGGCCGGTTCAGGCGCACGGTGGCAATGTGCTGGTCCAGGCTGACGCTCAGGGTTTCAAACGTAGGCATCCGGGTTAATCCTTCAAGGTTTTTTGGCATCCACCGCTTGGTGGGTGCCGCATGGTTGCTATGTAAAAAAGCTTTCCGCTCACTGTGGTTTGGCCGCCTTCATCATCGCGATGTAGGGGGCCAGGCGGGTGGCCATTTCATCGCCCAGGGCCTGCAGGCCGCTCATGGGGCGCACCATGACTTCAAAGTCAACAATCTTGCCGTCTTCGTCGAAGCGGATCTGGTCGATGCCTTTGAGCTCCTTGCCATTGACCTTGGCCGTGAACTCCAGGATGGCGCTCATGCCGTCTTCGCTGGTGTAGCTGCGGTGGTAAACAAAGTCTTCAAACACCTTCAGCACCGTGCCCAGAATGACATTCACCGCCTGCGCACCGGGGTACGGTGTGTGCGCCATGGGCGAGCGGAACACGGCCTTTTTGTGCAGGATGTCGGGCAGGTTGCTCAGGTCGCCTGCGGCCACCATGGCGTGCCAGGCCGCCAGGCTGGCTTGCACGGCGGGCGGTGCCTGGTGGGTGGCGCCGGGTGTGGCTTGCGCAGGGGCGGCAGCGGTGGGGTCCATGCGCAGGGCCAGTTCGGTGCCTTGCCAGATGGCGCGTTTGGCATCCAGCTCGGCAGCCTTGTCTGCCCCGCCAATCAGGTGCACGCGCACGCCCTGGGCTTCCAGCGCGGCCTGCAGTTCGCGGTTGGGGTCCTGGCCCGCGCAGACGATGACGTTGTCCACCGGCAGCGTCATGTCTTTGTCGCCCACGGTGATGTGCAGGCCTGCGTCGTCCACCTTGCGGTACTGCACGCCGGGGATCATCTCCACACCCTTGTTCTTCAGGCCGGTGCGGTGGATCCAGCCGGTGGTTTTGCCCAGGCCGTCGCCCACTTTGCTGGCCTTGCGCTGCAGCAGGTAGATTTTGCGGGGCACCTCGCCCAGATTGGCCGGTGCCAGGCCACCGCGGCTGGTGCCGGTGGTGTCCACCCCCCATTCGGCAAAGAAGCTGGCTTTGTCCAGGCTGGTGGAATGCCCGGCGTGCAACAGGTATTCGGACACATCGAACCCGATGCCACCCGCGCCGATCACCGCCACGGTTTTGCCAACCGGCTTTTTGTGGCGCAGCACGTCCAGGTAGCCCAGCACCTTGGGGTGGTGGATGCCTTCAATCTCAGGCAAACGCGGCGTGATACCGGTGGCCAGCACCACCTGCTTGAACCCGGCCTGTGCCAGCTCGTCAGCGCTGACGCGCTGGCCCAGTTTGACCGTCACGCCGGTCTGCTCCAGCCGACGGGCGAAGTAGCGCAGCGTTTCGTAAAACTCTTCCTTGCCGGGCACCTGCTTGGCCACGTTGAACTGGCCACCAATTTCGCTGGCTGCGTCGTACAGCGTCACGTCCATGCCGCGCTGGGCGGCCTCGGTGGCAAAAGCCAGGCCTGCGGGGCCAGCGCCCACCACGGCCACGCGCGCTTGTTTGGCCGCTTCAGGCATGGGCAGCGGCACCAGAATGGTTTCGTGGCAGGCACGGGGGTTGACCAGGCACGAGGTGATCTTGCCGCCAAAGGTGTGGTCCAGGCAGGCCTGGTTGCAGCCGATGCAGGTATTGATGTCTTGCGAACGCCCTTGCGCCGCCTTGGCCACAAACTCGGGGTCGGCCAGGAAGGGTCGGGCCATGCTGACCATGTCGGCCTGACCGCTGGCCAGCACCTCTTCGGCCACCTCGGGCGTGTTGATGCGGTTGGTGGCCACCAGCGGAATGCCCACTTTGCCTTTGAGCTGCTGCGTGACCCACGCAAACGCGGCGCGCGGCACCTTGGTGGCTATTGTTGGAATGCGCGCCTCGTGCCAGCCAATGCCGGTGTTCAGAATGGTGACGCCTGCGGCTTCGAGTGCCTGGGCCAGTTGCACCACCTCTTCCTTCGTGGAGCCGCCCTCCACCAGATCAAGCATGGACAGGCGGAAGATGATGATGAATTCGCGCCCCACCCGCTCACGCGTGCGGCGCACAATTTCGAGTGCAAAGCGGATGCGGTTGTCGTACGAGCCACCGTACTCGTCGTCGCGGTGGTTGGTTTGCGCGGCAATGAATTCGTTGATGAGGTAGCCCTCGGACCCCATGATTTCCACGCCGTCGTAGCCCGCGCTTTGCGCCAGTGCGGCGGCGTTGGCATAGTCCTCAACGGTCTGTTTCACCTCTTCGGTGGTCAGCGCATGGGGGCGGTAGGGGCTGATGGGGGCCTTCAGCGCGCTGGGGGCCACCAGGTCGGGGTGGTAAGCGTAGCGGCCAAAGTGCAGGATTTGCATGCAGATTTTGCCGCCCGCCTCGTGCACGGCCTGGGTCACCACCTTGTGCTTGTCGGCCTCGTGCTGGCTGGTCATGGCCGCGCCGCCGGGCATGGGCCGGGCGCGGTCGTTGGGGGCAATGCCACCGGTCACGATCAGGCCCACGCCCCCCCGTGCACGCTCGGCATAGAACGCGGCCATGCGCTCGAAGCCCTTGGGCGCTTCTTCCAGGCCCACGTGCATGGAGCCCATGAGCACGCGGTTTTTCAGCGTGGTGAAGCCCAGGTCAAGCGGGGCAAGCATGTGGGGAAATGGCGTGGCAACAGCGGACATGGCGGCTCCTTTTATGCAAAGTGTCTGGCGTGGGGTGCTGGCGCATGATGCAACCAGTTGCACAAAAGTGTACGACCGTTCGTTTTTTATTGCAACTGGTTGCATAGTGGGATTTACCCGGCTAGACTGCACCGCATGTCGCTGCCGCACGCTGTCCTCACGTCTTTGCTGGAAAAGTCCACCTCGGGCTACGACCTGGCGCGCCGGTTTGACAAGTCCATCGGCTACTTCTGGCACGCCACGCACCAGCAGATCTACCGCGAACTGGCGCGCATGGAGGCCGCGGGCTGGATCGAGGCCTATGTGCCGCCCGATGCCGGCAACACCCGCAAAAAGCACTACCGCGTGCTGCCGGCTGGCCGTGTGGAACTGGCGCGCTGGGCACAGGACAGCGCCGACCCCATGGATCTGCGCGACGCCTTCACCGTGAAGCTGCGTGCCGATGCCGTACTGGGCGAGGTGGACCTGGTGCCCGAGTTGCAGCGCCACCTGGCGCTGCATGAAGAACGCCTGGCGCAGTACCGGCGCTTCGAGGCGCGCGACTTCCCGCCCGGCAAACCCCTGACACGCGGCCAGGCCATCCAGCACATGATCCTGAAAAAAGGCATGCTGTACGAGCAGGGGGAAATTGCCTGGGGGCGGGAAATGGTGGCGCTGCTGTCCCAGCCCGCCTGATACCAGCCCGATACCTGCCTGGCCGCCCTTGGCCACCACCTGCCCACGTTTGGGCAGTCTGGCCAATCAGGCCGAGATGGGGGTCACACTGGCAGCCAGCGCCACCAGAACGGTTTGGCGGCTGGCTCGACGGCCCCGCGCTGGCGCAGCCGCTCCATCATGCCCCGGTGGCCATGCAACCTAGCGGCCTGCAGCGGCGTGAGGTTGTCCATTTCAGACATCAGGTTGGCATCGGCCCCGTTGTCCAGCAAACAGCACGCGACGTCGAGGTGCCCCTCGACCACACTGGCCACCAGCGGTGTGCGCAAGATTTCGGGGTGCTGGTAATTCGGGTTCACACCTTCTGCCAGGTGGTACTGCACCAGGGCCAGGTTACCGTCTTCCGCCGCCTGGTACAGGCTCTTCCAATCTCCAGCCGACATGGGCATCCTTTCCAACGCTGCTCAACCCAACTCAACACTTTGCCACGCACCATCCGCCGTGAAAAGCCGCATGATTTCACACGCCTGTGCGCAGGACCGTGAGGATTAACCCGCGTGCCAGCCCCTGGTTTGTCCACTACAGTGGTGTGCATACAGGCCATTCCTGCACAACACGCACACATCCGGCCCATGGACAACTCCACCGCCCCGGCTCTGGCTGCCAATTCTTCCGGCTCGGTCACCCTGAACACAGCCACCGTGCGGCGCTTCATCGGGCTGATTGCCTTGTTCGTTGCCGTGTTGTGGGTGTCGGGCCAACTGACAGGCCATGCATCCGACGCGGGCGGCCGTGCGGCGCTGAGCGCATTCGTCCTGACCGCCCTGGCCGCGGCATATGCCTATGCCCCCCGCAACCCAGGCCATGCCATGGGTGCGGTGGCCATTTTCATGTGGCTGACCACCGCTGCCAACATGTGGGTGTTTTCAGGTGTGTACGCCAGTGGCATGGTGTTTTTTACCCTGGTCATCTCCATGACGGGCTGGGTACTGGGCAAGCGATGGTTGATCCGGATGGTGGCCGCCAGCGCCCTGTGGATAGCCTGGATGGCCGTGGCACAGGTTCAAGGGTGGCACCAGCCAGCGCCCCTGCCCCCGCCCTTGCATGCCGCCGCCAACTGGATCGGGTCGCTGGTGGCCATCGGATTTTTCATCGCGGAAGGTCGGCGTGTGCTGTGGGGCTTGGGCGACCAGGCCCGCAGACTGGCCAGCCAGCTGCAGCAGCAACTGGACACGACGCAGATCCAGCATGACGAACTGCACGGACTGATGGAGTCGATGCCCGCCGCCGTGGCCGCCTTCGACGCCAACTGGCGCCTGCTGCGCTGCAACCGGCGCTACAAGGAGTTTTTTGCCCCGCAAGCGGGTGACCTGACGGGCAAACGCTTCAAGGACTTTGCGGCGCCCGAGCTGGCTGCACAGGTGGGTGGCATCAGGGACGCCCTGCAGCGAGGCGACACGCACGTATCACGCATGCACTACCGGCCCGCACCCGATGCCCCGGTGCGCTGGCTGGAGTTGCAGTCGGTGCCGCAGATGCGCCATGGCAAGCTGGTGCAAAGCGTGGTGACGACCGTGGACATCACCCACACTGTGCAAGCCGAAGAGCAACTGGCCATGCGCAACCGGGCGCTGCATGCGCAGGTGACCACGCAGACGCAAGCGCTCGATGCCACCCAACGCGAGTTGCAGCTCACGCAGGAGACCTTGCTCAATGCCGAGGCCAAAGCCGCCATCGCCACGCTGGTGGCCAGCGTCTCGCACGAACTGAACACCCCCATCGGCAACAGCGCGCTGGTGGCCTCGGCCCTGGCCAGCTCGGCCCGGGCGCTGCGCGAGGATGTGGTGCAGGGCACGCTGCGGCGCTCGACGCTGGAAGCCCAGACGGCTTCGATGCTGGACGCCGTGGCCCTGCTGGAGCGCAACCTGCAGCGTGTGCAGGTGCTGATGGGCCAGTTCAAACAGGTGTCGGCCGACCAGGCCAGCGAGGTGCGGCGCAGGTTCGACCTGGCGGGGGTGGTGAAAGACACAGTGGATGCGATGCGCCCCTCGCTTCGCACCCAGCCACATGCCGTGGTGTTGCACCTGCAGCCGGGCCTGGTGATGAACAGCTACCCCGGCGCTGTCGGGCAGATCGTCATCAACCTCATCAACAACGCCTACCTGCACGCGTTTGTGCCGGACACCATCGGCACGGTGGATGTGACCACACGGGGGGTGGAGGGGAGCGTCGTGATCGAGGTGCGCGACAACGGCGCAGGCATGAGCGATGAGGTGCGCGAACGCCTGTTCGAGCCGTTCTTCAGCACCCGCATCGGATCGGGCGGCACGGGCCTGGGGCTGAGCATCGTGCAGCACCTGGCCGTCAAGACCCTGAATGGCAGCATCCGAGTGAGTTCATCCCCCGGCATGGGCACCACCTTTGAAGTGACACTGCCCCTGGAAGCCGACGAACCCGCACCAGCCAGCGCGGCAAGCAGCGGCAGCGGCAGCGGCAGCGGCAGCGGCCAGCATGAAGGAAAAATCGGCCCCAGCGCTTGATCAGCAAGGCATCATTGCTATATTTTTATTTAAATAGCAAACATATCAACACTCACAAGCGCTGGAGCCATTTTTTGCCGCAGAAAATGACCCATCTCCCCGCCCATCTCCCCGCCCGCATCACCGCCCGCATCACCGCCCGCCTTGCCACCAGACGGCTGCTGGCCGGCCTGATGCTCAGTGGCCTGTGCAGCGGCATGGCCACCGCTGGGCCTGAGGACGCATGCTCGTACAGCGCCCAATTGCAAGGCGTGACCTGCGTGGTGCTGTCAGCCGGGCAGGTTGTGCACGAGCGCTACCGCCACCCCGCCGACGCGACCACCACTTGGCGGTTGGCGTCGGGTACCAAGTCGTTTTCCGGCATTGCCGCTGCGGCGGCGGTGCAAGACCAACTGCTGAACCTGGACGACAAGGTGTCCGACACCCTCACCGAATGGCGTGGGGACAGCCGCCGCACCATCACCATCCGCCAGTTGCTGAACCTCACCAGCGGGCTCGACACCCCGGCACCCGGCGCAGGCCGTCGCCCCTCACCCGCCGAAGCCGTGGGCACCCCGTTGGCCCACCCGCCGGGCACCCGGTTTGCATACGGACAGGTGCCGTTTCAGGTGTTTGCCGAACTGATGGCGCGCAAACTGCGCGGCGAACGGTACGACGCCTACCTGAACCGCCGGGTGCTGCAGCCCCTGGGCATCCGCCTGACCTTCCCACGCGGGTTGCCTGGCAGCCCCGCCGAGCCCGACTGGGGCGGTGGCGGCGCGATGACGGCCCGCGACTGGGCGCAGTTTGGCGACTGGGTGCGAAGCGGCGGCGTCTGGCAAGGCCACTTGCTGGTCGATGCCCATGCGTTGGCAGAGAACTTCCGGGGGTCCGAGGTGCACCCCGGCTACGGCCTGACCTGGTGGCTGCACCCCCCCGGCCACGCCGCCACACCGCCTGACAGGGTCTCCCGCCTGGCCACCGACCTGTATCAGCCAGCCACCGGCGCACTGGCTGGGGTACGGGTGTGGATGGCGGCCGGCCTGGGCAAGCAGCGCCTGTACATCCTGCCAGACCACGGTCTGGTGGCCGTGCGTCAGACCGACCGGCTGTGGGATGGCGAGCAATCGGGCTACAGCGACGCGGTGTTCCTGCAGCGGCTGCTCCAGTGACGGGCACAATGGCACGACCGCCAACCAACCGGTTGGGCCACACTGCAAGGAGCGCGACACATGGGCTGGTTTTCCAAAAGCACCGACGGTTTTTTCCTGTCCACCACCACGCCACCGGGCGTTTCCATCGACCAGTACGTGGGCGTGGTCAATGGCGAAGCCATCATCGGTGCCAACATCTTCCGCGACATGTTCTCATCGGTGCGTGACGTGGTGGGTGGCCGCGCAGGCGGCTACGAACGCGCCCTGGCCGGCGCGCGCGATGCAGCGATGGAGGACATGATCGACGCAGCCAAAGAGCTGGGCGCCAACGGAGTGATCGGCATCGACTTCGACTACGAGGTGCTGGGCGAAACCAACGGCATGATGATGGTGGCCGTGAGCGGCACCGCCATCAGACGTTGATGGCCAGACCTGGATGCCAACCGGTGGTACGTCGCCAGACACGCGGCGACATGCCCCAGTCCCTTCACCTGCGATTTCAATTTCTGCGCCAGTGCGTCATTGCCCGCTTCTGCCGAAATTGATGACGTTGAAACCGACGTGGGTGTGATGGTCTGCACGGGCTGAACAATGTTTCAACCCCTGTGTCAGCAGACACACAGGGACGGTAGTGGACAATATAGGGTTTGCCAGCAGGTGCAGGTGGGCTGGCAAACGGTACGTTCGTTCACCTGTGCGTTCAACCTTGCTGGTCTATGTCAGTTGCTCACAACACCCAGATTTCTGTCGAAAAAATCGGCGGTACGTCCATGTCAGCCTTCGGCGATGTGCTGCGCCACATCATGCTGCACGACAAGTCGCGCATCAATGGCCGCATTTACGTCGTGTCCGCCTACTCGGGTGTGACCAACCAGTTGCTGGAGCACAAAAAAACCGGTGAACGCGGCATCTACGCCCTGTTTGCCGAAGGCAAGGGCTACCAGGATGCACTGGTGGCGCTGGCCACGAGCCTCAAACAACTGAATGCCGGTTTTGCCGACCTGGGACTGCCACTGGCCGTAGCCGATGCCTTCATCGACCACCGCATTGCCCAGGCCCGCGAGTACTTGGGAGCCATGCAGCATGTGCTGGCCAGCGGCTACCTCAACCGCAAAGACGTGCTGCTGGCCGCCCGCGAAGTGCTGGCCTCCATCGGCGAATCGCACAGCGCCTTCAACTCGGTCGAGATCCTGAAGGCCAACGGCGTGAACGCCGTGCTGATGGACCTGGCTGGTTTTGACGACAACGAGGCCTGGACCATCGACGAGCGCATTGCCCAGAGCTTCAAAGGTCTGGAGCTGAGTGACAAAGTGGTGGTGGCCACCGGCTACACCAAGGGCACCGAAGGCATCATGCGCGAATTCGACCGCGGCTACTCTGAAGTGACCTTCAGCAAAATTGCTGTGGAAGTGCGCCCCGCCGAGGCCGTGATCCACAAGGAATTTCACCTATCCTCCGCCGACCCCAACCTGGTGGGCCTGGAAAACGCCGTGATCGTGGGTGCCACCAACTACGACGTGGCCGACCAGCTGGCCGACGTGGGCATGGAAGCCATCCACCCCAAGGCCGCCAAGCCGATGGAACTGGCCGCCATCCCGATTCGCCTGAAAAACACATTCGAGCCTGACCACCCCGGCACGCTGATCACCAAAGACTTTGTGGGCGAGCGCGCACGTGTGGAAATGGTGACCGGGACCGACAAGGTCACCCTGGTCGAAATCCATGACCCGAGCATGGTCGGCACCGTGGGCTTCGATGCAGACCTGATGACCGTGTTCACGCAACACGACATCAGCTACATCCTCAAGGCCACCAACGCCAACTCCATCGCCCATCTGGTGTGGGACAACCAGATCACCCCCGAACTGGTGGCCGAGCTGGAAGAGCGCTACCAGATCGTCACCATCAAGCCCAGCGCCATCGTGTGCGCCATCGGCTCGAACATCGGCATCCCCGGCGTGTTGGCCAAGGCCGCGCATGCGCTGGCCGATGCCGGTGTGAACGTCAACTGCGTGTCACAGACCTTGCGCCAGGTGAACATGCAGTTCGTGATCGAGCGCGAAGACTACAAAACCGCCATCAAGGCTTTGAACCTGGCGCTGTGCGTCAACTCCGGTACGCCGGTGCCCAAGGCCTGACCAGCCAGGCAGGCCTGAACCTTCAGACAGAAGGTTCGGGCAAGCTGTCCCATTTCTGCAAGCCCGCTCGTGCGGGCTTTTCTTTGCAATCCGCCCACGTGCCCCTACCCACAGGGCAAGGTCCGACCCGGTCGTTCCATTGAAGGTTCTGCTGAAGATCCACGCGACCTCGCTAAACTCACGCCTTCCCGCCGAAGGGCGCGACAACCGACCGTCAATATGAACAACCTGCCATCCCTGAACCACATCCCCCAAGTCAACCTGTTTCGCCCAGGCGACGTTTTTGTGCTGTTCGGCGAATTGTTCGGACGTGGCTATGCCACCGGCCTGATCCACGAGGCGCGGCAAGCAGGCATGACCATCGTTGGCATCACCGTCGGCCGCCGCGAAAAGGACAACACGCTGCGCGCCCTCAACGAAGAAGAACTGGCCGCAGCAGAAACCAACCTGGGCGGCAAAATCATCAATCTGCCGCTGATGGCCGGTTTCGACATGGATGCGCCCGCCGGCGAGCCCACCCCCACCGAACTGCTGGGCAGCATGACCCTGTCCAACTGGACTGAAAGCAAACTGGACTGGGCGCAGGTGGAACGCTGCCGCACGGTCGGCACCCAACGGTTCCGTGACACCGTGGCAGCCGCCATGGCCCAGCTGGACGCCCTCATCCCCGACGGCAGCAACGTGCTGTTTGCCCACACCATGGCCGGCGGCATTCCCAAAGCCAAAGTGTTTCTGGCCATTGCCAACCGGGTCTACAAGGGCCGTGGCGACCGTCACATGTCGTCACAGACCCTGCTGGACAGCGACCTGGGCAAACTCATTTTGCAGAACTTCGACGAGGTGTCGGCCAACACATTTGGCCACCTGATCGAAGGCAGCGGCGCCATCCGTGCACGCGTCGAAGCGTCAGGTGGCCAGGTTCGCTACTCTGCTTACGGCTATCACGGCACTGAAATCCTGGTCAACGGTGAGTACGTGTGGCAAACCTACACCAACTACACCCAGGGCTACGCCAAGATGCGGCTGGAGCAGATCGCACGCGATGCGTGGGCCAAGGGCATCAAGGCAACGGTGTTCAACTGTCCGGAAATCCGCACCAACTCTTCCGATGTGTTCGCGGGCGTGGAGTTGCCCCTGTTTGCCTTGCTCAATGCCCTGAAGAAAGAAAGCGGCGGCGCCTGGGCGGACAGCCAGTGGCAGGCCTGCCAGGCCTTGCTGAACGATGGCGTGTCATTGGAAGGAACGCTTCAGGTCATCGAAAACTTCCACCAGAGCGACACGATGCGCGTGTTCCGCAATTTCGAGGCTTGGCCGATGCCCAACGCCGCCGATCAGGCTGACATGACGATCGGCACCTCGGACGACATCGTTCGTCAGCACAAGGATTCCAAAGCGCTGATCACAGACCTGCTGAGCACACTAGTGGTCGAATCTACCGGACACCTGATGTTCCACGGCGTGGCCGAACCGCAAGGCCCCGTGCTCTGGCTGAACCACGATGTGATTGCCCGGCAATTGAACCAGGCCCACGCCTGAAAGCGACCGAGCACCTTGGGTCAGCAGCGGCTGAAGTATTCGCGCCGCTCGAAGTCACGCACGTCAGCGGCCTCGGCGTGCCGCCTGATCTCTGACTGTTTGATGCGTGTGTACAACGCCATACCGCCAGCGCCGAGACCCTGCTGCATGACAGCGTCTGCAACCAGGGCATCCAGGGCCGCAGGCAAGTTGTTCGGCAGTGCGTTGCTGCGTGCGACACCGTTATCGACGGCCTCGGCGGCCTCGGCATAGGGCGATGCAGCCGCCAGGGGTGGCACGAGGCCACGGTTCAGGCCATCCAGCCCAGCCCACACCTGCGAAGCCATGTACAGATAAGGGTTGGCCGCAGGTTCGCCCAACCGGTTTTCAATGCGGGTGGCTGCATCGCCCACTGCCCCGATCACCCTCAGCATGGCGCCCCGGTTGTCCCGCCCCCAAACCGCTGCGTGGGGTGCCAGCGCATTCGGGGCCAAACGTGCATAGCCGTTCACCGTGGTGGTGCACAAGGCAGCCATGCCCTGCGCGTGCGCCAGCAACCCCGCCAACCATGCAGCACCGGTGTCGGACAGGGTTGACCGCGCATCGCCCACCGATGTGTCGGGCGCAGCCTGCTGCCGCATGAATTCATTCTGACCCGTGGCCAGAGAAACCACTGACTGGTGCAAATGCCAGCCACTGGACATGATGTGGTCAAACGACGGCCTGCACATGAAGGTGGCGTGATACCCGGCACGCCTCAACGCCTGGCGCACACCGTTGCGGAACCGCACCATGTTGTCAGCCGCGCTGAGCGCATCGGTTGCACCGAACACGGCTTCCACCTGGCTCGGCCCAAGCTCCACTTCCAAAGAGGTGAGTGGCAAGCCCAACCCTTCGGCTGTGCGTTGCACGATGCGCAGCGGCTCTTCAGACAGATCCAGACAGCCATCGGAAAGCATGTTGTAGCCAGGGTGTATAAGGCTGACTTCGGGTGGCAAACCCGGCCATGCCGCTTGCTCAGCATCCAGATCCGGGCCCTGCCAGCCGCCCTTGATGCGATAGATGTGAAACTCCACCTCCAACCCGCACACCATACCCAGACCCCGATCCGCCAATCGGCCCAACGCACGTTGCAGGAGGAAGCGGCTGTCGAGTTCCACGGGTGTGCCATCCTGGTACCACGGTTGGCAAAACACCCAAGCGGTGCCGGGTGCCCACGGCAGCGTGCGAAAGGTATGGGGGTCTGGCAGCAGCATCAAATTGGGTGCGCCTGCAAAACGCGGCAGTTGCGTCATGCTGTTGGGGTCAAACACCTTGTAGACGGTGCGGTCCGAGGTGTCTTTCAGCATCAACGTGCCCACCATGCCCACGCCATCCAGCATGGCTTTGGTCGCCGCGGCAGCCGTCAAGGCTTTGCCGCGCAAAGCGCCGTGCGCATCGCACCAGACAAAACGCACCAGATCAATGCCGTTGTCCCGGATACGCTGCACGGTCTGCTGAACGGCTTGCTCGCGCGCCGCATCGTGCACTCCACAGCGGGCGGCGAAGGGTGTGCTAACCACACCCGTCATGGGGCCGGTGCCTCGGGCGCGGCCACATCGGTCGCACCGGGCCAGGGTGCTGCCTGCCGTTTGGCAACCACCGCCTGCCGCCACCAGGCTTGCCAACTGTCAGCAGGTGCCAGGCCGTCAACGGTGTCCGGCCCGAAGCGACACGACGCCAATGGCGCAAAGCCCAGACCTGGCGCCGGCTCGCCTGCCGCCACGGCATCGATGGCCTGGCGCAACATGCGGCGGTTGGCCATGATGACCTTGTCTGTGCTGCCCAGGTGCTCGCGGGTGCGGTCCTGAATGGCCCCCATGCTCTCGCAAGCCCACTGATCATGGACATTGATGTCGCTCTCACCCATACCCAGATAAGTGCGGGTTTGCTGTTCTTCAGGGTCAAATCCCCAGTCGTTGTGCTGCCCGGACTTGGGGATGTAGTCAGGCAAGGTGACGGCCTCCAACCGTTGGTTCCGCATGGTGCACTTGTCGACCGGCTCGGCAAAACTGGTGAAAAACGCAAACCAGTAATTGGACGTGTCATCCACCGGCACATGCATTTGCGTGATGGTCATGGTTTCAGACAGCGGTATGACAAACGTCTGGGGGAACACCGCGTTGGTGACACGGACGTGCGTCACGGCATCGTTGATACGCCGCAGGGCTGTCAGTTGCAAACCGTAAGGCGTTTGAACAAATGAAATGTCCGGCTGACAGAACTCCCGCATGACCTTGGTCATGGGCAACCGCTGCCCCGCCAACTCGCCCAGGCTCGCCCCCCTGAATTGGCGGCCATAGCTATCCTCCAAACCTTCGTCATGAAAAAAACGGTGCAGGAACGAAGCATGCGCAGGGTCAATCCCGACCTCGAACGCCTGCAGCCAGTTGCAGCGCCACAAACCTTTGAACACAAACGTGTGGGTGTCTGGAGCAGTCAGGCAATCCAGCGCCGGCAAGGGCGGCGGCACCGCGCCCTCGGGGCCCAGCCATGCCCACAATGCACCTGCCCTTTCCTGCAAGGGATAACTTCGCTGGCGAATCTGCGTGCACAAGGTGCTGCCCGTCGGCTCGGCAGGTGTCTCGGTGCACTGGCCTGTGGCATCGAACTTCCAGCCATGAAAGGGACACCGCAATCCGTCTCCCTCGTTGCGTCCGAACGCCAAATCGGCACCCCGGTGAGGGCAATCCCTGTCCAGCAGACCGAAGGTGCCATCTGCATTGCGAAACAGCACCAGGTTCTGCCCCAGCACCCGCACCGGTTTGACCGGCCTGATGCCCATGCGGGGGTCCAATGCGGGGTCGAACTCGTCGAGCAATGCCACCGGTTGCCAGTATTGCCGCAACAACTGCCCACACGGCGTGCCCGGGCCGGTACGGGTGATTCGCTCATTCAAGTCAGCCTTCATCGTTTGCATCCCATAAAGCAAAAACGGTATACCGAATTTGAAGTTCAGTGTACATTCCCAATCATGAGCTTGCAAGACACCGTCCTGATGCAACTGCGCGATCTGATCCTGCGCGGCACGTTTGAACCCGGCCAACGCCTGGCCGAACAGCAGTTGGCTGAGCGGCTGGGCGCATCGCGCACGCCCGTCCGGTCTGCCTTGGTGACCCTTGAACAGGAGGGCCTGATCGAGTCAAACGACACGGGTGGCTACATCACCCGCCCGTTCACCGCACAGGAAGTGCATGACGCGATTGCTGTGCGTGGACACCTGGAGGGCATGGCAGCCCGACTGGTGGCTGAACACGGCGTGTCCAGGCAACTGCAAGGTGACTTGCAGGCCTGCCTCGACGAAGGTGACCGACTGCTGGCCAGCCAAACGCTCACACTGGACAGCTATGCCGCCTACGCCAACATGAATGACCGCTTTCATGCGCTGATACTGGCAGCCAGCGGCAACCGAGCCCTTCAACGCGCGGTGACGCTGAACAACCGTTTGCCCTTTGCGCCCGCGTCAGCCATGCTGCCCATGCAGGGCACCGTGACACTGGACCGAGACTGGATGCTGTTCGCCCACCGCCAGCACCATCAACTGGTCGCAGCGATGAAACGCGGTGAAGGCGCACGGGCGCAGGCTTTGGCAACCGAACACACCGAGGTCGCACAGGAAAACATGCGCCTTGCACTGGAAAAACGCACCGAATCCGAACAGGTGCTGCCCGGTATACGGCTTGTGGTGGGTTAGAATGCGCGACTCGATCGATTGACAGGAAGTGTGGCAGAGTGGTCGATTGCACCGGTCTTGAAAACCGGCGGCTCGCAAGGGTCCGTGAGTTCGAATCTCACCGCTTCCGCC
>DDUQ01000097.1:57684-88858 GCA_002344885.1 Comamonadaceae bacterium UBA2334
TTGCACCGGTCTTGAAAACCGGCGGCTCGCAAGGGTCCGTGAGTTCGAATCTCACCGCTTCCGCCAGATGAAACGCACAGCGCCCCATGGGCGCTTTGTTGTTTCTGGTTGCTGCAAACTGCAAACACACGCCGGGTCAACTCCACAGATCCAGCGGGGGCTCATGCACCACTGCCTTGAGCACATCTTTGCGCGACACAAAACCCACCAGATTTTCCTGTGCATCCAATACGGGTAGGCCGGGCAAATCCGCCAACAGCAGCACTTGTGCCAGTCGGCGCAGATCGGTGTCAGGGTAAACGGCAGGCACTGGCGTGGTCATGATGCTGGCCAAGGGCTTGCCCAGCCAGGTCCGCCAAGCCAGCGTACCCTGATCCGGCGATGGCAGTTGATCCAAGCGGAGCAACTCTGCGCGACTGAACAAACCCACCAGGCCACCCGCCAGGCCGACCACTGGTGCCTGCCCCACGCCCGCATCGGACAACACCTGCCAACCTTGCTGGATGGTCTGATCGTTGCCCACCACGATCACGCGCGCACTCATCACATCGCCCACGGTGCGCAGAGCATGTCGCGCAGGCGTGGCTGGGCTTTGCACTCGCGCATAAGCGCCAGCAGCCTGCGCTGGTTGCCGATTTTTGGGTGACGGCGGTGCAGGCGCGTGTGAAGGCGGTTGCTGAGGCCAGTGGGTGTAGTGCTGCCTGCGTTCGGCGTCGTTGAGATGTTCGAGAAACGCATCGGTACGTCGAGCAGCGGACGAAGGCAGGACCCCTTGAACGCGCACCAAATCTTCCATCGGCCCTTTGAACAGCGTACCCGTGGTGCCCAATATCGAGAACATGACAGCCTCCCGGTTGATACTCAACCGCAACGCCGCCTATATTGCTGCGCCGCAGCGGTACCGTCAAGGCAGAAAAATGGCTTGCAGATCACTCAAAAAATCAAAACCACGGTCTGTCGGCCACACCCGCAAAGCATCTCGGGCCAGCAAACCCTGGCGCTCTGCTTGCTGAAGAGCCGCCTCGAAAGCACTGTGCGGCAAGCCAGTACGCTCGGTCAGATGGGCCACCTCCACACCATTCTTCAGCCGAAGCGCGTTCAGCATGAACTCGAAGGGCAAGTCCGCACGAGCGACCTCCTGGTGCTGCACCACTGCACAGCCTTGGTGGACACTGGCCATGTACAAACCAGGCTCACGGGCCCTGACCTGCCGAACTACCCTGTGGGCAAAGCTGAGTTTGCTGTGTGCCCCGGCACCGATACCCAAATAGTCACCAAACTGCCAGTAGTTCAGGTTGTGCCAGCAACCATGCCCCGGCTTGGCGTAAGCAGATACTTCGTAACGGGCCATGCCGGCTGACTGGGTGGCGTGTGTGATGGCATCCAGCATGGCATAGGCATCGTCATCCGCAGGCACATCGGGCGGATGCTTGGCAAACAGGGTATTGGGCTCGATCGTGAGGTGGTAAACGGACAGGTGAGGCGGCGAAAAAGCCAAAGCGGCAGCCACATCTGCCTCGCACTGTGCCAAGGTCTGGCCAGGCAAGGCGTACATCAGGTCCACATTGAACGTATCAAACGTTTGAGCCGCCTCTTCCAGCGCAGCCATGGCCTGGGCACGGTCGTGCACACGGCCCAGCGCCACCAAATGCTCATCCGAAAAACTCTGCACACCAACCGACAGGCGGGTAACGCCTGCCGACCGGAACGCTCGGAAGCGGTTGCGCTCGAAGGTGCCCGGGTTGGCTTCCAGCGTCACTTCGGCGTCTGCATCCAACCGCAACCGTGCGCGGACACCTGACAGCAGCGCATCGACCGCCTGTGGTGAAAACAGGCTGGGCGTTCCCCCTCCGATGAAGATGCTGTGCACGGGCCGCCCCCAAATCAGTGGCAACGCCGCTTCAAGGTCAGCCATCAGCGCGGCCAAATACGCCTGCTCGGGCAATTCAGCTGAGTTCCCGGCGCGCCATTCGTGCGAGTTGAAGTCGCAATACGGGCACTTCTTGAGACACCAAGGGAGGTGGATGTACAGCGACAAAGGCGGCAAGAATGGCAACCTCAGGGTCCCCGGACGCATGAGGTGCCGCACATCGAATGCCGTTTCGGCACCTACGGTTTCAGGCACAGAACGTGGCTGCAAAATGGCCATCAATGGCCCTCACTCAACCACTGTGTGCGCATCAGCTCGGCCATTTGTGCGCTGGCTTTGCCTCGGTGGCTGTTGGCATTCTTGATGTCGGTGGGCAATTGGGCAAACGTCTGCCCGAATGCTGGCAGAAACATGACCGGATCAAAACCGAACCCGTTGGTACCGACAGGCTCTTCGGTGATCAGCCCCTGCACCCGGCCAACGGCCACCAATGGCTCCGGGTCGTCAGGGTGGCGAACGGCCACGAGCGTGCTGACCATCGCGGCCCGCCTGTCGGCGACGCCCTGCATCTGTTCCAGCAAGGCTTTGACATTGTTGGCATCGCTCTTGGGGTATCCGAATCGCGTGGCGTAGTAAGCAGTCTGAACACCTGGCTGCCCACCGAACGCATGGACACACAAGCCTGCATCATCGGCCAGCGCAGGCAAACCCGTTGCAGCTGAAGCGTGGCGTGCCTTGGCCAAGGCGTTTTCAATGAACGTGTGAAAGGGTTCGTCGGCTTCGCTCACACCCAGCTCGCCCTGGGTCACCAGCGCAATGCCCAGCGGCGAAAACAGTTGCTGAAGTTCTGCGAGCTTTCCGCGGTTGTTGGAAGCGAGAACCAACTTAAAATTCATAATAAAAAAGCATTCTATCGCTTGTATTAGTTGACTATATAGCTATACAAATTAAGCCAACGCCTGCCGCTGAAGCTCAACCAACTCGCCAATCCCTATTTCAGCCAAATCCAGCAAGCGGCCCATCTCCGTACGCGTGAAGGCAGCGCCCTCTGCCGTACCCTGCACTTCGACAAAATGGCCCTTGTCGGTCATGACCACGTTCATGTCGGTGTCACAGGCCGAGTCTTCTTCATACGCCAGATCTAACAACGGCACCCCCTGAACGATACCCACCGATACCGCCGCCACGGCCCCCGTGACAGGGCTTTGCCGCAACAGGCCCTTGGCCATCAAACCGGACACTGCATCCTGTGCCGCGACATATGCACCCGTGATGGCCGCAGTGCGGGTGCCACCGTCGGCCTGAATGACGTCGCAATCCAAGGCAATGGTGCGTTCGCCCAGCAATCTGAGATCAAAGACTGCGCGTAACGACCGCCCGATCAGACGTTGAATCTCCTGGGTACGCCCGCTTTGTTTGCCTCTGGCGGCCTCGCGGTCGTTGCGGGTGTGCGTGGCACGGGGCAACATGCCATATTCCGCCGTGACCCACCCTTCACCCGATCCACGTTTGTGCGGGGGCACTTTTTCTTCAACTGAAGCCGTGCACAGCACCTTGGTGTTGCCAAACTCAATCAGCACCGATCCTTCGGCGTGCATGGTGTAGTGCCGGGTGATGCGCACAGGGCGAAGCTGATCGGCCGCACGGTTGGCAGCCCGGTTGAACGCTGACATGGCAGTCTTTCCTTGAAAGTTGCCCCAAGAGTGGGGTGAAAAGCGTGTCAGGCCTTGCGCGCAGCTGTGCGGCGAATGGCCTCGTTGATCTCGGCAATGTTGCGCTCGATGTCTTCGTCGTCCAAGTCCACCTGGCTTTGCTCGATACCTGACGCCTGAATGGTGGACTCGAACATCCCATCGGTGACGGAGTCGGTTGAAATACCGCCTGTGTCGGGAAACACGTCGGGCGTTTCCCACTCCACTGCCAGGACCGTTACGTTGTCACTGGCATCGCCCGTCTTGCGAAGCGCCCGCTCAGCCAGCTCCGGCACGGCCAAGCTGACCGGATTGGCGGACAGTACGTTGACAATTTCGTGATCGGGCAGCGCACTCCACAAACCGTCCGAGCACAGCAAAATCTTGTCGCCCTGCTGCAACGGCACGGGCGCAGACAGGTCATAAATGGGCCGCTGCGGGGACCCCAGACAGGTAAACAGCACATTGCGGTTGATGGACTCATCAAAGTTGCCAACGGCCGTCTGCTGCTCGCTGTAAGAGTGATCACGGGTGCGGGTCACCAACTGGCCGTCCCGCACCAGATACAAACGCGAATCGCCGCAGTGCACCCAATGTACGCACCCCCGCTCCAACAGCGCAACGACCACGGTGGTGCGCGGGGTGTCCAACATGCCCTTCTCGGAGGCATATCGGATGATCTGATGATGCGCAGACAACACGGCACTCGACAGAAACTCGGGTGCTGCACCCACTGTGGGCCTTGCCGCCTTCTGGAAATAGGCTGACACGGTTTGCAGCGCCAACTGAGCAGCCACTTCACCGTCGGGATGCCCGCCCATGCCATCGGCCACCACAAACAAACCCGACTCTCGGGTGTAGCAGTAGCCCATGCGATCTTCATTCTTGCTGCGTCCGCCCCTGCGACTGACCTGGAAAACAGAGAACTTCATTTTGCAGGCGCCTTTCGAGGCGCGACCTTGTCTTTCGCAGACTTGCCCTCGGAACCCAGCAGGTTGTCGAACTGCAAGCGCATGCGCTCAGCCATCGACAGCTTGGTGTAACTGCGCTCTGTTTCGCGGCTCAACTCTTTTTGCAACGCGAACACCGATTGCGGCCGTGCCAAAGAATCCAAGGCCATGCACCATTCCACCACCTCGATCAGGTTGTCGGAATAGACACCACGCAACCGCGAAAGCGCCAGCGAAAGGCGGTCCTTGTCTTGTCGTTGAGGCGCGTCGTTGGGTGGATAGCCCTGCATGCAAGCGTAAATGCAAGCACCGATGGCATAAATGTCTGTCCAAGGGCCCATGGATGCGTCGCGCCGATACATCTCAGGCGCCGCAAACCCCGGTGTGTACATGGGCCTGATGAAGCTGCCCTCTTTGCTCAGCACCTCGCGCGCCGCACCGAAATCGATCAACACAGATTTGTTGTCGTCGGTCACAAAAATGTTGGCAGGCTTGATGTCGAGGTGCAACATCTTGTGCTGATGAACGATGCGCAAACCCCGCAACACCTCATCAAACAGCGAGCGGATGGTGGACTCGCGAAAGACTTTTTGCTTTTTCAGGTCGCGGGCGGTGATGATGAAATCCTGAAGTGACGCGCCCTCCAGGTAATTCATCACCATGTAGACGGTGTCGTTTTCCCGGAAAAAATTCAGCACGCTCACCACAGAGGCATGCGAGATCTGGGCCAGCGCCCGGCCCTCTTCGAAAAAGCTCTTCAACCCCAATCGGTACAGCGACAATTTATCGGGCTGCACCTGGGGCAGCAATTCACCCGGTGCCCTCGTGGCCAGTGAAGCTGGCAGGTACTCTTTGACTGCCACCTGCTGCCCTTGCGGGTCAACAGCCAAGTAAACCACGCCAAAGCCACCAGCTGCCAACTTGCGGACGATTCTGTAGCCGCCAACCATGGTGTCAGGCGGAAGCGGTGCGGGTTTGACCTTTGACATAATCCTGCGTTGAGCCCTTGCGACAAACACTTGGGCCAAATGACACCCTGAGGAACAGACCCAATGTCAGTTTACAGCATGACCGGTTACGCCACCGCACAGCGCGCACCGGTATCGGCAGAGGCGTCTCAATCGCCAGTTCTGGGTATTGAAATTCGGTCTGTCAACAGTCGGTTTCTGGATTTGACCTTCAAACTGGCTGACGATCTCCGCGCAACGGAGCCTGCGTTGCGCGAGATGCTGGGCAAAGAGTTGCGGCGCGGCAAAGTTGAAGTCAGAGCCTGGATTGAGGGCCGCAACGACAACGGCCCCAAAGCGCCCACTGCAAACGAACTGCAGAAGTTGAATGCCATTCAGGACAGCGTCCGGGCCTGGCTGCCTCAGGCTGCAACGCTGTCTGTTTTCGAGGTCATCAACCTGTCGAGTCGTCAGCAGTCCCAGAGTGCGGATATCCAGGAGAACTTTCAAGCCCTCGCCACAGAAACCATTGGCGCACTGAAATCTGCCCGTGAGCGAGAAGGCAAGCGCTTGGCAGACATGTTGCTGGCGCATGTGGAACAACTGTTCGCCTTGGCAGAACGTGCAAAGCCGCTGGTACCCAAGCTGGTCGAACAACAACGCACCCGTTTTCTGGAGCGCTGGCAGGAGGCTCTGGGAGCCGTGCAGGAAAGCGATATGGCGAGGGAACGCGCGCTGACGGAAGCCACCGCCTACGCCATCCGTATCGATGTGGCGGAGGAGTTGACCCGCCTGCATTCCCATTTGCAGGAAATCAGGCAATTGTTGGCCAAAGGTGGCGAATTGGGCAAGCGGCTTGATTTTCTGATCCAGGAACTGCACCGCGAGGCCAACACGCTGGGCTCGAAATCATCCAGCCTCGAACTGACCCGCATTTCGGTGGACATGAAGGTGCTCATCGAACAAATGCGCGAACAAGTGCAAAACATCGAGTAATCGTTTTGAAGCAACTGCACACATGAACAGCACCCAGAACTACCCCGGCAATCTTTTCGTGGTGGCTGCACCGAGTGGCGCGGGCAAGTCAAGCTTGGTCAATGCCCTGATGGAAGTTGACTCCCGACTCGCACACTCGGTGTCACACACCACACGCGCACCCCGCGGCCAAGAGGTACATGGGCGCGAATACTATTTCGTGTCGAATGCACAGTTCGAACAGATGATCAGCCAGGATGCTTTCCTGGAGTGGGCACACGTGCACGGCAACCGATACGGCACGTCCAAGCACGCTATCGAAGAGAGAATTGCCCAGGGCGGCGACATCATTCTGGAAATCGACTACCAGGGCGCCATCCAGGTCAAGAAGATATTCGCCAACGCAGTGTTGATTTTCATCCTGCCACCCAGTTGGGAAGAGTTGAAATCGAGGCTGCAGCGTCGAGGCGAAGACTCCACTGATGTCATCGAGCAGCGGCTGATCAATGCGGCCAAAGAAGTCGCGCAAGTGCGTGAATTCGACTTCGTTATAATCAATGAACGATTTGAGCTCGCTTTGTTCGATCTCAAATCCATTGTTCACGCCCAGAGGCTGAAATATTCAGCACAGCGGCGCACCAAAGCGGACACCTTCCGCAACCTGCACATCTCCTGACCACACGCAAATCACATGGCTCGCATTACCGTTGAAGACTGCCTGGAAAAAATCCCCAACCGGTTCCAACTCGTGCTGGCAGCCACTTACCGTGCGCGGATGTTGAGTCAGGGTCACACTGCCAAAATCGAAAGCAAGAACAAACCAGGCGTGACCGCCTTGCGTGAAATTGCTGCGGGCAAGGTCGGCATCGAAATGCTCAAAAAAGTGCCCACCTGAGCACCTTCTGATTTCTCACAGCGAAAGCACCGCAATGCGGTGCTTTTTTATTTGTCTGCAAACGTCGCCAGCGGTGCAAGCTGCGGACATTGTCGGTAAAGTAATGACATGAGTCCGACCGTTCCACCTGCACCCGCATCAGCCCATGCTGCAGCCAATGCAGCGGCTGCAAGTTTCGCCACGCTCGTGGCAGCGATTGACTACTTGCCCGAGTCAGACCTAGCCAACATCCGCAAGGCCTATCGGTTTGCCGATCAGGCTCATTTGGGCCAACTCCGGAAAAACGGCGACCCTTACATCACACACCCTATCGCTGTGGCGCTTCAGTGCACCGAGTGGAAGTTGGATGCACAAGCGCTGATGGCCGCCCTGATGCACGACGCCATGGAGGACTGTGGCGTGACCAAGACAGAATTGGTCGAACAGTTCGGTGCACCCGTTGCTGAACTGGTAGACGGCTTGACCAAACTCGAAAAACTCGAATTCGACACCCGCGAGCAAAACCAGGCCGAATCCTTCCGAAAAATGCTCTTGGCCATGGCACGCGACGTTCGTGTGATCCTGATCAAATTGGCTGACCGGACACACAACATGCGCACCATGGGCGACATGCCCCGCAGCAAATGGGAGCGCATTTCGCGCGAAACGCTCGAAATCTACGCGCCGATTGCGCACCGCTTGGGCCTGAACGTCACGTTTCGGGAACTGCAGGATCTGGCCTTCAAACACCTCTACCCTTGGCGGTCTGCCATTCTGAGCAAAGCAGTTGAGCGCTCACGCTCCAGGCGAAGAGATTTGCTGACCAGGGTGCAAATGGAGGTCACAGAAGCCCTGTCTGAACGGCACCTCACACCCCTCATTCATGGCAGAGAAAAAACCCTGTACTCCATTTACAAAAAAATGGATGACAAGCACCTGACCTTTGCTCAGGTGACAGACATGTACGGCTTTCGCATCATTTTTGACGACTTGCTGGCTTGTTACACCGCCATGGGTGCGTTACACCAACTCTATAAACCACTGCCTGGCAAGTTCAAAGACTACATCGCCCTGCCCAAGGTCAACGGCTATCAATCTCTGCACACCACGCTGATTGGCCCATTTGGCACCAATGTGGAGTTCCAGCTGCGAACCACGTCCATGGATGTGGTGGCCGAATCCGGCGTTGCCGCCCACTGGCTCTACAAGGCCGCTGAGCCAGGCAGCGATGCCGCGCAACGACTGGGCAGCCAGTGGCTGCAATCGTTGCTGGACATACAGCACGAGACCAAGGATGCCGCCGAGTTCTGGGATCACGTGAAGATCGATCTCTTTCCGGACTCCATTTACGTCTTCACACCGAAAAGCAAAATCATCTCGATGCCCCGCGGCGCAACCGTGGTCGATTTTGCCTATGCCATCCACAGCAACATCGGCAGCCGAACCATCTCTGCCAATGTCAATGGCACGCAAGTGCCCCTCAGTACAGAGATAAAAAATGGTGATGTCATCGAAGTCATCACCAGCGACACCCCCAAACCCAACCCGGCTTGGCTGAGCTTTGTGCGCACAGGGCGGGCTCGCTCCAAGATCAGGCACTTCCTGAAAGCAATGGCCCACGACGAGTCATTGTCACTGGGCGAAAAAATGCTGCTGCAGGCCCTGCGGCTCGAAGGCTTTTCGGATCTGCCTCCCGCCGACACAACACCACATGGCCTGTGGGAACGGCTGCTCAGGTTCACCGGCAACCGGAACAAAGAAGAGCTGCTGGCGGACATCGGTATTGGCAAGCGAATTGCCAGCATGGTGGCCAAAAAAATGGCCATCCTGCTTTCGGAACAAGGCAACAAGGCAGATGTGGTGCTCATCAGCCAGGCCAGATACTCTCCGCAGAAAGAAACCATCAGCCAAGGCGTGGTCACACTTGATGGAGGCGAAGGCGGATCGGTTCAGTTCGCACGGTGTTGTCATCCCATTCCAGGCGACAAGATAGTCGGCTACCTGGGACGAGGCGAAGGCTTGGTCATCCATACAGATGACTGTCAAGTCGGCAAAAAGCTGCTTTACAAAGACAGAGAACGCTTTATAGAAGTGGAATGGTCAGACGATCCTGTCCGGACATTTGAAGTGGCTCTGCAAGTCACCGTGACTGACGGCAAAGGCGTGCTCGCACGCGTGGCATCCACATTGGCCGCTGCCGGAGCCGACATCACCCATGTCAACATGAGTGAAGAGCGCGTTGGTCATGCCACAGATTTGAGGTTTGCAATTTCCATACAGGATCGGACGCACCTCAACGATGTGCTACGAGCTTTGGAGCGAACACCTTCGGTGCTGTCTGCCGTACGGGCGCGTCAGCACAAGGAACGTCCTCACGGGTAAGACACCGCCAGTACTTCCAGCAATTCCTTGCCAGCGGGTGTGATGAGCACCACTTCATCCCCTGTCCGAGACTTGATCAACGCCCTTGCTACCGGCGATATCCAAGTCACCTCCGATTTCGCGCTGTCCGCTTCATCGATGCCCATGATGGTGACCGTGAACTCGGAACCATCTGGCCTGCCGCACCTCACCGTTGCGCCAAAGTAAACCTGATCAGAGCCACGGTGAACGCTTGGCTCCACCACTTCAGCAATTTCCAGCCGCTTGGTCAGGAAACGAATGCGCCTGTCAATTTCACGCAGTCGCTTCTTGCCATAAAGATAGTCACCGTTTTCAGACCGGTCGCCGTTGCTGGCCGCCCAATGTACCACCTCGACAATTTTGGGCCGTTCCTCATCGATCAAGGCCAGCAACTCTGCTCGCAACCTGTCATATCCACCCCGGGTGATGTAGTTTTTGCCTGAAGCGGCCTGAGGTAACGCAACATCCTCGTCGTCTGCGTCGTCCGTCTCGCGAGTAAAAGCTTTGTTCATCTCCGCTCCGAAAACAGGCAAAAAAAAACCTGCAAGATAACTTGCAGGTTTTTTTATTTGGCGCGGCTGGCAGGATTCGAACCCACGACCCCTTGGTTCGTAGCCAAGTACTCTATCCAACTGAGCTACAGCCGCTGAAGCACGAATTATAGCATGATATTTTTGGTAGGGCGTGTAGGACTTGAACCTACGACCAAAGGATTATGAGTCCCCACCGATAGGCATTTGCCCGTGTTGATGCCTGTTGATACAATCAATGTAAATCAACAACTTAAGCCGATTCCCGGAATCCAAGTGTTGATACCGATTCACCGAAATTCGGGAAATCGACTTACATCCGCCCTTACATCCTGACGATGTAAGTTTCAAAGGATTAAAGGATTGAGCGTGGCGAGGGTTGCATTCACGGCTGGCAGGGTTTCGGGCTTCAAGTGCCCACCGGACAAGGCACAGGCTTTTTTGTGGGATGCCACAGCGCCGGGGCTGGGTTTGAGGGTCACACCGAACGGCAAACCCGCCTACATCTTTCAAGGCGCGTACCTCGGCAAAGACCTGCGCCTGACCATTGGCAGCCCTGAAGCATGGAGCATTTCACAGGCACAGGCCAAGGCGCGAGAGTTCCAACGCCTGATTGACGAAGGCACCGACCCCCGCAGCCTGAAGGCCGAGAAGCTGGCAGCAGCCAGTGCCGAAAAGCAGCGCCAGCAAGTGGCAGCCAAAGAAGCCGCAGCCCAAGCCCTGACCGTGGGTGAGGCTTGGAGCGAGTATGTGAAAGAGCGTACCCCGCATTGGGGAGAGCTTCACATCAAAGACCATGCCCGCCTTGCCCGCGCTGGTGGCTTGGAGTCAACCCGTGGCACCCGTGGCCGTGGCGTGACCATTGCAGGGCCATTGCACCCCCTGATGGGGCTGGCGCTGGTTGAACTGACACCGCAAGCAATCGAAGCATGGGCAACGCAGCAGGGAAAGACCCGCCCAACCACTGCCCGCCTTGCATGGCGACTGCTGCGGGCTTTCCTGACATGGTGCAGCGAGCATCCCACCTATGGGCAACTGGTAAGCGACAAGAACCCCGCCAAGACCCGGAGAACCCGCGAGGCATTGGGCAAACAGGGGGTGAAAACCGATGCTCTGCTGAAAGAACAGTTGCCCGTCTGGTTCCAGCATGTGCGCCTGATAGGCAACCCCTGCATTGCCGCCTACCTGCAAACCCTGCTGCTGACAGGTGCAAGGCCCGGTGAGGTGCTGGCGCTGAAGTGGGAAGACATCAACACGCAATGGCATGGCCTGACCATCCGCGACAAGGTGGAGGGTGAACGAGTCATTCCCCTGACCCCATACGTTCACAGCCTGATTGCCGCCCTGCCCCGCCGCAATGAGTGGGTGTTTTCGAGCTTCACCACCAATGACCCCATGAGCAAACCGCACAGCCAGCACAGCCAAGCATGTGCAGCCGCTGGTATTGATGGGCTGACCCTGCACGGCCTGCGCCGTTCGTTCGCCAGCCTCACAGAGTGGCTTGAAATACCCGCTGGCGTAGTTGCACAGATTCAGGGGCACAAGCCATCGGCCACCGCTGAGAAGCATTACAAACGCCGCCCGCTTGACCTGCTGCGTCTGCACCATGAAAAGATTGAAGCGTGGGTGCTGGAACAGGCCGGGGTCACGTTCGCACCCAAGGCTGAACCGGGCAAACTGACGCTGGTAGGTTGAATACGGCAAGCCCTGCGCCGTTCTATGCAGGGCAAACAGACGGGGCCAGCGAGTGCAGCAACACAAGCCAGCCCCTGACCACAAAGCACACAGGAGGTGCAGCATGGCTGAACAGACTTTACCCGCCAACTACTGGCAACCAATAGACACGGCACCGACAGGCCGTAAGGTGCTATTGCAGACCATGCAAGGCGTGAGCGTTTTCGGTGTGGTGACTGCCAACAACCGCGCCGACTATGCGTGGTGGGCACCAATGCCGCAACACCATTGAACACGACACAACGAAGCTGTATAATTTACGCACGGCTGAGCGAATACGCATAGGGGCTGACCTTCCGAGTGGAGGTTCGCCCGTGTAAATCGCAAAAGCACTTTAAACCCCGATGGTTCGCCATACGGGGTTTTTTGTTGCCTTCCGCTTGGAAGGCACACCATCGTTTCACCCTGCCGCCCGCGCCCTTTCTGGTCAATCCCGAAGGGGCTTTTTTTTCGTCCTGGCGAAAGGCGTCAAATGAAAACTCTGGTTCCACTTGAGAACGAAACCCGCACCGCACTTCCTACCCCGGAAGCGGCATACCACCTGAACCGCGCACAGCAAACGCTGCGCATATGGGCCTGCAAGGAAAACGGGCCGCTGCGCCCTGTTCGCATCAATGGCCGTTTGGCTTGGCCTGTGTCCGACCTGCGCCGAGTGCTGGGGGTGGCGCATGCTTAACGTCGAGCAAATCACCTTGGCATTGAAAGCCCACGCGCTACTCGTTGAAGTGCTGGAAAACGACAAGCACCCCGAAAAGCTTTCGGAAGCTTATGACGTTTTGGCCGTCTTGCGTCTCGGGTATGCCTCAGTTCAAAACCCACTGCGACAAGCGCAAGCCAAACGACTAGACCTCATCCGCGAAATTCTGCGCGAGGACATCCCAAGCTGTCAGGCTTGCCCGACCTTGGGTTTTCCCAAAGTGGCCCGAGACGGCGTGGAAACAGCCGCCGCATACCTGCTGGACTTCATCAACTTTGGAGGTGTTGACCAATGACACAGCCCACCGAACCAAAAGGAAAAGCCCTCGCACCGACCAAGACGCAGAGGGCTTTTTCCATTCAGAAGACTGCTGAAGATTTTACCGCCGCCCTGACCAAACGCCAAAACGTTGCCCTTGCCGCGCTGCTGTCAGGCCCTGTAAGCCGCGAGGCGCTGGACAGAACCGCCGGGTGCAGCAATGGCCCTGACTTAATCGCAGAACTGCGCCAAATGGGCCTCGAAATCCCATGCCAGCGGGTCAAGCGAATAGACCGATACGGGCAAGTGTGCCGTCCGGGTATCTACTACCTGACAGACCGCGACAGGTTCTTGATTCAGGCTCGGAAAGGTGGTGCCACATGCTGAGCGCCCTATTCGAGAAGCTGAGCCGCGCCGTGGCTGTGTACGACGAACTGAACCGTTCGGGCAAGTGCAATCAGAGCTTTGAATTTCACGCCCAGGTTGCCCGAGATGCCTACAAAGCCCTTGAGCGACTGAGAGCAGCGCCAACCGACCCAGCGGCAAAACGAGCCGCTGAGCGGGCATTGAAGGAGGTGCAATCCGAGCTTGTCATCCTGTGCCACAGCCGCGAGGACAAAAACCCTCGCAGAGGCTGGCCCGCCGCACAGCGTGAGGCCCGTCAGATGTTGGGAGGTGCCACATGCTGACCGCAACCATTACACCCGACCTGAGCGAAGCCCGCCGCTTGTTGGCTAAGGGATACCACCTCGTACCGCTGGAGCCTTGGACGAAACAACCACCTGAACGCCGCGCTGGATGGAACCGACCAGAGAACAAGGTGAAGGCAATTGATGACAGCGCCACGGGTTACGGCATCTTGCTGGCATCGAACGGGCTTTGCAGCCTAGACCCTGACCGCGTAGACCTTGCGCCTGTTGGCCTAAAAGCACTTGGTTTCGATCACGAGGCTTTGATGACCTGTGGTGTTCGCACCCTAAGCACCCGCCCAAATTCCGGTGGCAGAAGTGCATTTAAGGCTGTGCCCGGTTTGCACTGGTTGACCTTCAGGAGCGAGGCTACAGGCACGGTGTTGGAGTGCCGCGCGAGTTCGCCCAACCTGCAAGACGTGTTACCCGGCGCGGGGTATCGCGCCAAGACCGGCGAGCTTTGCACACAGTCATACGCCAACTGCAAACGCCTTGACGATGCACCAGACCTGCCGCCGCGACTGCGTGAGTGGTGGCTAAAGTGCAGCGAAGACGTCGACTTTCTGCGCGAACAACAAGCCCGGTTCTTTGAGGCCATCGCGCAGCACCTTGGCAAGCCTGTGAAGGCCACCACGGCACTGTCCACGGGCAACGGCAAGTCATTGGCATTCAGCGCGCCGGGTTACCGCACGGCATACAACGCAGCCAACGAGGTGCCCGACATCCTGTCACGCCACGGCTACACACAAGACGACCTCACGGGCCGTTGGGCACCATCCACAGCCACCGGAAAGCCCAGCGTGCGGGAGATCCGGGGCAAGGACGGCTTGTGGCAGTCCGACCATGCATCTGACCCGCTGCAAGGCACGTTTGATGCTTGGACGGCACATGTACGCCTTGACCATGGCGACGATGTGGAGGCAGCAAAGGCGGCATGGGATGCCCAGACCTTGGCTGATGACTTTGGCGACTTGTCCACAGATGATGACGAAAAGGGTGTCAGCCAAATTGACACCCTTGGAGGCAAAGACCCCATGCCCGCCATCACGGTGGACGAGATGCAGGCCGCGCAACTGTCACCCCGTGTACTGGTGCCAGGTTTGCTGTATGCCGACCTCCGCAACCGCATTGCGGCTGGTGGCACAGGCAAAACCACGCTGGCGCTGTATGAGGCTGTTCTAGGCGCATTAGCCCGCCCCATATGGGGCAAACAGCCTTTGCAGCCGCTGCGCACGGTGCTTATCACCCGCGAAGACCAGCGGGGCATTCTGGTGGCCCGCATGCGCGAAATCATGCAGGCGCTGTACCTGACAGATGCTGAAACCTCGCAAGTCTTGGCAAATGTTAACGTGCTTGACTTGACGGGCCGACACTATCGGGTTTCAAGCGTCAAGGGGGACATAGTGGTGCCCGACGGCAAAAACCTGAAGTGGCTTGTGGACGTGGTTCGACCCTTCAAACCGGATTGGTTGATTTTTGACCCGCTGGTTTCATTCGGCGTGGGTGAAAACCGAGTGAATGATGCAGAACAAGGCATTGTTGAAGCCTTCCGGGTGTTGCGCAACGCCCTGGATTGCTGCGTAGAGGGCATACACCACACAGGCAAGGCAAACAGCCGAAACGGTGCCCTTGACCAGTACGCGGGACGCAACGGCACGGCATTGCCAGACGGTTGCCGCATGGTTGCCGTTCTGCAACCGCTGGAGCCTGCCGAGTGGCGTAAAGCCACAGGCACCGACCTGCGCGAGGGTGAATCGGGCCTTGTCATGGCACTGCCGAAATTGAGCTATGCCACCGCACAGCCTGACGTCTACATCAGACGGCGGGGCTACCTGTTCAGCCACGAACTGGCGCAGGTGCTGACACCCGAACAGCAAACCTCGCAACGCTGGCACAAGGTGCTTGCCTACCTGCGCGACGAGAGGGCACAGGGCCGCAACTACGGCAAAGCCGACATTGAAGCGAAGCACAAAGTCATGGGCATGACCCGTGCCGATGTGCGGGAGGCAATCGTCGACCTGACCGCCCGAGGCTTGCTGGTTTTACACGGTGGGCAAGGCAAGAAAGGCTCTTTCTACGAGGCCCGAACTTCTGCCGAGCTTGCGGCAGAAGTTGATGATTTTCTAAAGCCAGCGGGGGGTGATTAACGTCTTCAACTTCTGCCAAAAACTTCTGCCGCCATAAGACGTATACACGGCGGCAGAAGTTTGCCGCCGCATACGTGGTGCTGTATGACTTCTGCCGCAACTTATGGCAGAAGTCGGCAGAAGTGGCAGAAGTTCAAGACCCCCCCGCCACTTGCCCAAAAACGTGTAAGTTCGTTTCAACGCTTTGACCCGAACGGGTAACAGCCGAAAGCGCCACACTTTCTGCTGCCCCCCTGCTGGCGCTGAATGTGGGCAAATCCCACATTTACAAACCGCACCGTATCACCCACTTGATACGCAACGCAGCACACACTACAATTGTCGCCACGCGCACGAAAGGGCGACAATTTATGAAACGCACCGCACCACCCCAAGGCTACGCAGCAGCACACGCAGACATGAAGGCTCGGATGCTGGCTGGCTTGATGCACACAGCCGCAATGGCTGGCCGTCTGCCGTCTGTGCCGTTACAGCCTGAAGTGCTGGACATGGCCCGCGCTGCACACCTGAGACTGCAAGCCACGCTGCCTGCACGCAAACACACACTGAAAGGCTGAACATGCAGCAAGTCACCGAACACAAAGGCTACGCCGAAGCCCTGCACCTGCTGCATGGCCTTGAAGCCGAACACGCAAAACTGAGCGCAGAGCATGCCGAGCTTGTCAGCAAGCTGGCATTCACCACCAGCCCCAACGAGCGCAGACAGCCCGCCACCACGATGGAGAAAGCGCAGATGTTGCTGTCTGGTGGCACGCTGCCCACCGACAACGTGTTGACGGACATGCAGGTCCGAGAGCTTGAGTTACGCCAGCGCATCGAGTTGCTGGGTCAAGCCCTGCGTGAAGCCCCCGCCGCTGTCGAACGGCAACGCGACAAGGCCCGTGCTGAAGCCCTGCAAGGCCACAAAGACAGAGCCAAGGTGCAGCAGGCATGGGACAAGGCTGTAGAGGCTCTGAAGGCCGCTGTGGCCGCCGAGGATGCGCTGATTGCAGACACTGTGGTTGGTGGGTTCGGTGGCAGTGAGCCTGCCGTTACAGCGCCTGTTTGGCTGAACCGTAGCCTGATGAAGTTGGCAGCATGATGTACGCAACCGAGCCGCAATGCCGCCCCGCATTTCGCCTGCCGCATTCAATCCGGGATGCGAGGGCAGAGGATTACCGCAAACGCCTGCTGGCCGCTGGTGCCATCCTGCAGCAACTTGCCACGGGTGCCACACGCATCATGAAGGGCAGCAACTTCCTGACGGTTGCCGACCTTGCCGACCTGACACATGCAGACATGGAGCGACTGTGTGGCTGACCGGGCGGGGCCATCAAAAGTACACAGCCTCATGGCCGTAAACCGTCAGGTCCACCCTTTGTCATCGCCAACTGCAAAAAACGCCCCTGAAAACCACTGAATCGCGCCCACGCGCACGAAAACATGCCACAGCCGCTCCAACTTTCACCCCGTTTGCCTGATGCCTTATCGACCATGTGTGGACGCATTGCCACCGAGCGGCACCGAGCCGCCGTGTGGACTGAGGCAAGGAATCTGAAGGCATTTTGTCGGCAGCGTCTGAAGGAAGGCGAGAACATCATAACGTTGACCCGCTGGCTCGGTGAGCAACTGGAATCGGCTGTTATGGCGCAGCATAAGTAACGCCGGATGCACTGACCAAACCAATGGACAGAGAACATCGGCGCGCGGCACTGCGCAAAGCGATCAAGGGTTGCGCAAAATCAGCCAAGGCGCTGATTGACGGCACCCCGGTTCTGAATGACAAGGTGGCACAGGTGTTGACCCTGTGCCGCAAAGGCGCACCCCCCGCCGTGGTGCGTGCTGTACTGCTTCACGCCATCCATGAACACCCACGTTGCATCCACCCCGATGAGCCGGGAAGCCGCGCATTGATGCGGGAGCTGTTCGGATACGCACAGTACCCGAAGCCAGCAGGCAAAACCTTGACGCTATGGCGTGGGGTTGTGGGCGTCGCCGCTGAAGTCGGCGCAGAGGGCTACTTCTGGGGCACCGAGCGTGAAACAGCCATCAGGTACGCGCTATGGCAAGGCGCTGACCGCAGCCTCGGAAACCCGACCTTACTTTGTGCCCAGGTGCCCGGCGATAAGGTCGCCTGTGTCAGGCCGATGGACAGCACAGCCGCGCAACAGAACTTCAGCCGGGGGGTGTATGAGTCCGAGGTCATATTACTGGAACCCCCCGCAGAGGTTTACGCGGAGCCGCTCTGCTACTTCGAGGCTGAAGCCGCATTTTCACGGCTACGCGAAGGGCTACGGCACTGCCACAGAAAGACCCCCGAACAGGTGGACACCGAGTGTCGCGACCTGCGCCAATGGCTTGACGAGTACCGCTCTGCACAGTTGGCCGAGGCGTGACCGACAGCGAAGCCCACAGCATCGTCCGCACCCGGTATGCCGAGTTCGGATGCACAGCACCCCCTGATGAGATAGAGGGTAACGCCCACCACACCCCCGCCGGGTTCGTCATCGTTCGTCCGATGCGGCAGCGCCCTGCCGCCATGACACCGCAAGGCACCGCGCTGATTCAAGGCCCGGAGCCGTGTATCGAGTGGCTTTGGATTCACCCAGCGCAGCGAGGGCAAGGCGCTGGCCGTCAACTGGTGCGTGATGCCGTCAGGCGGTACGGGCAACTGTCTGACGTGCTGGCCCTTTGCCATGGCGCAGACCGGGTAAGGCTTTTCCGCTCATGCGGGTTTCGCGTAGAGGCCAGCGTGGGCGACTGGCACGGCATGCGCTGGATGTGTTCGCATCCGGTTGCCGCCGCCCTGCGCCGTGCGTGGTGAATACCCGCTTTTCCGGGTATTTGGACGTACACTGGACGAGCATCGACGATGCCCCGTTTACCTCCCTGAGCGGGCCTGCGCAGCAGGTTGCAACCCGGCCACAGTGCCGGGTTTTTTCTTTGGAACATCCGTACACGGGGCAGCCAGCAGGGCAGCCACCTTGGCAGCCCTCGTCAAACCCAACTAAAACGCTCAAACTACCTTCAGGTTGTTCTGCTGGTTGTGCCCCCTATGAACCGCCCAACAACCTTGGGTTGTGCTGTCTGGTTGTTTGACGCGGGGCACATTTCCGCGCCACAGTGGAGGCTTCAACAACACCGAAAGGCACCCCACCATGACCCCCACACAAAATGAGCAACTGCGCGAACTGGCCGCCGAACTGCTGGCGCATCTGGACAGCGAGCAGACGCATGACCCGGTGACGGAAAGAGCGTATTTGGCCTGCCTGCTGGACAGCATGACCCAAACGGTAAAGGGATGAGGTGCTGCCAGCAGTTCAGGAAATCAGCTTACATCCGCCCTTACATCGGACAGAAAAGAAAAAAGCCTACTACCTAATAAGTAGCAGGCTTTCCATGCTGGCGCTGGTAGGGCGTGTAGGACTTGAACCTACGACCAAAGGATTATGAGTCCTCTGCTCTGACCAACTGAGCTAACGCCCCCGGACCAAACCACGCATTGTAATTGCGACCAAAGAGGCTACTTCCCTTGACTGAGCGCGTTGCTCACCAGTTTGGACGTGATATCCACAATTTGGATCATGCGGTCATAAGGCATGCGTTGCGGACCGATCACCCCCAGTGTGCCGACGATGCGCCCATCCACTTCGTAGGGTGCAGACACAATGGCCAAATCCTGGTAAGGCACGACCTTGCCTTCACCACCGATAAATATACGTACGCCCTCTGCAGCACTGGACCCCTCCAGCAAACGCATGAGTTGGGCTTTTTGCTCGAACAGATCAAACATGCGCCGAAGATTGTCCAAATCGCTGGAGAAATCGCTGACAGAAAGCAGGTTACGCTCGCCAGATATCACCACCTCTTCCTTGGCAGCCATGGCCTGCACACCCGCATCGACAGCGTTTTGCATGAGGCTGCTGATTTCGCTGCGCAAACTCTCGACCTCAGATTTGAGACGTTGGCGGACCACATCCAACTCCAGCCCGGCGTAGTGCGCGTTGAGGTAATTGGCCGCCTCAACCAACTGGCTGGAACTGTATTTGACAGGCGTGTGCAGCACACGGTTCTGCACATCGCCATCAGGTGTGACGATGATGACCAGTACACGTTGATCGGACAATGCCAGAAATTCAATGTGCCGGAACACCGACGTCCGCTTGGGTGCCATGACCACCCCGACAAAATGCGACAGACTGGACAGCAGTTGCGCTGCACTGGAGATCACCTTCTGAGGTTGATCCAATTCAATCGGGAGTCCAGCCAACTCGGGTGGAAGCTCCAGTGCTTCACGCCGGACCGTGAGCATGGTGTCCACGAACAATCGGTAGCCTTTGGGCGTCGGTACGCGTCCAGCTGACGTGTGCGGACTGGCGATCAACCCCAAGTCTTCCAGATCGCTCATGACATTGCGCACCGTGGCCGGCGAAAGGTCGAGCCCAGCGGATTTTGCCAAGGTACGAGAGCCAACAGGCTGCCCGTCGGCTATGTAACGCTCGACGAGAGTTTGCAACAACAACTTCGCTCGACTGTCCAACATGATGATGTGTGGTTGACCTGTGATGTAATTTGACCATGAATCCTCAAAGCAAACCGAGGCAGGCATCAGACCCATCGGCTGCGGTGCAGTTCCGGCACGTCGCACTGGTGGGCAAATACCAGGCAATGGGCTCCAAAGCTGCACTCAATGGTGTCGCCCATTTTCTGCTGGATCAGGGCTGTGAAGTGGCGCTCGAATATGACACTGCGCTGAACACTGGTTTGTCTGCCTACCCAGCTCTGACGCTGGAGCAAATCGGCCGCAGTTGCGATCTGGCCCTGGTGGTCGGTGGAGATGGCACGATGCTGGGGGTTGCGCGACAGATGGCACGGTTCGGGGTACCCGTCATCGGCATCAACCAAGGGCGTCTGGGATTCATGACCGATGTCCGCTACGAAGAGTACCCCGCCGTTTTGGCCGCCATGTTGCGCGGGCAGTACCAGGAAGACCCTCGCGACCTGATGAAGGCATGCGTCTGGCGAGACGATGAGTGCATTTTCAACACAGTGGCTGTGAACGATGTGGTGGTCAACCGCACATCCGCAGGCATGGTCGAACTGCGGATCGACGTCGGGGGGCGGTTTGTCGCCACGCAACGTGCTGACGGCCTGATCATTTCCACGCCCACAGGCTCCACGGCCTACGCGCTGTCAGCCGGCGGGCCTCTGGTACACCCGGGCATTGGTGGCTGGGTGATGGTGCCCATTGCGCCGCACACGCTCTCCAACCGGCCCATCATGCTGCCCAGCTCCGAAGAAATTGTGGTGGAGATCGTGGGCGGCAGGGAAGTCAGCGCCAACTTTGACATGCAATCCATCACCAGTCTGATCCACGGCGACAGAATCAAGGTCACCCGATCTTCTCACCAACTGCGGTTGTTGCACCCCGTCGGTTGGAGCCACTTCGACACCTTGCGCAACAAGCTGCACTGGAATGAAGATGCCATCGGCTCACTCGCCTGAAATTCGCACATGAGCCTGAGACACATCACCCTGAAAGATTTCGTGATCGTCAGGCAACTTGAACTTGACCTGAATGATGGATTCACCGTGCTCACAGGGGAAACCGGTGCCGGCAAATCCATCCTGATCGACGCGCTGCAGTTCGCGTTGGGAGGAAAGGCTGACACGGGGTTGATCAGGTCCGGCCAAAGCAAAACAGAGGTAACAGCGGAGTTCGATGTCACACCCGGCGTGGCAGCCTGGCTGACCGGACAGGACCTGGAAGCCAACGATGGTGCCGTATTGGTTCGCCGGACGGTGGATCTTCAGGCACGCGGACGCGGCTGGATCAACGGTACGGCTGCCACCGCAGGACAGTTGCGGGAACTGGGCGGATTGCTGCTTGACATTCACGGGCAGCATGCCTGGCAAGCGCTGATGCGGCCTGACACCACGCGCGCGCTCCTCGATGGCTACGGGCAGATCGACCTCACCTCTGTGAACACCTCGTGGCGTGAATGGAAAACAGCCCAGGAAGCGCTGGCGGCGGCCAACACACACGCCGCACAACACGAAGCGCGTCGAGAGAAGCTGAGCTGGCACATCAGCGAGCTCGAAAAACTGGCCCCGGGTGCCCGCGAATGGGAAGATCTGTCAGCCGAACATGCACGACTGTCACATGTGCACGAATTGACCGAGAGTGCGTCTGTGGCGGCCGAAACTTTGAGCGATGCAGACGTCAATGCTGCTGCCCTGATCACACGTGCATCTCAGAATCTGGCTGGCAAGTCACACCTCGAACCTCAGTTTGCGCAATTGGCGGAGGCCCTCAACCAGGCTTGCGACCTGGTCGCGGACACCGCACGCGAGCTACACGCCTATACCCGACGAACCGAAGCGGACCCGGCCCGACTTGCAGAGTTGGATCAGCGCATGGCCAACTGGCTCGCATTGGCCAAACGACACCATTGCAGCCCGAGCGATTTGCCAGGCATGCTCAGCACTTGGCAAAGCGAACTGGCTGAATTGACCGCACAGGCAGATCTGGCATTGTTGGCGGGTCGCGTCACGGCATGCAGACAACAGCTCGATCAAAATTGCAAGAAAATATCGGCCCTGAGGCAAATAAATAAAGAGAAGCTTGCTACGGAAGTTACTCAATTCATGCGTCAATTGGGTATGGTTGGAGGACGTTTCGAAGTCCAATTGACCCCGCTGGCTGAACCCCAACGTCACGGTGCTGAAAGCGTGGAGTTTCTGGTGGCCGGGCACGCTGGTGTTGAGCCGCGTCTAGTGGGCAAGGTGGCATCAGGGGGAGAGTTGTCGCGCATTTCGCTGGCGATCGCAGTGACCACCAGCCAGCTGGGTGGATGCCCAACGCTGATTTTTGACGAAGTGGATGCCGGGGTGGGCGGTGCTGTGGCGCATACTGTGGGCCAGCTGATGGCCCAGCTCGGTCAATCCCGGCAGGTATTGGCCGTGACACACTTGCCGCAAGTGGCCGCCTGCTCGCACCACCACCTGTGCGTGAGCAAATTTGACTCGGGCGATGGTGTGGCCAGCGAGGTCACACCGTTGACGCCAGAAACGAGGGTTCAAGAACTGGCTCGTATGCTGGGCGGCCCCACCATCACGCCCACCACACTGGCCCACGCTCGCGAGTTGCTGTCAGCATGAACACACTGGAACTGGTGCTGGTCACAGGTATGTCCGGGTCGGGCAAATCGGTTGCCCTGGCGGCACTGGAAGATGCCGGCCACTACTGTGTAGACAACTTGCCACCCGAGTTGCTCGAGGCGTTTCTCGCCTTGCAGACTGGCGGTCGCAGCCGCAAGCTCGCTGTGGCCGTGGATGCACGCAGCCGAACTTCACTGCCTGACGTGCCCGCCCTGTTGAACAAACTTAAACAGGCGGGCCTGAAGCTCACCTGCGTGTTCCTGGATGCAGCCGACGATGCATTGGTCCGGCGCTTTTCGGAAACCAGGCGGGCGCACCCACTGTCGACGCCCTCTGCTGACAACACAGATCCACATGCCTTGTTGGAAGCCATTCGCCTCGAACGGGAATTGCTGGCTGCGCTGCGAGAGCAATCGCTGGTGATCGACACCACCTTGCTGAAACCGGCACGCTTGCTCAGTCACATCAAAGAATTCGTGGGTCATTCGCAAGGCGGGCTGACCTTGGTGTTCGAGTCGTTTGCTTTCAAACGAGGTATTCCACTGGATGCCGATTTCGTGTTCGATGTCCGCATGCTGCCCAACCCGCATTACGACCCTGCCCTGCGCCACCTGACGGGTCGCGACGCACCGGTGGCGGCTTTTTTAGCACAGCAAGCTGACGTGCAACGCATGGCAGATCACATCTGCCGTTTTCTGGAATCCTGGCTGCCCGAACTGCGGGCAGACAACCGCAGCTATGTAACGGTGGCAATCGGCTGCACGGGCGGGCAGCACCGCTCTGTTTACCTGGTCGAAGTGCTCACGAAAGCTTTTGCCCAGAATTGGCACGCCCGCCACAGGCACCGGGAACTGTGACTGGGTTCAAACCCTGCTACCTCTCTCCACGCCAGATGCCAGCCCAGCCATCAACCGTTTGACCGGCACGGGAACACCCAATGACAATTCACCTCCCGGCTGCACCCACTCTCCGCCGTGTGCAGGCTGATCATCGGTTGGAAACGACCAGCCCGGCTGTACAGCCACACAAACGGGCCGAATGACCATGTCGAGATGGGTCAGCGAATGGGTAAAGCTGGGCAAATGTGAAACCTTTTCGCCGTCCTGCAAACGGGCTTGTGCCAGCAGCGTTCCAAGGGATGCGGCGACAGGAAATGCGTACAAGGAGGCCCAGATGCCTGTTGGTGGCCTTCTCATGAGCCAAACCGCACCATCTGGCCGGATGGCGATCAGCACAAACCAGTCTTGAGTCTTGCGCACCAGTCGCTTAGTTTTGCAGGGCAATGCCTGCTGGCGTTGGGTCAGGTTGGCCAAACAGTCTTGCTGCAATGGACAGACCTGGCAACGGGGTTGGTGCCGCGTGCAAAGGGTGGCACCCAAGTCCATCAATCCTTGCGTGTAGGCCGGCATGTCAACCTGCCGATCCGGCGGTGGCAACAGGGCGTTGGCGTGCGCCAACAGTGACAACTCATTTGCGCGAACACTCAGGTCATCTGCAAATCCTGTGTACCGGGCCACCACGCGTTTGACGTTGCCATCAAAAATCGTGACGCGCTGGCTGAAACAAAACGCCGCAATGGCAGCGGCGGTGGACGGCCCGATACCCGGTAACGCTTGCAATGACGCGACGTCTGACGGAAAAGTGCCACCGTACCGATTGACGATCACCTGCGCACATCGGTGGAGGTTGCGCGCACGGCTGTAGTAACCCAAACCACTCCACAACGCGAGCACATCGTCCGGCGGCGCATCGGCCAGGCTGAAAACATCTGGAAACCGCTGCAAAAAACGGTCGAAGTAACCCAGCACCGTTACCACCTGCGTCTGCTGAAGCATGACCTCTGACAACCACACCCGATACGGGTCGGCAGTTTGCTGCCAGGGCAAATCATGCCGACCATGGAGACGTTGCCACGCCACCAGACGGCCGGCAAACGGGCCCGCCGCTTCAATCCGGTCGGTCATGCTCAGACAGGCAGCGGCATGGGCTGCGTCACGTGCTCGCGGTTGAGCTCCAGCATGGTGGCGGTCATTTTTTCAAGCTGGTAAGCCTGACGGTCAATGCTCTCAACCTGCTGAGTCAGTTCTTGCATGCGCACGTCGAGCTCGCCTGCCGCCTCCTGGATGCGCACCACCGCTTCAACCCGGCGGGAATAGTTGCGCCTTCTGTCCCTGAGTTGGGCATCAAGTTGCCCTGCAGCACCTTTGTTCCAGACCTCGAGGTCATTCGCAACAGACTCGTAAACCACCCGCAAACGGCTCGCCAACGCCCGCCCCAAGCGCTCGCAGAACTCGGGCTTGGTGAGTTTGAACGTGTTGCCGAACGCAAGGTAATGCAGGTGACTTTGCTCGATGTCGTTCAGATCCTGCACGTATTTGTCAATATCCGGCAGCGGCGGCACAACCAGCGACAGACCGTACTCAGTGTTGATTTGCGTGAATGCAGTGTGCAGCATGCCACTGATTTCAACGGCCATGGTTTTGGCCTGAGTCAACAGCCCCCGCAGACCATCGAATGTCTGGGCATATGTTCTTCGCACGCCCAGCTTGAGCCCCGGCTCTTTCAGTTTCTCTGTGAGGTGCAACACTTCCTGCTTGAACTTGGCATGGCCCAGCACCTTGAACAGGTCGCGCAAAAGTTTCATGTGCACCGATCGGACCGCTTGTATGCGCCCACCACCACTCTCAAACTCGCTTTGCTCGTGTTCAATGCGCAAGCGCATGTGCTTGATGACCGACACGTTCTTGCCACGCAGACTTTCCAGCTCCTGTATCTGCTCGGTCAGGTCACGGGTGCGTGCATGCGTGGTCTGCCGCACGTGGGCAACCAGGCGGTTGAGTCCTTCGGTCACGGCATCGATCAACAGTTCACGACGTTGACCCACGATGCCTTCTACCAGCAAGTGTTCCAATTGCGGCAACTGACTGGCCTCGAGCAAGGCTTGGTTGTGCTGTATCTTTGCCACGAGTCCTTTTTGGGCAGAAACGGCCAACACCCGGGAACGGTCCACGCCCAACGTGCCGGCTGAGCTGCCAACCTGACGCTCGATCTGCCTGCTGACCTGTTCGGGCGTGCTCAGTTCATCCCACAGGGTGTCAATCTTGTTCAACACCACCAAACGGCTGGACTCAGTACCCTGTGCAGGGATCAAGTGTTCCCGCCAGATGCTCAAGTCGGACTGGGTGACCCCGGTGTCGGCACCCAAAATGAACACCACCGCATGCGCCTGCGGCAGCAGACTGACCGTCAGCTCCGGTTCCGCGCCAATGGCGTTCAGACCGGGAGTGTCCAAAATGACCAGACCCTGCTTCAAAATGGGGTGCGAAATGTTGATGAGAGCGTGGCGCCAGCGGGGCACCTCGATCAAACCGTCAACCCCGATCAGGCTCCGGTCGGCCCCACCCTCGCTGAGCCAGAACCCGAGCGCAGCTGCCTGCTCCGGCGTGACGCGCATCACCTCACCCACCCTGGCCATGGATGCAGCCAGGCTGGTGGCGTCTGACACATCAAGCTGGAGGGTTTCCCAGGCGTCGGGCAAATCACGCCACTCGGTGAGGGCCCTCGGCTGCAAACGGGTTTCTATGGGCAACAGGCGCAAACTGGGTGGCTGATCCGCCTCGTAACCCATTTCGGTCGGACACATGGTTGTCCGCCCCGCACTGGCAGGCATGATCCGACGCCCGTAAGACGCAAAAAACATCGCATTGATGAGTTCGGACTTCCCACGGGAAAACTCGGCGACAAATGCCACCATGACCTTGTCATCCTGCACGCGCCTGCGCAAGGCCTCCAACTGCTCAGATGCGGTCGCATCGAGCAAATCGTGCTCCGACAACCAATCAGACAGCCGCTGCAAGTCACGGGAGAACGCGCGACGCCATTTGCTGTGTTGGTCGAAATTCTGGTTGAAGCTCATCGTGTGTAGCCAGGAGGTCTGTGACAAGAGGATACGCACAGAAACAACCAATATACACGCGCCAGCCGCCAGGCGGGTGGCACCAGGGCACCAACGGCATCAACCACGCTGGCAGTTCGCACAGCAGTAGGTCGCACGTTGCCCCTGCAAAAATCGGGTCACAGGCTGGCCGCATGCCAGACAGGGCAAGCCAGCCCGCCCGTAAACCTTTGTCATCGTTTGAAAATGCCCGGCAGAGCCATCTGGTGCACTGAAGTCACGCAAAGTGCTGCCACCGGCAGCGACTGCCTCTTGCAACACCAACCGGATGGCGGCATGCAATTTGCGCAGCCTGGTCAGCGCCACTCTGTCGGCCCGAGAAGCAGGATGAATGCCAGCCAGGTACAGCACTTCACTGGCATAGATGTTGCCAACGCCCACCACCACCTTGCCAGCCAGCAAAACCTGCTTGACGGACGTTCGTTTGCCGCGCATCGCCTTCACAAACCTCGTCTGATCGAAATCAGGCGACAAAGGCTCTACCCCCAACCCAGCCAACAGCTGGGTGGCAGGTGGGTGGTCAACACCCGGTGCATACACCACTGCGCCAAATCGCCTGGGGTCATGCAAACGGATACTTCCCTGCTGAGTGACCAGTGTGAAGTGATCATGCGGCCCCGCTTCGGGCAGTTGCCTTGCAAAACGCAGGCTACCCGACATGCCCAGATGCACGAGCAGACATCCCGCATCCAGGTGGAATAACAGGTATTTACCCCTTCGCCCCACCGACACAATGGTCTTGCCCACCAGCGAGAGCGGGTCCGTCTGCAATGGCCACCTCAGGGGTTTGCCCAAATGGATGGACTGAATCGTGCCACCCACGATCTGGCCCGCCACACTCTGGCGAGTGACCTCTACTTCAGGCAATTCAGGCATGGCGTGGTGACAAACCGATGAGGTGCAAAGGGTGAAACGCTTCCATTATCATGACCCCATGTTATTGCTCCGCCGCACAGGTTCACCTGAAACAGTCACCAGCGAACGTCTGGGCCCTTCTTCCCAGACACCAGATGGCGCAGGTTGGGCAAGCTGCAAACTGGCTGTCGGTCTGGCTCTGGTATTCCATCTGGGGACGCCGTCGGCCTGGGCTCAATTGAAATCAGGAGCGTCGACAAGCCAGCCACCCGCGGGTATCAGACTCCACTCAGCCGCCTCTCCTGCTGAGATCCTTTACCTGGCCATGTTGGCTGAAATGCAGTTGCAAGCAGGAGAAGCGGGGCCCGCCTATTCTTTGATGCTCGAGGCCGCGCGAAAATCCGACGACCCGACGCTGTTCCGGCGCGCTATGAACATTGCCCTCCAGTCGCGATCAGGGGGGGCGGCCATCGATGCGGCTCAGGCCTGGGCCGTTGCCCTGCCGATGTCCGCAGAGCCACACCGGGTCATGTTGCAGATTCAGATCAACATGGGGCGACTGGAAGACAGTGCCACCAGCCTGGAGAAAGTGCTGGAACTCACGCCACCCGCTGACAGAAGCGAACTGATTGACGCTGTGGGTCAGGTGTATGCCCGGGCAAAAGACACCCAGCAGGCGGCAACGGTCGTAGCCGCCAAACTCCGCCCCTGGCTGGCGGATGCAGCCACCGCCAGCAGTGCCTACGCAGCATTGGCACGCGTGCAATCCAGCGCCGGGATGACATTGCCTGCCCGGGCATCGCTGGCAGAAGCGCTCAACAAAATGCCCGTCACGTCGGCGGCAGGCACCCTAGCGGCAGACTGGCTGGATCAACCGTCACCGATGGATGAAAACGCCTTGCGGCAATACATCCAACGGCATCCGTCCCTCCACGATGTCCGCATGGCTTACGCCCGCCACCTGTTGCGAGCCAACCGCTGGCAAGACAGCGAAACCGAGTTGACTGCACTGACCACCAACCCGCAGGCCAATTTGCCAGAAGCGTGGGTGATCCTGGGTGCCCTGCAACTTCAGCTCAACCGTCCCGCCGAGGCCGAAACCAGCTTCAAGACGTTTTTGTCCCAGGTCAGCAACGCAGGACCGGAGGCAGAAAACCCGGCACATGTCCGAGGCAAAACACAGGCCTACCTGTCACTCGCTCACATTGCCGAGAGAGCCCAGCGCCTGGACGAGGCTCGTGCATGGCTCGACCTGGTTGACGGGAGCGAAGACACCCTGCGCATCCAATCACTCCGCGCCTCGTTGCTCGCGCGTGAGGGCAAACTGGCGGAAGCCCGGGCACTGATCCAGTCCACCCCCGAAAGTCGCCACGGCGACGGCGTCGCCAAGTTGAAAGCCGAAGCGCAACTGCTGCGTGAAGCAGGCCAGAACACCGAAGCCTATGGCGTCCTCGTTGAAGCGGGCAAACTCGCACCCGACGACCACGATCTGGCCTATGAACGCGCCATGCTCGCCGAAAAACTCGGTCACACGCATGAAATGGAGCGGCTGTTGCGCGGCATCATTGCAGCACAGCCCGACAACCACAACGCACTGAACGCATTGGGATATTCACTGGCCGACCGCAACGAACGCTTACCCGAAGCAAAAGCACTGATCGAAAAAGCTTTGACGTTGGCACCCAACGACCCCTTCATCACCGACAGCCTGGGCTGGGTACTGTTCCGCATGGGCCAACCAGCCGAGGCTTTGATACACCTCAGAAAAGCTTTTGACGCAAGACCGGACGTTGAAATCGCGGTGCACCTGGGTGAAGTACTGTGGGTCCTGGGTGACAAGCAGGCAGCGTTGACCTATTTGCGCAAAGCGAAAGACATGCAGCCAGAAAGCGAATTGTTGAAATCCACCTTGCAGCGACTTCAGATCAGCCTGTGATGCAATCGCGAAGCACTTTTCTGCACCGATGGCTGTGGCCAATCTGGCTCATTCTATCTGTTTTGATAGCATCATGTGCCCATTATAAAAACGATAAAGCCAGTTTTGATACTCAAAATTCATCATGGACAGGCCGCATCAGCTTGCGTGCACCTGGCCACCCACTTCAGACCAGCCGACAGTTCACCGCAGCCTTTACGCTGACAGGTTCGGCACAAGCTGGCAAGCTGGCACTTGAGACCCCGCTCGGCAGCACATTGGCGGTTGCGCAGTGGGATGCCAGCGCAGCCGAATTGATACAAGGTCAGGAAGTGCGCCGGTATGCGCACATGGATGAACTGACCACGGCACTGACCGGCAACCCGGTACCGTTGACCGCACTCTTCGACTGGATACAAGGAAAGCCAACCCAGTTGGACGGATGGACACCCGACCTGACACAGTGGGCACAAGGCCGCATTCGTGCCACCATGCACGGTGCCATGGGCGATACCGAACTGCGCGTGCTTCTGGACACCACCACCCCCTGAGACTGAGCGCACCCAATCTTGGTGCCCCGGCCTGACATGAACAACCTGTACGACGTACCCGCGCCCGCCAAACTCAATTTGTTCCTGCACATCACCGGGCGCCGCTCAGACGGGTACCACCTGATGCAATCGGTCTTTGTGCTGCTGGATTGGGCTGACACCTTGCACTTCGAGAGGATGCAATCTCCCCGCGTGTACCGAACCGATCTGAATCCGCCTGACAACGGCGAGTCGCTGCCGGAGACCGACCTGACGGTCAAGGCCGCTCAGTTGCTGCAACGTGCAACCGGCTGCACCCAAGGTGCGCACATCAGCCTGCACAAACGGTTGCCTACCCAGGCCGGCCTGGGCGGAGGATCTTCAGATGCTGCCACCTGCCTGTTGGCGCTGAACCGACTCTGGCAAACGGGCCTTTCGCGCGCAGATCTGATGCAACTGGGTTTGCAACTGGGCGCAGATGTGCCGTTCTTCCTGTTTGGGCACAATGCGTGGGCCGAGGGAATCGGCGAGGAGTTGCAACCCGTAGAGGTGACCCCACGGCATTTTGTGGTCGTTAAACCCCCTCGCGGGTTGTCGACCGTCAAAATATTCAACGACGAGGCACTGACAAGAAACACAAAACCTGCTACAATGCAAGGCTTCGCTGAACACTGCGACTCTTCACAAACACTGTTTGGGAGAAACGATCTTCAGCCTGTGGCGCAAATGCACTGCCCTGACATCGCGGCATGTGTTCAATGGCTGACAGACGCTGGTCTGGAGGCTCGCATGACAGGCTCTGGCAGCGCAGTGTTCGCGCCGTGCAGCGAGTTTGCTGCGCTGCCCCACGCGCCAAGCGATTGGGTGGTGCAAAGATGCAAAAGCCTGCCGGCGCACCCGCTGACAGAATGGGCAACTTGAAAATAGTGCCTGTTTTTAAGCGATAATGCGAGACTTGTTTCGGTCGGCATTCTGCTTGAATGTCGACCTGCGTAGGGGAGTCGCCAAGTTGGT
>DDUQ01000080.1:0-2271 GCA_002344885.1 Comamonadaceae bacterium UBA2334
TCGGCCAGGATCAGCAGGCCCTTGGGCGTGTCCACCAGCGCGTATATCAGTTCGGGGTTCAGGTTGAGCGCCTGGTTGGCCGGGATGGTCCAGGCGGTGGTGGTCCAGATGACCACAAAGGCTTCTTTGGTCAGGCCATGCAGGCCGAAGGCGGCGGCCAGTTTGTCGGGCTCGGCACAGGGGAAGGCCACGTCCAGCGTCTGGCTCTTTTTGTCCTGGTATTCGATTTCGAATTCGGCCAGGCTGGAGCCGCAGTCAAAGCACCAGTACACGGGCTTCAGGCCCCGGTACACAAAGCCGCGCTCCATCACGCGTTTGAAGGCGCGGATTTCGTTCGCCTCGGTCGCAAAGTCCATGGTGCGGTAGGGGCGGTCCCACTGGCCCAGCACGCCCAGGCGTTTGAAGTCGGCCATTTGTTGCGCGATCTGTTCGGTGGCAAACGCGCGGGCTTTGGCCTGCATGTCGTCGCGGCTCAGATTGCGGCCGTGAAGCTTTTCAATGGCGTTTTCAATCGGCAGGCCGTGGCAGTCCCAGCCGGGGATGTACTGCGCGTCCAGTCCCTTCAACTGGCGGGCCTTGACGATCATGTCCTTCAGCACCTTGTTGACCGCGTGGCCGATGTGGATCTGGCCATTGGCGTAGGGCGGGCCGTCGTGCAGGATGAACTTCGGAGCCCCTTCCCGCGATTGGCGCAATTTGTTGTACAGGTCTTTGTCTTCCCAGCCTTTCACCCAGCCCGGTTCGCGCTTGGGCAGGTCGCCGCGCATGGGGAAGGGGGTGTCAGGCAGGTTCAGGGTGGCGCGGTAATCGGCTTTGGCGGCCTCGGAGGCCTTGGAGGTGGAGTCGGACATGGTGTGAAGGGGCGCAGCGTTGACGGGCTCGGCCCGGCCGCATGGGGCACGGGGTGGATGGGGTGGGTGGGCCGTGAACCCCTGTGCGGCCCGACACCGGGCCAGCACGCAGGGCATGCGGTGGGGCGAGTGCCCCGGAAGGTCAGCTTTGAATTCGGTCGCGCGTGGTCTGGCGACGGGTTTGGGTGTGTGTTTGCGTCGCGGCAAATGCACTTGAGGCAAACCACGCACGTGCATCGGCGCAGTCCTTTGCAATGCCGCTGGTCAGGGCATCCAGACTGTCGTACTTGCGTTCGTCATGCAATTTGTGCAGCAGGTCCACGCGGATGATTTTACCGTAGGCCTCCCGGTGGCCGTTCACCAGAGGCCACTGCGCAGCCATGTCCGCAGGCCAGTCCAGGCAGTGGGTTTCCAGCAGCACGCGCCCGCCATTGACATCGGTCGGGTCGAGGGAGGGCCTGACGCCCAGGTTGGCCACGCCGATGAGGGGGGGTGCCTTGGGGTCGGGATGCAGACCGTGGACATGCACCGCAAAGATGCCGCTGGCAGCGGGTTTCCAGTGCGCAAAACGCAGGTTCAGGGTCCTGAACCCATCTCCTTTTCCAGGCTCGCTGGCACCCAGTTCACGCCCGAGCTTGCGCCCGTGCACCACATGGCCCGAGATGCTGTACGGCCTGCCCAGCAAGGCGGCCACACTGCTCATGCGGCCTTCGGTCAGTGCTTCGCGAACGGCGGAACTGGACACGCGCAGGCCGTGGACTTCGTAGGACTGCATGCGGGCCACATCGAAGCCCTGTGCCTCGCCGGCAGCGTCGAGCATGGCGTAGTCACCCACGCGCCCTTTGCCGAACCGGAAGTCGTCGCCGACCAGCACGTAGCGCACGTCCATGTCGGCCAGCAGGGTGTCGTCAATGAAGCTGTCTGCCGGTTGGCCGGCCAGCCGGGCGTTGAACGGCAGCACCACGCATTCATCGACGCCGCAGCGGGCCAACTCCAGCAGCTTGTCACGCAACGTCGCGATGCGTGCGGGTGCCAGTTCGGGCTTGCGGTGCAGCGCTGCAAAGTAGTCTCGCGGGTGCGGCTCGAAGGTCATGACGCAACTGGGCACGCCACGGTGGCGGGCCTCGTTGTTCAGCAAGGCCAGCATCGCCTGGTGGCCACGGTGCACGCCATCGAAGTTGCCGATGGTCAGGGCCCGACCGCCAGCGGGCAGTTGATGAACGCCTCGGTAAATTTTCATGTGGACGGGGTCGGTGAGAAGCAGTTTGGGGTTCAACAGTGTGTGCAGACGCGATATTGACACATCGATGGTCACGACACTGCTCGTTCAGCGCCAGAGCGTGCACCTTCGGGTGGGCTCGCTTGCCAGTGTGCAGCAGTTGGCATGCAGCAAATGGCGTGCTGCGATGGATGAGCAGCT
>DDUQ01000080.1:2535-6026 GCA_002344885.1 Comamonadaceae bacterium UBA2334
GATGAGCAGCTATTGATAGTGCCGCGATGTGCCGAGATGGGCCGCCTTGATGCAAAATGCCCGCTCAAGGTGCTGGTGGCCTGCGCTTGCGCAGCCAACCAGCGTCGATTGTTGTCCTCTATCGTTTGTTGCATGACCGATGTGATGCCCACGTCCGATCCGACCCAGCCGAAGCCCTCAGCCGCCTCGGTCGGTGACGCGGCTGCGTTGCAGGCGCTGTTCCGCACGGTGGCCAACGAGAGCCGCAACGTCATCCTGGTCAAGGACTGGCACGGCCGGTTTCTGTATGGCAACAAGGCGCTGGCGGACTTGTATGGCACCACCCCGGAGGACCTGATCGGCAAAGACGACGGTGCGTTCAATCCCAACCGGGAGCAGGTGGCGTTCTACCTTCGCAATGTGCAGGACATCATGCGCAGGGGGCAGCCAGAGGTGGTGTACGAAGATGCCACCGATGCCAGAACCGGCGAGGTGCGGCATTACCAGTCTTTCAAGAAGCCGCTGCGCGATGCTGACGGCAATCTGCAGATTCTGGTGATTGCCAACGACATCACCGATGTGAAGAACGCCCAGGAGCGCGTCGAGAAAAGCGAACGTCATCTGCGCGATGTGCAGGCCATCATTGGCGAGGGCGTGTGGGAGTGGTCGGTCGCCAGCAACCGGGTGCGGCACAACAGCCGGTGGGCCGAGTTGCTGGGGCTGGATGTCGCTGTGACCGAGCACGGCATGGACGTGATGGCCGCCATGGTCCATCCGGACGATGTGCAAAGCCAGCTCGCCGCGCAGGATGTGTGCCTGCTGTTGGGACGTCCTTACAGCCACGAGTTCCGCGTGGTACGCCCCGACGGCAAAGAATTGTGGGTGCTCGACCGTGGCGATGTGGTCGAGCGCGATGCCAACGGCGTGGCCGTGCGCATGGTGGGCAGCATGGCCGACATCACCCCGCGCAAACTGGCGGAACAGGCGCTGCTGGACGAGCGCAAACGCATCGAACTGCTGAACGAAGACATGCAGCAGACCCTGCAGATGGCGCGCGCCATGGCACGTGAGGCGACCGAGGCCAACCGTGCGAAAAGCGATTTTCTGGCCAACATGAGCCACGAAATCCGCACGCCCATGAACGGCATTCTGGGCATGTCGCACCTGCTGCTCGAGACCGAACTCTCGGCCGACCAGCGCGAATATGCGCAGGCCATCAAAGCCAGTGGCGAAGGCTTGCTTGCCATCATCAATGACATCCTCGATTTTTCGAAAATCGAGGCCGGCATGCTGGAGTTGGAGTACGTCGACTTCCACCTGGATGACCTGCTGGCCGATGTGTCGGCGCTGGTCAATGTGCGTGTCCGGGAAAAAGGGCTGGCGTTTTACCGGTATGTCGATGGGGTCATTCCCACCAGGCTCAACGGCGCGGTGGTGCGCCTGCGGCAGGTCTTGCTCAACCTGGTGGCCAATGCGGTCAAGTTCACCAGCAGGGGGTCGGTCACCATCACGGTGAGCCAGGTGGCCGAGTACCCCGAAGGCATTTGTCTGCGGTTCGAGGTGCAGGACACGGGCATCGGCATCAGCGATGCCGATGCGGCCCATCTGTTCCAGCCGTTCCGTCAGGTCGACGCGTCCACCAGCCGCAAGTACGGCGGGACGGGCTTGGGCCTGTCCATCAGCAAGCGGTTGGTCACGCTCATGTCCGGGCAGATCGGGGTCAACAGCGCACCCAACCGGGGCTCAACGTTCTGGTTCGAGGTGCCGTTGCAGGTGGTGCAGGTTGCTGACACCCCGCTGCCCGCCCAGGTGGCGCAGGCTGTGCCCGCTGCAGATGTGAAAACTGTTGCTGAAACGGTTGCTGAAGTGGTTGCGCCCACTTCGCCCACGCCAGCGGCACCGGTGCAGTTGCAGCCGACGGTTGTGCCTGCCAGCGGCCTGCCCGCTGGTGAGGCAGCTGGCGGCGTGGGTGAACGTGCTGCAGGCGCGCCGTCCGGTGTGCTGAATCTGTTGCTGGTGGAAGACAACGCCATCAACCTGGCGCTGGCCAAGGCCCTGTTGGGGCGCATGGGGCACACGGTGACGGTGGCTGTCAATGGTCAGGAGGCGCTGAAGGCGTTGGCCGAACGCCGCTTCGATGCCGTGCTGATGGACTGCCAGATGCCGGTGATGGACGGTTTCGAGGCCACACGCTGCATCCGTGCTGGTGAGGCCGGGGTGCTGCAGCCCGGCATACGCATCATCGCCATGACGGCTAACGCCATGGTGGGCGACCGCGAGCGTTGCGAAGCCGTAGGCATGGACGACTACGTCGCCAAACCCATCAACGTCAACCTGTTGAAGGCCGCGCTGTCGCGCATACCGGTACCGTAGCAGTCAGCCTGCTGCGGGCCGGTATGCCAGGGTGGCGATCGGGTTGATGGGTCAGGCAAACACGCCTGCGGTCTCCTGCATGCCCTCGCTGACGGCGCCCAGATGGTGCAGCGTGTCGCCAAAGGTCATTTCCATCTGGGTCAGGGTTTTGAAGTAGTGGCTGACGATGTATTCGTCGGTCACGCCGATGCCGCCGTGCATCTGAACAGCCTGCTGGCCCACGTAGCGCATGCTTTGGCCCAGCTGCACCTTGGCACGTGCGATGGCCAAGCGGCGTTCATCGTCCGGGGCATTGAGTTTGAGCGTGGCGTAGTAACTCATGCTGCGCGCCAGTTCGACCTGCATCTTCACATCGGCCAGGCGGTGGCGCAGTGCCTGGAAGCTGGCAATCGCCACGCCGAACTGCTTGCGGGTGTTGAGGTAGTCGGTCGTCAGCGTCAGGGTTTTGTCCATCACGCCCACGGCCTGTGCGCACAGCGCGGCCGTGCCCACGTCAACCGCCTGCTGTAGCGCCCGCAGGCCGTCGCGCGTCAGCAGTGTGGCGGGTGTATTGGCCAGGGTGAGGTTGGCGGCGCGGCTGCCGTCCTGGCACAGGTGGCCTGCGCAGCTGGCACTGCTGGCTCCACGCTCGACCAGGAACAGCGCCAGGCTGCCCTCGAGCATGGCAGGGACGATCCACGCATCCGCCTGGTCCCCGGCGGGCACCATGTTTTTGCTAGCTGTCAGTGCATATGAATCAAGAGCTGGCGTGCATTTTGATTCACATTTTTCAAGCCGATACCGTGCGCCGCGTTCCTGGTGGGCCAGCGTCACCAGCGCCTCGCCCGAGGCGATGCGGGGCAGCCACCGGGCCTGCACCTCGGCCGGGGCATGCTGGGCCAGCACGACGGTTGCTATGTGGCTGTGCATCAGCGGCTCCAGCACCAGGCCACTGCCCAGTGCCTCGTGGGCCACCATGGCGTCGACAAAGCCCAGGCCCATGCCGTCGTGCGCTTCGGGCACCAGCAGGGCGGTNNTCCCCGGCGGGCACCATGTTTTTGATAGCTTTTAGTGAATATGAATCAAGCGCTGGAGTGCATTTTGATTCGCATTTTTCAAGCCGGTACCGCGCGCCACGTTCCTGGTGGGCCAGCGTCACC
>DDUQ01000103.1 GCA_002344885.1 Comamonadaceae bacterium UBA2334
AGCTTGGACCAGGTTTTCGAGGGGGCTTCATACCACCTGAAGTGGTTACTCGCCTTCAAGAAATCTGGACTGTCACAAAGAAAATCGGGAATGAAATCATAGCGATTGGAAAAATCATTGTCAGAGAGATAGTGAGATTTTTGAAAGAAAACACCAAAATAACGGTTGGAATAGCCATTGGAGCTGCGATCACCTTTTTGGTTGCCTCTGTGCCATTCATCGGCCCAATTTTGGCACCATATGTCGCAGTGCTCGCAACCATGTACGGTGCTGGGGCAGGTGCTGCAATGGATGCCGGAGCAGACCCATCCTCCCCCCTCGCCGCTGCGATCGCACTGGCATCTAAGTTCTTCGAACTACTAAAGAATATATTTTCAGCGATTGCTGAACGCTGGACTGAATGAGGTGGTGGAATTAATGATGAATTCCGTGCCTATCAAGAACAGTTTCACAGTTTCCAAAATGAAGTTGCGCGCATGAAAAAGCCTACACTTATTGAGGAGAAGGCGCGGAAGTATGGCGCGATATCCAGTGCCCTTGCCGATCAAGCAACAGGCAAAATGCAGTTGCTCCAATCATCTCTTAAAGATACAGTTAGCGATGGTCTTTTGAACAATGCAAAAGATAATTCGCCAGTTTTATCATCGGAGACGGCAAGAAAATATGGAAAAGCGACGCGTGCATTTTTAGACAAATCTTCTGACGATTTGGGACGCATGACATCGACAGTCAGTTCCACTCTTCAGAGTGGACTTAATCGGGCAACAAAAAGCAAATCACTTCCAACTTCAGAGCCTAAGGAGTTCGAATCTGAAGAGGCACGAGTGGCCTCAGCCATCGAGAAACTCAAGGGTCGCGACAAAGTAGGTGTCGTTTCTGAGTACGCCACTACCGCAGGAGGTATAGCTGCTGGTGCGGTATTGGCGGGCAAAGTCGCTGCTGTCGCAGGTGCATCTACTTTGTTCGGGTCGACAACGCTGGCCACAACGCTCGGTGGACTATTCGTTGTCTCTACTCCCGTTGGTTGGGTAATTGGTTCCGCTGCGCTCGTCGGTACTGCTGCCTATGCACTAAGCAGGTTGGCCGCATCGGGTGCGAAACAGGATGTCGCTAGGAAAGAGTTGATCGAACGCCTTCAGAAGCGCTTGCAAGAACTGGGCAGCAGCCAACAAAAAGAGCAAAGCTCAGAGTTGCAAGCACTGCTAGCGATTGCGATTGCCTCCCAACTCATCACAGAGGATTATGCAAAGAGACTTGTTGATATGGTCGAAGGTGGTAGTTTACATGTGAATGTTGCGACCAACCGCCTTCGTGACTTGGCTTTGGAAGCTGGTGTAATAAATCCCTCGGATTAAAGATTATGATTACTTTTAGATATTTAATGCAGTTATTGCTTTTTCTTAGTGTGCCATTGAGTGCATCAGCAGAAACCACGAGTTGCAATAGCAAAATTAACGAAAAATCAGTTTCACTTCAATATGACAGTGCGGATGAAGAACTTTTTTCAAATTATACGTGGCGCGAAATTTTCCTGCGTGGCTGGGGAGAAATAACATGCCCTGCATTCGTTACTCTTAGGCATCTGACGCCGGGCATTACTGATGCTGAAAGGTCTATTTTTTGTTTGAATTACGAAAAAGATTCCAAAATATTTACGGGCTATTCAGTTGGGCAGCGAGATGCTTATCTAGTATGCGTAAAGCCGAGCAAAAAATTTTGCGAACGTGTAAATGAGTCTAAAGATACTGCCATAGCGATTACAGGAGCAGCGTTTGGCGCTACAGGTAGTGCGGCCCTAGCTACCGCTGGCACCGGCATTACAGCAGTCGCTCACAGTTCTGGCGCAGTGATTCTGACTGGTGCGGGAGGCTACATCGCTGGAACTTTGGCCTCTATTGGAGCTGGCGCTCTGGCCATTCTGACTGCTCCGGCAGCAATTGCTGCAACTACCATTTCTGTTGTGGCGGTAGGTGGCTCGGTATATCTTTGTAAGGAATAGCCGAGTCAAAATTTTCTGTCAGATTGCCTTGTCAGGGAACGACTGCTTGTCCGCTTGAATGATGACCGCTCTTGGCCGATACCTGTCACCCACCTTTTGCCAGCGATGACGGTACAGCTCTGCACATCCTCCATCAGCCAATGTCCCGTGACCGGTTCCAGCAGGTCTACAACCGTTACTGTCCGTCATCTTCCAACCATCGCCTTACGGCCGATGCTCGAACAGCCAGGCCCTGAACGCAGTTGCCGCAGCCGACAGCTTCTTGCCTCGCGCATAAACCACGTGCCAGTTGCGCAGCAGCGGAAAGCCTGCGACGTCCAGTTGCACCAGCTCACCCAAAGCCAGCTCCGGCCCCACCGTATGAGCTGACAGCACGGCCAGGCCCAGTCCACCTGCCACGGTCTGCTTGATGGCCTCGTTGCTGCCCACCTCCAGCCGGTTTTTCAAAGTGATGCCGTGCTGGCCGAAGAACCTTTCGGCGGTCAGCCGGGTGCCTGATCCGGCCTCGCGGAGGATGAATGGTTCGCTTGCCAGCCGTTGGGGCGAAATGCGTTTGGCGGTGGCCAGCGGGTGGTTGGGGGGGGCCACCAGCACCAGGGGGTTGTCGCCCCAGGGCTCACTGACCACATCCAGCCCGTCGGGTGCCTGACCCATGATGTAGAGGTCATCCTGGTTCTGGGCCAGGCGCTGCAGCAGGTTTTCGCGGTTGCCCACCACCATGGCCACCTCGATGCCGGGGTGCGCGGCGCAAAAGCCCCCCAGCAGTTTGGGCACGGTGTATTTGACCGTGGTCAGGATGGCCAGGCGCAGGCTGCCTTTTTCCACGCCTTGCAGGGCGGCCAGGTCTTGCGTCAGCCGCTCCATCCTCGCTTCGATGTCCTGGCAGCCCTCGGCCAGGGTGTGCCCGGCGGCGGTCAGGTAGATTTTTTTGCCCAACTGTTCGAACAGCGGCTGGCCGACAGTTTCGGCCAGTTGCTTGACCTGCAACGACAGGGTGGGCGGCGAGAGGTGCAACGCCTCTGCGGCGCGGGCAAAGCTGCCGTGGCGAGCCACGGCCAGAAAGATGCGCAGTTGGTTCAGCGTGGCATGGCGGGCAAGACTCATGGCGGCTTTATGGTAGATAAAACTAAAACGTAATAGTCAAAACATTTTACTTTTATTTATTGTTATGGCCGCCCAGAATTCGCACCAGTTCGAAGCCAGTCACCCCATGGGCGTGCTTTGGGCCCCACAGCGAAACGACCGTTCATCCACCCTGAAAAACGAGGAGCCAACATGGCAGTCAAGACCTACAACGCCGGTGTCAAGGAATACCGCAGCACCTATTGGGAGCCGCACTACACGCCCAAGGACACGGACCTTCTGGCGTGCTTCAAGATCACGCCCCAGCCCGGTGTGGACCGCGAAGAAGTGGCCGCTGCCGTGGCCGCCGAGTCGTCCACCGGCACCTGGACCACCGTGTGGACCGACCTGTTGACCGACCTGGACTATTACAAGGGCCGTGCCTACAAAATCGAAGACGTGCCTGGCGACGACACCTGCTTCTACGCGTTTGTGGCCTACCCGATTGACCTGTTCGAAGAAGGCTCCATCGTCAACGTGCTGACCTCGCTGGTGGGCAACGTGTTTGGCTTCAAAGCGTTGCGCGCGCTGCGCCTGGAAGATGTGCGCTTCCCCATCGCCTATGTCAAAACCTGCGGTGGCCCGCCCCATGGGATCCAGGTCGAGCGCGACATGATGAACAAATACGGCCGTCCGCTGCTGGGCTGCACCATCAAGCCCAAGCTGGGCCTGTCGGCCAAGAACTATGGCCGTGCGGTGTACGAGTGCCTGCGTGGTGGCCTGGACTTCACCAAAGACGACGAAAACGTCAACAGCCAGCCGTTCATGCGCTGGAAGCAGCGCTTCGACTTCGTACAGGAGGCCATCGACAAAGCCGAGCGCGAAACCGGCGAACGCAAGGGCCACTACCTGAACGTGACCGCGCCCACACCTGAAGAGATGTACAAGCGGGCCGAATACGCCAAGCAGATCGGCTCGCCCATCATCATGCACGACTACCTGACGGGCGGTTTCTGTGCCAACACGGGCCTGGCCAACTGGTGCCGCGACAACGGCATGCTGCTGCACATCCACCGCGCCATGCATGCCGTGATCGACCGCAACCCGCACCACGGCATCCACTTCCGCGTGCTGACCAAGTGCCTGCGCCTGTCGGGTGGTGACCACCTGCACTCGGGCACGGTGGTGGGCAAGCTGGAGGGCGACCGTGCGTCCACCCTGGGCTGGATCGACATCATGCGCGACAAGTTCATCAAGGAAGACCGCAGCCGCGGCATCTTCTTCGACCAGGACTTTGGCTCCATGCCCGGTGTGATGCCCGTGGCATCCGGCGGTATCCACGTGTGGCACATGCCGGCGCTGGTCAACATTTTTGGCGACGACTCGGTGCTGCAGTTTGGCGGCGGCACACTGGGCCACCCCTGGGGCAACGCCGCCGGTGCGGCCGCCAACCGTGTGGCGCTGGAAGCCTGTGTCAAGGCCCGCAACGAAGGCGTGGCCGTGGAGAAAGAGGGCAAGGCGGTGCTGACCGAGGCTGCCAAACACTCGCCCGAGTTGGCCATTGCCATGGAAACCTGGAAGGAAATCAAGTTCGAGTTCGACACCGTGGACAAGCTGGATATTGCGCACAAATGATGAACGTTTTTGTTCTTCAGCGCTTATCTATCAGACACTGACAGCTCATCTTTTTGTTAACAGGAATTCATCATGCAAGACTACAACTCCCGCCTGTCCGACCCTGCCAGCCGCAAGTTCGAGACCTTTTCTTACCTGCCCGCCATGACCACCGAGGAAATCCGCAAGCAAGTGGAATACCTGGTGAAGAAGGGCCTGAACCCCGCCATCGAGCACACCGAGCCCCAGTACCTGATGGACTCGTACTGGTACATGTGGAAGCTGCCCATGTTCGGCGAAACCGATGTGGACAAGGTGCTGGCCGAGTGCGAGGCCTGCCGCCAGGCCAACCCCGACAACCATGTGCGCCTGATCGGTTACGACAACTTCAAGCAGTCGCAGGGCGCATCGATGGTGATCTACCGCGGCAAAACCGTGTGACGTACCACCGGCAGGTCACGCACCGTGACTTGCCCGGATGTCCTGGCGCCGGTCACCCGCCGGTGCCAGGGCCAGGCTCCAAGCATTCGGTCATTGAGCCAGACCGAATGTTTTGAAACTGGTGCAACACATACCCGCATGGAGACTGGCATGAGCAATGCTCTCGACGCCTACCGCGTCGCCCAAGAACCCTATTACCGCCCGGTGGCTGACGAGGTCAGCCTGTACGAAGCGGCCTACTCGGTGCGCATGCCCATGATGCTCAAGGGCCCTACCGGCTGCGGCAAAACCCGGTTTGTGGAGTACATGGCCTGGAAGCTGCAAAAGCCCCTCATCACTGTGGCCTGCAACGAAGACATGACCGCCTCGGACCTGGTGGGCCGTTTCCTGCTCGACGCCAACGGCACCCGCTGGCAAGACGGCCCGCTGGCCACGGCCGCCCGCCACGGGGCCATTTGCTACCTGGACGAAGTGGTGGAAGCCCGGCAGGACACCACGGTGGTCATCCACCCGCTGACCGACAACCGGCGCGTGCTGCCTCTGGAAAAGAAGGGCGAACTGGTCAAGGCGCACCCCGACTTTCAAATCGTCATTTCGTACAACCCCGGCTATCAGAGCCTGATGAAAGACCTGAAGCAGTCCACCAAGCAGCGTTTTGGTGCGCTGGACTTCAACTACCCCGAGCACGCGGTGGAAGCCGAAATCGTGGCGCACGAAACCGGTGTGTCGGCCGAGGTGGCGGGCAAGCTGGTGTCGATTGCCGAGCGCGCCCGCAACCTCAAGGGGCATGGGCTGGACGAGGGCATTTCCACCCGCATGCTGATTTACGCGGGCAGCCTGATCGCCCAAGGCGTGGCCGCGCAGGCCGCGTGCCGGGTGGCGCTGGTGCGCCCCATCACCGACGACCCCGACATGCGCGACGCCCTCGATGCTGCCGTGGCCACCTTCTTCTGAACGGGCACCTGCCATGTCCCTCCACCTGGATGCGCAGACCGAGTGGCTGCTGGACCTGCAGCCCGAAAGCCAGGCGCTGATGCTGCACGCCTGGCCCGACGCGGCCAAGGTGTTTTCCGCCAGGGGGCTGGACAACTATGCCAAAGGGGCGGTGGCGTTGCGGGGGCTGGGCAAGGGGCCGGGGCTGGTGGCAGCCTGGATCGAGGCAGCCCCGCAGGTGGCCAAAGAGGTGGGCGAGGACGTGGTGGGCGACCTGGCCACATCGGCGCTGATGCTGGCTTCCAAGACATCGGGCGCGGTCATCGAACTGGTGCTGGGCACGGCCCCTACCGCTGCACGCCGCCTGGCCGATGGTGCGCTGTTCTTGCAGTACCTGCAGTTTTTGAACACCACGCTGGCCCAGGCACCCAGGGGCATTCGCCCCATGCTCGACAAGCTCGACGTGCTGCTGGGCCAGCTGACGCTGGGCGGGCTGCGCCGCTGGGCCACCTGGGGTGCGCACGCCCACCGCACCAACTACGAGGAGCAGATTCGCTACTTCGGGCTCGACTCGAAAGAGTCGATGGCCGTGCTGCAAAACGAGCGCAAGGGCACGCTGCTGGTGGACGTGCAACGCCGCATCAACATGTATCTGCGCGCCCTGTGGGGGCGCGACTTCTACATGCGGCCCACGGCGGGTGACTTCGAGAGCCGCGAGGGCTACAAGCCCTTTGTGGAGGACTACCTCATCCACCTGCCCGATGCTTATGATGCCGTGCCAACCGACAGGGGCACCGTGGCCGCCACCGAGTTGTACCGCGCGGCAGCGGCCCATGCAGCCGCGCATCTGGTGTACACGCGCCAGCCCATCTCGGCCGAAGCGCTCAACCCCTGGCAAATGGCATGCATTGCACTGGTGGAAGATGCCCGGGTGGAGGCGCTGGCCATTGCCCGGTTCCCCGGCTTGCGCGACCTTTGGGCCAGCTTGCATGTGGCGCAGGCCGGTCAAGCTCGCACGGCGGGCGATTTTTTGGGTCGCCTGGCCCGCGCGCTGCTGGACCCGGCCTACACCGATGACCACCCCTGGGTGCAGCAAGGCCGCGCCGAGTGGGCGCGGGTGCGCGACCGCGTGCTGGCTCACCCGCACGACAACACGGTGTCTTGGGAAGTGGGCGTGTCGCTGGCCCACAGCTTTCGCGAAAAAGTGGGAATCGCCTTCCAGCCCCGCACCGACGTACAAACGGCGGTGTACCGCGACGACAACCGCTACTTCTGGGCGTTTGAAGAATTTGATGTCGACAAAGCCACCGAGGCCGGATACGACACCGTCAAGCAAGTGCGCAAATACGTCAACCTGATGGAGTTTGCCAACGAGGTGGACGTGGAAACGGCGGGTGACGATGCGCAGGAAATCTGGGTGCTCGGTACCGAGCTGTTCCCCTACGAAGACATGGGGGTGTCGTACAACGAGTCGGAAGGGCGCGAACCGCTGATCGACCCTGTGCACTACGCCGAGTGGGACCATCAGATTCAGCTGGAGCGTCCTGCCTGGGTCACGGTGCAGGAGCGCCACGCCAAACCGGGCGATCCGGCGATGGTCGACGCCATTGTGGCCGAGCACCGCCGCCTGATCGGGCGCATGAAGTATTTGCTCGATGCCATGCAACCCCAGGGTGTGCAGCGCATCCGCAAGCTGGAGGA
>DDUQ01000070.1 GCA_002344885.1 Comamonadaceae bacterium UBA2334
CCACGTAGGCCAGCGGGCGGATGATGGTGTTGCGGCCGTCGTCGCTGACCAGCTTGGGCGGCATGCTCTTCATGCGGCCGCCGAAGAACATGCTCATCAGCAGCGTCACCACGATGTCGTCGCGGTGGTGGCCCAGCGCGATCTTGGTCGCGCCCAGTTCGCCGGCCACGCGGTAGAGGATGCCGCGGCGCAGGCGCGAGCACAGGCTGCACATCGTCTGCCCTTCCGGGATCAGCTTCTTGACGATGCTGTAGGTGTCCTGGTTCTCGATGTGGAAGGGCACGCCCAGCCCCGTCAGGTACTCGGGCAGCACGTGCTCGGGGAAGCCCGGCTGCTTCTGGTCGAGGTTGACGGCAATCAGCTCGAAATCCACCGGCGCCCGCGCGCGCAGGCCCATCAGGATGTCCAGCAGCGCGTGGCTGTCCTTGCCGCCGGACAGGCAGACCATGACCTTGTCGCCCGGCTCGATCATGTTGTAGTCCACGATCGCCTGGCCCACCTGGCGGTACAGCCGCTTGGCGAGCTTGCGGTCCTCGAAGGCCTGCTTGCGCGGGTCGGGGCGGCGGGTGGCGGTGTCCATCACAGTCCCTCCTTGATGCCGAAGACCTCGACGCCCACGGCGTCGCAGTCGGGGTAGACGTCGGGCTTCTCGGTGCTCACGCGGGCGGCCCGCACGCGCGGGTGGGCCAGCATGGTCGCCAGCACGTCGTCGGCCAGCGTCTCCTGCAGGTGGATGTGGCCGCGCGCGACACGCTCGGTGATGCTGCGGCGGATGAAGTCGTAGTCCACCACCTCGTGCAGCTCGTCGGCCAGCGGCGTGCTCTGCGCCAGCGGCACGAACAGGTCCACGTTGATCAGCACGCGCTGCTCGCCCTTCTTCTCGAAGTCGTGCACGCCGATGTTGATCCAGACCTCGTGGTCGTGCAGGAACAGCCGACGGCAGTCGGCGAGGCGGGGGTCCAGCGGCCAGGGGCTCAACGCGGGGGTCCTTTCACTTCTCTTCGCGCGCCAGGAACAGCACGTCGCGCGGCTGCGCCTGCAGGTGCTGGCCGCCGTCGACCAGCAGCGAGGTGCCGGTGATGGAGCGGTTGTCCAATGCGAAACGCACCGTCGCGGCCACGTCGGCCGGGGTCGAGGACTGGTCGAGCAAGGCCATCTTGTGGCGCGCGCGGAATGCCTCCTCGCTGAGCATGCTGCTGGTCAGCGTCAGGCCGGGCGCGACGCCAACCACGCGCACCAGCGGCGCCAGTGCCAGCGCCAGCATGGTGTTGGCGGCTTGCAGCGCTGCCTTGGACAAGGTGTAGCTCAGGAAATCCGGGTTCTGGTTCCACAGTTTCTGGTCCAGCAGGTTGACCACCACGGCAGGGGGGGCATCGGCGCCGGCGGCGCGTGGGGTCGTGGCTGCGTCAGGTGGTGGGAATGCAGGTGTGGTGTTGTGGGCCAGGGCTTGCCGGTGGGCATGCAGGCACTGGGCCAGCACCACGGCGGCACCCGTGTTGGCCGCCAGGTGGGTGTGCAGCGCGGCGTAGCCAAAGCTGGCGGGGTCGTCATGTTCGAAGGTGCTGGCGCTGTTGACCACTGCGTCCACGGTGCCGAAGCGTGCCACCACGTTGGCCCACAGGCGGCGCACGTCAGCTTCGTCGCTCAAGTCGGCAAAAAACGCATCAAACATACCGCTAGCGCTTGATTGGATTGCACAATCTGCTACGGTTTGTTTGGCATCGGCCTCGGATGAACGGTAGTGCACGGCCACGTTCCACCCCTGGCGGGCCAGGGTCAGTGCGATGTCGCGGCCCAGCCGCCTGGCCGCGCCGGTCACCAGAACGGTGCGGTGGTGAGGGGTGGGTTGGTCTGACCCGCAGCTTGCAGCAGATGCGGGCGCTTGGTGCGGTACGGGGCAGGTGGGCGGGTCGATCGACATGGGAAGAGGTTGGCTGCGCCTGGGTTGGGCGCAACAGAAAGGGTTGTCAGTTTAACGATCACCTGCCCAGCGTGCATTCAACGTGCATCCAGCTTGCGGATGGGTTTGCGGCCTGGCATGTGGTTGGGCTTTGGTTGGCATGGGCACAACGCCATGCACAATGGCCGGTCAACACCCTGTCTTGCCACTGCGGTTGGAAAGAACCGCCACCAACGACTGACCACATGCGCACGGACACCACATTCACCGACAGCTCTCCGTCCCCCCTCGCAGCACGCCTGTTGGCGGACGTGGGCGGCACCCACGCCCGTTTTGCCCGGCAGAACGGGCCGGGGCAGCCCCTGACGGATGTGCAGGTGTTGCCCTGTGCCGATTTCCCTGACCTGCAAGCCGCCATGCGGGCGTATCTGGGCCAGCTGGATCATGGCAAGCCCGTGCATGCGGCCATTGCGATCGCCAATCCGGTGTTGGGTGACCAGGTGACCATGACCAACCACCACTGGTCGTTTTCGCAGGCAGCGTTGCGGTCTGCGTTCGGATTGGAGACGCTGAAGGTGCTGAACGACTTCACAGCCCTGGCCCTGGCGCTCCCGGTGTTGCCCGTTGCCGAGCTGCAGCAGGTGGGCGGCGGCTGTGGGCAGGCGGATGCACCGCGTGCGTTGCTGGGGGCGGGGACGGGGTTGGGTGTGTCCGGTCTGCTGCCCGATGGCCGTGGCGGCTGGTTGCCGTTGCAAGGTGAGGGCGGGCATGTCACGCTGCCGGCGGTTTTGCCGCGTGAGAGGCTGGTTGCTGACGGCTTGGCTCGCCTGTATGGCCACGCATCTGCCGAGCGTGCCCTCAGCGGCCAGGGCTTGCTCGACATATGCAGGCTGCTCGCCCGGGCAGATGGCGGAGATGCTGACCGCTGGACCGCGCCCGCCCAGGTAACCGAGGCTGCGTTGGCGGGTTCCGATGCGCATGCGCGGGAAGCGCTGAACCTGTTTTGTGGTTTTCTGGGGTCGGTCGCAGGCAACCTGGCGCTGACGCTGGGTGCGCACGGTGGGGTGTACATCGGCGGTGGCATCGTGCCGCGTTTGGGCGAGTGGTTTGAGCAATCACCTTTCCGTGCCAGCTTCGAGGCCAAGGGCCGTTTTGCGGGCTACCTGCGTGCCATGCCGGTGTGGGTCATCACCTCGCATCAGTCGCCTGCGCTGCTGGGCGCTGCCAGGGCGCTGGATGGGTGGGCCTGATGTGCGGGAGGTGCTGCATGGGGTGCGTGGCATGGAGAGCGTTGGCATGGGCAGAGGGTGGCAACGGTGTGGTGGACAATCCCGCCTTGACCCACACCTCGCCCCCGTTTGCTGACACGCCATGCCCACCCCGGACACACCACCCGTTGCGCAACCCGCTGACTTGACCGAACGGTTGACACAACACATGGCGCAGGCGTGTGAAGCTGCTGGTGGCTGGATGCCGTTTGACGACTTCATGGCACAGGCGCTGTACACGCCCGGCCTGGGTTACTACGCCAATGGTCGCGTGACCTTCGGGCGCATGCCCGGTGGGCAGCTGACGCAGGTGACCGGCACTGCACCTGCAGCGGCTCGCCCCACGCCAGCCGAGCAGCCAGGCAGCGATTTCGTGACCGCGCCCGAGCTGTCCCCCCTGTTTGGCGAGACGCTGGCCCGTCAGGTGGTGCAAGCCCTGCAGGCCACCGGCACCCGCCAGGTGTGGGAGTTTGGCGCAGGCACCGGTGCATTGGCTTTTCAAATTTTGAAGCAAATTGTTCAAGCTGAACAATCGCTGGGTGCTGTTTTGATTGAAAAGTACGTTATCGTTGACGTTTCGGGGGTCTTGCGGGCCCGGCAGCAGGACCGCCTGGCCGACTGGGCAGGCCGGGTCCAGTGGGTCGATGCCTTGCCCGATGTGCTGCAGGCCGTGGTGGTGGGCAATGAGGTGCTCGATGCCATGCCCGTCAAACTGCTGGCCCGGGTGGCGGGGCAATGGATGGAGCGGGGCGTGGCCCGCGAGGGTGATGCTTGGGTGTGGGCCGACCGGCCGACCGACTTGCGACCCCCGGTGGACGTGCCGGGCGAGCATGACCTGGTGACCGAGATCCACCCACAGGCCGACGCCTTCTTGCGCACCCTGGCTGACCGGCTTCAGGTTGGTGCGGCCTTTTTCATCGACTATGGGTTCCCGGAGGCCGAGTACTACCACCCCCAGCGCCACATGGGCACACTGGCGTGTCACCACCTCCACCGCGTGGACGACAACCCGCTGGTGCAGGTGGGCGACAAGGACATCACGGCCCACGTCAACTTCACCGGCGCGGCGCTCGCCGCGCAAGACGCGGGGCTGGATGTGTTGGGCTACACCACGCAGGGGCGGTTTCTCATCAACTGTGGCCTGGCTCCCTTGCTCGATGCCTTGCCCCACGACGCGGCCGGACTGGCGCAGCGGGCCATGGCGGCCAAGCTGGTGAACGAGCATGAGATGGGCGAGCTCTTCAAAGTGCTGGCCCTGGCGCCACCGGCCAGTTCACAGGGGTGGGTGCCCATGGGGTTTGTGGCGGGCGACCGCACCCACACGCTGTGAGCGCCATGTCTTCCGCTCGGTTTCAACACATGGCCGGTGACCGTGGCCATTCCATGTGGGCGGGGCGCGCATGATCCGCTGGGTGATCGTCATTTTCCTGGCCCTGTTGCTCATCAACTGGCTGTCGCCGCTGTTGCAGCGCCTGGGCTTCGGGCGCTTGCCGGGTGACTTCCGGTTCAAGCTGTTCGGGCGGGAGTGGTTTTTGCCCGTCACCACCACGCTGCTGCTCAGCGGTGTGGCGAGCCTGATTGCGCGGGTGATCTGACATGGCCGATTCCACTGACTGGGGCACCGTGGCACGCGCCTGGGGTCGGGTCTTGAAAAGGCGTGCGACGGCTGCATTTGATACCCAGAAGGGTATGAACATGAACCAAGCAACCTCCCATGACGCCGCCACGCCTGTGCACGTGGTGTGCCCCCATTGCCACACCACCAACCGCGTGGCTACCAGCGCCCTGGGCGATGCGCCCACCTGTGGCAAGTGCCACCAGCCGCTGTTCACCGGCCACCCGCTGGCACTGGACGAAGCGGGCTTCGAGCGCCACGTCAGCCGCAGCCACCTGCCGGTGCTGGTGGATTTCTGGGCACCCTGGTGCGGCCCGTGCAGGCAGATGGCCCCGCACTTCGAAGCCGCCGCCGCGCAACTGGAGCCGCATGTGCGGCTGGTGAAGGTCAACACCGAGGAGGCGCAGGCACTGGGCGCCAAACTGGCCATTCGCAGCATCCCCACGCTGGCGCTGTTTGTCGGTGGGCGAGAGGTGGCCCGCCAGCCCGGTGCCATGGGCGCAGCAGACATCGTGCGCTGGACGCACAGTCAGCTGGCACGCTGAACACGCGCTGAAACTTCGAGGTTTCAGCGCGTTTTTGCCCCCACATTAAGGTGTGGTGTAAGTCTTGAGGTGTATCAGCTTATGGCCATTTCGGTCGTAGAACTCGGTTCCGATCTCAAAGTAACTGATGCCTTGCACTCGACTGTCCTTGCTGGGAACAAGTGTGTTGAAGCCAGAAGGTGTGGTGTTGGCAAAGTACGTGAAGGCGCTTGTGCGACTGGTTGGCCAAAATGCGTTGGACGCATTGGTCGCCAATGAACCCTGTGTAAAGTGATAGTAGCCCAGAGGCACAAACACCGCGCCGTCGGGTGCATTGACGCCTCGGAATGCGGTGGTGACGAACTGCACACCCGGCCCCCCGGTTTGATTCAAAACGCCGAGTATCGAATTGCTGTACGCGTTTCCACCGAAGAGCCCGTCCATGGAGGGCATGCGTCCGGTCGAATCGTTCCCGATTGCCAAACTGGCCAGCGTAAAAGGCAAGGTTTTTTGTGTGACCTTGTAACTGGCAACCGGTGTCTTACCTGCCTGACCATTGATGGATTTCCAGCCATCATCGTTGTACAGCGCAATGGTGTACTCACCTCCCAATCCTAAGCTTGCAAATGTGGTATCGGCTGCTTCTGCCCCAGTTGGACTGGTGCTTTTTGACCAGGTGGTGCCGAACAGGTTGCCTTGTGCCCCAGATACCGCGCAATCAGCCAGTACGGCATGAGGTGTGGTTGAAGTTGCACTGCGGCAGATGCGGAAAGTGTCGTCGTCACGCCAATCAGGCGAGTTCCCGCGCCTGCCGACCATGGCGGGGTCGTCGCGCAAAACTTGTGGTGCCAACAACTTCAATGAAAACGGGTAGGTTTGGCCGTTGACCGTTGTGGTCGGGCCTGGGCCCGTGACCACGGCATAGGTGAATTGCTTTCGGTAGTCGATTAATCTGAAATGGAAACTACGGTTGACAGTTTGGCTGATGGCTGCACCGGTGTTGATGTTGAAGCTGTGTGATTCGGTGATTTGCGGCCGAACGGCAACAAAGGCCAACCGTTGGTTGCCCAGGAACCGCAACGTGCTGCTGTTGGTGGGGGAAGCGCATGTGCCATGCGAGCTGCCGGAAATCAAAGTGTGCAGAATCACTGTGGACGTGCCGTCTGTGTGCTTTCGCGTGTACCTCACGTCGATTTCGCGGCGGGCACTGCCGTCAGCGTTGGTGGTGTTGCGAATGGCCAAAATTTCATCGTTGTTGCGTTTTGCACCGACGCGGTAAGCGATCCCGACAGGGTATTGCGGGTCCGTCGCTGCTTCTGCCCTCAACTCAGTCGTGTTCTGGCCGTCGTGCAAGTAACAACTGTCTGCGTTGCTTCCCAGCTTTGCAGGCTCAGGAATAGATGTCGCCCACATGGCGTCTTCGCGCTCGAACAATGCTTTGATTTCAGTCAAAACATCGAGTGGGAACACAGATGTGCCGGTGTCCGGGTCACGTGTGATGGTGGTTGTTTCGAGTACCTTGTCGTAGCCTTTCTGGTCGGGAATGAACGGCGTCACCAGCGGGTCGAATTTGGCTTGATCGAGCCCGGCTGCTGTCAACTGGGTAGCAATTGATTTGTTGACAGCTGCAATCACGTCAGGCACGGCTGTTTTTTGTGCAGCCACCGTCGCAGGGGTGAGTGCATCAGCGCCGTTCAAACCGGCCTTCTTGGCCACCTCCGACGCCACCACATCGGTCAGGCCTGTGAGGTTGATGGTGTAGAACTTGCGGTTGGAAGGGGCCCGCACGATGTCTTGCACCAACATGGACTTCCAGGGCTTTCCGTCGCGTTTGACGGTGGCTACCAGTGGCGCTTTCATGCCGCGCAAGCTGATGCGGTAATAGCCGTTGGCATCGGTTTTGGTGGTGACCGATTTGCCGTTGATATCGACAAACTCCAACTCCATGTTGGCAATTGCTGCGCCATCTGCGCCA
>DDUQ01000014.1 GCA_002344885.1 Comamonadaceae bacterium UBA2334
CACCACGACCATGCCTTCACCCACATGCTCGATCACCTGCCGGTAACGTTCTTCCGAACGGTGCAAGGCTTCGGTGGTGCGGCGCTGATCGGTGATGTCGGAGAAGAACGTCAATGTCGACACCCCACCGTCCCAAGGTACCAGGGTGACACCGATGTCGATCCATTTGATGCGGCCATCGGGCATCAGCAGGCGGATGTCGTACTGTTTCGGCACCGCTTCACCCGCGAGGCGCTTGCGGCGTCGCTCCTGCACCATGCCCAAGTCTTCGGGGTGAATGCGCTCCAGGTAGCCCCGTGCCAGCATGTCTTGCAGGGGCATTTCCATGACTTCGCACGCGCGGGCGTTCGCGAACACGAACTGGTCGTTTTTGACGACCACCATGCCCTGGCCGACGTGTTCAATCACCAGGCGGTAGCGTTCCTCCGACCGGTGGAGCGCTTCAATCATGTGGCGCTGCTGGGTGTGGTCGGCGAAGAAGGTGAGGGTGGCGGGCTGGCCCTCCCATTCGGCCATGCTGGAGTGGGTGTTCAGCCAGTGCTCGGAGCCATCTGGCCAGACGATGCGGAACTCGGTCTGCACATCAATCTGGTTGCCGCCGTCCCGGGCTTGCAGGCGCTCGGCCACCATGGCCCTGTCTTCCGGGTGGATGACCGCCAGCGCGTGCATGTTCTCCAGCTCTTCTGGCGTGCGCCCCAGCAGGGCCGCCGCTTGCGGGTTGGCAAAGATCACGTGCCCCTTTTGGATCACCATCATGCCTTCGCCCAGTTGCTGCACCACCGTGCGGTAGCGCTTTTCGGAGGCCTGCAGCGCCATCAGGGTGCTGCGCTGGTCGGTGACGTCGGTGAAGAAGGTCATGGTGGCCGGACGGCCTTCCCACGTCAGGGCCGAGGCGCGGGTGGACATCCACCGCACCTGACCGGTGCCGGTGACGCACCGGAGTTCATACCGGTCCGGCACAGCTTCACCAAGCTGGCGGCGGCGTTGTCGGTCAGCCACCAGCGCGTGGTCGTCCGGATGCACCCAGGCCAGGAATGCCTGCCCGACCATCGCCGAGGCTGGGCGTTCGAGCAATTCGGCCGCACGCGGGTTGACGTACACAGTGACACCGTCCTGGATCACGCCCATGCCCTCGCCCAGGTTCTCAACGACCTGTCGGTAGCGTTCGGCATTCAGTTCCAGGGCCTGTTGGGTCAGCTTGCGTTCAGTGTTGTCCCGCATGAACGCGCCGAACGACACCAGTTCGCCTTGGTGGATCGGCCAGATGGACATGTCTGCCGGCAACCGGGAGCCGTCCTTGCGCAGCGACTCGACTTGGACCGGGCGTGTCAGCATCGTCGACGTGCGCTCGCGCAAAAAGCGCTGCAAACCCGCGCGGTGACGTTCCCGGTGCTCGGGCGGCACCAGCACGTCTGCCACCTGTTTGCCCAGAACTTCGTGTTGCTTCCAGCCCAGCAGACGCTCGGCACCTTTGTTCCACTCGGTGATGTGTCCGTTCGTGTCCATGACCAGGACTGCGTCGGGAGCAGAGTTCAGCAACTGTTCCAGGTGTTGTTCGCGCTGGCTCAAGCGTTGCAACTCGGCGAGCAATGCACGGGTGTCCAAAGCTGGACTGGCCGTGGCCAGCGTGACGGGCCTCGGGGCCTGTGTGCCTGCCGAGTCGGGCGAGTCGGTATGGGCGGTCACACGGTTTCGGCCGCTGCCTTTGGCCCGGTAGAGGGCGGCATCGGCTGCCAGCACCAGCTCCCTGGGTGTGACGCCGTCGGTGGGCAGCGATGCCAGACCGAAACTGGCGGTGACGGCCTCCAGGCCAGGCACGTCCGGCCACGGCAGGGTTTGAATCTCGGTCCGCAGTTTGTCCGCAAACTGCGCCATCTGCTGTTGGTCGGACCCCGGACATAACAGCAGAAACTCTTCGCCACCCCAGCGGAACACACTGTCCGAGGAACGGATGCAATCGCTGACCTTGGCGGATACCTTCGACAACACCCTGTCTCCGGCCAGGTGTCCCAACTGGTCATTGATGTGCTTGAAATGGTCCAGGTCAAACAGGCAGACGCCCAGCGGAATGCCCAGGCGCAGGCAGGTCTGCACCAGGTTCTCGAGCGTATGTTCGCTTTCCCGGCGGTTGCGCAGACCCGTCAGGGCATCGTGGGAAGCGTGGCGCTGCAGTTGCAGCTCCAGCGTTTTGCGGTCGGTGATGTTCTGCACCATGCCAACCATGCGCACGGGGTTGCCGTCGGCGTCGCGCTGGCACATGCGTCCCCGGTCGTGCACCCAGATGAAGTGGCCGTTGCGGTTCCTGAGCCGGTATTCCGCCTCGTACCGCTCACGCAGTCCTTGGATGTGCTGGTTGATGGCCTGGAAAACCGAGGCGGCATCGTCCGGGTGAACCGCTGTGGTCCAGGTTTCGACGGTGGGTGCCATCTCGTGCGGGCCGTAGCCCAGCATGCGCTTGAGTTGAGGGCTGAAGCTCACCTCGCCGCTGGGCAGGTGCCAGTCCCAGATGCCGTCCGACGCTTCGTTCAGCGCGAAACGGACGTGTTCATCGCGGGAATGCTGGTCGGCCTCCAGCGCCATACGCTGTGTCACGTCGCGTGCAACCGACAGGAACCACTGTGCGCCACCGGCGTCGAAGGTGCGGGTCAGCACCTCGACGCTGATTTCGTGGCCCAACCTGTGCCGGTGCCGACCCACAAACACATAAGGGTTGGTTTTCCGGATTTCGCTGGCGATGTCCTGCCAGGCGGGCAGGCCGGTCACGTCCTTCTGCAGGCTCAGGACCGAATGCCCCAGGATTTCGTCTGCCTGGTAGCCCAGGCTCTCATACCCTGCCCGGTTGCACCAGACGATGCCCGAGGTGAGCGGGTCGATCAGGTAGACACTGTCTGCCACTGCATCGAACAGGGTGGCCAGGTCGATGCCGGACGGCGCGGTGGGTGGGTTGGCAGGGTGCATGACGGCACAGTGTACGTTCATTGAATCGCGTGGTCTGCGCAAGTTTCCCCACCTGGCACAGCGCTGGCAGATGGCTCGCCATGGGTGGTGTGGCACACTTTGCGCCCTTTGAACCGGCCCGGTCCCATGCTGAAGCGGGTCGGGGGCCGCCTGGCGGGGGTGCAGACACCCGTCGGGCGGACAGGCCTGAACGTGTTTTTGATCAACATGCAAAAAATCATCGCGCAAATCGCGCTGGAAATCAAAGTGCAGCCGCGCCAGGTGTTGGCTGCGGTGGAATTGCTCGACGGCGGGGCCACCGTCCCGTTCATTGCCCGTTACCGGAAAGAGGTGACAGGCGGGCTGGATGACATTCAATTGCGAGAGCTGGAGGCCCGTCTGGGATATCTGCGTGAGCTGGAAGACCGCCGTGAAGCCGTGCTGAAAAGCATTGCCGAGCAGGGCAAGCTGACACCTGAGCTGCGCGCAGCAATAGAAGCCGCCCCCACGAAGCAGGAACTGGAAGACCTGTACCTGCCCTACAAGCCCAAGCGCCGCACCAAGGGCATGATGGCGCGCGAAGCAGGCATTGAGCCATTGGCTGACAAGCTGTTGGGCAACCCCGCGTTGGACCCTATGACTGAGGCGCTGGCGTTTGTGCGCCCCGTGGGTGACCCGGAGGGCACCGATTTTTCCACCACCCTGGCCGTGCTGGATGGTGTGCGCGACATCCTGTCCGAGCGCTGGGCCGAAGACGCCGGGCTGGTGCAAACCTTGCGCGAATGGCTGTGGGCCGAAGGCCTGCTGCAAAGCAAACTGGTGGAAGCCAAGGTGGGCAAGGAAGAAACCAACCCCGACGTGGCCAAGTTCCGTGATTACTTCGATTACGACGAGCCCATCGGCCGCGTGCCGTCGCACCGCGCGCTGGCGGTGTTCCGAGGCCGGTCGCTCGACATCCTGGATGTGAAGCTGGTGGTGCCGGAGCCTGTCGTCAATCATGAACAAAAACAGGCCCCACCGCTTTCTGGTCAAGACAAGTCTGCTACAGCCAGAAAACCCGTGCTGCCGCCCAGCCTGGCCGAGGGCAAGATCGCGCTGCACCTGGGCTGGCGACACCAGGGCAGGGCGGCAGACGACCTGTTGCGCAAATGCGTGGCCTGGACCTGGCGCGTGAAGCTGAGCCTGTCCACCGAGCGCGACCTGTTTGCGCGCCTGCGCGAAAGCGCCGAGGCCACGGCCATCAAGGTGTTTGCCGACAACCTGCGCGACCTGCTGCTGGCGGCCCCCGCCGGCCCCCGCGTGGTGATGGGGCTGGACCCCGGCATCCGTACCGGCGTGAAAGTGGCGGTGGTGGATGCCACCGGCAAACTGGTGGACACCGCCACGGTGTACCCGCATGAACCCCGCCGCGACTGGGACGGCAGCCTGCACACGCTGGTACGCCTGTGTGACAAACATGGCGTGAACCTGATCGCCATTGGCAACGGTACGGCCAGCCGCGAGACCGACAAACTGGCCGCAGAACTCATCAAGCTGATTGAAAAAGGCATTGCCGCCAGCGGTGACGGCAACCATCCGTGTAAAGGCATCCAGAAAGTGGTGGTCAGCGAAGCGGGGGCGTCTGTGTACAGCGCCAGCGAATACGCGTCGCAGGAAATGCCTGATGTGGACGTGAGCCTGCGCGGCGCGGCCAGCATCGCACGCCGCCTGCAAGACCCACTGGCTGAACTGGTGAAGATCGACCCCAAGAGCATTGGCGTGGGTCAGTACCAGCATGACGTGAACCAGGGAGAACTCGCCCGCACGCTCGATGCCGTGGTGGAAGACTGTGTGAACGGTGTGGGTGTGGATCTGAACACCGCCAGCGTGCCGCTGTTGTCGCGTGTGTCGGGCCTGTCAACCACAGTCGCCAAAGCCGTGGTGCGCTGGCGCGAGAGCAACGGGGCCTTCCAGACCCGCAAGCAACTGCTGGACGTCAGCGGCCTGGGGGCCAAGACCTTCGAACAGAGTGCCGGGTTTTTGCGCATACGCGGCGGCAGCAACCCTCTGGACATGACCGGCGTGCACCCTGAAACCTACCCGGTGGTCGAGCAGATCCTGGTCAAAACGGGCAAACCCATCACCGAGGTCATGGGCCGCAGCGATGTGCTCAAAACCCTGAAACCGGAGCTGTTTGCCAATGACCGGTTCGGCGTCATCACGGTGAAGGACATCCTGGGCGAACTGGAAAAGCCGGGCCGCGACCCGCGCCCCGATTTCCAGGTGGCCCGCTTCAACGACGGCGTGGAAGACATTGCCGACCTGAAGGAGGGCATGATTCTGGAGGGCACGGTCAGCAACGTGGCGCAGTTCGGTGCGTTCATCGATCTGGGCGTTCACCAGGACGGGTTGGTGCATGTCAGCCAGTTGGCACACAAGTTTGTCAACGATGCCCGCGAGGTGGTCAAGACCGGCGACATCGTGCGCGTCAAGGTCATGGAGGTGGACGTGGCGCGCAAGCGCATCGGTCTGTCCATGAAGCTCGATGCCGCACCCCCACGCAATGGCGGCGAGCGCGGTGCGCCACGCGACAACCGTTTCGAGCCAGCCGGGCGGCACCAGCGAAGTGGCGGTCGGGACGCCGTTGCTGCGCCAGGTGCGTCGGCCATGGCTTCTGCCTTTGCCAAATTGCAAGGTTTCAAGCGCTGATCTGTCCGAACCGGTGCGCCGGTCAGGTTGTTTTAGGGTAAGGTGATGGTCTGAAACGCAGTCACTGAAATTGGTATGTCGATGGAACTCGAACAACTTCTGGCCCATCCCCGCGCATTGCCCAGCATTCCGGAGGCGGTCTCGCACCTGATGACGGAGCTGGACAAGGATGACCCCGACATCCGTCGCATCGGTTCCCTGCTGGCCTCCGACCCGGCGCTGACCACCCGTGCGTTGCGCCTGGCCAACTCGAGTTTTTTCAATTTGCAGCGGCAGGTCGCCAGCGTGCAGGAAGCGGCTTCCATCATGGGCCTCAACCACGTACGCACCATGGTCACCGCGGCGGCGCTCGGCGGTGCCTTTCGCAAGGTGGAAGGCGTCAACCTGGAGCAGTTCTGGCGCTACAGCCTGAATGTGGCCAAAATTGCCCGTGCCCTTGCCCAGACCATGAAAGCGGATGCCGGTGCGGCATTCACGGCCGGGCTGGTGCACGCTTTGGGTGACCTGGTGATGCACATGGGCATGCCCGATGACATCAGGCGGTTGGATTTTTCGGTGCCGCCGCTCGGCCTTGACCGTGCGCGGGCCGAACAGGCCCAGTTTGGCTACACCTACGCCGACGTCAGTGCGGGGTTTGCCGTGCGGTGGAACTTCCCGGACCCGATTGTCAAAGCGTTGAAGTACCTGCACGCACCTTTTGAAGGCGAAACCTACGAATTGCTGGCCGGTGTCCTGCACATGGCCGTCTGGCGGGCGCGTGCGCAGGAGGTTCAACTCGATGCCAACGGCCTCGCCGCCACCTACCCCGACATGGTTGGACTGGTGATGGGCCTGGACCTGGACACCCTGCTGGACAAAGACCCCGAAGACTGGAGCAGCAAAGGTGAACTGGGCGCTTTCCTCGATTGATGGCGCAAGCCTTTTTTCCTAATCAACGTCTGACTCTGCAAACGTCATGAAACTCGAAGCCCTGTTGGCCCAACCCAAGGCCTTGCCGCCCGCCCCCAAAGTCGCCGGCAAGCTCATTGACACGCTCGACGACCCGGATGCCGATCTGGAGACGCTGGCCGAGTTGATCGAAACCGATCCGGTCCTGACCGCCAAGATCATCCGGCAGGCCAATTCGGCCTTTTTTGGCTTGCTGCGTTCGGTCAACCATCCGCGCGAAGCCATTTCCATGTTGGGGCTGGTCAAGGTTCGCGCCATGGCACTGGCCGCGTTGCTGCAGGAGGGGTTTCACCATGCGCCGGGCATAGACCTCGACACCTTCTGGCGCTACAGCCTGACCACGGCCAACATGGCACGGTATGTGGCGGCCCCTCTGGGTGTGGACGACAGCTCGGTCTACACCGCAGGTCTCATCCACGGTATCGGCGAATTGATGATGCATGTGGGCATGCCGGAAGCGATGGCTTCGGTCAACGAACGGGTGTCGCCGTTCGATCTGCGTCGTGCGCAGACCGAAACAGCCGCCTTTGGCTACAACTATGCCCAGGTGGGTGCTGCTCTGGCACGTGAATGGCGTTTCCCCAAACGCATGGTGGCCGGTCTGGAGAACCATTTGCATCCGTTCGACAACGAGAACATCGAGCCCATTGCGGCCGTGGTGCACCTGGCGGCGTGGCGCTCGCGGGTGGAGTTTTCCGACATCAAGCTCAGTGCGCTCATCGGCTCATACCCCGATGCCGTCGGCATAGCGCTGGGCGTGGACCCCGATGCCATCATGAGCGACAGCATTCCTGCGCTGCAACATGCACGTGAGGGCTTCAGCGGATGACGGTCTGCCAGCCATGAAGGCGCTGCGGTTGTATGCCGGTCCGGCCGCTCGACAGCACCTGCTGCAAAACGGTTTGTCACCGGCTGACATTGCATGCATCCCTGCCGCGGCAGGTGGGCCCAAGGGCTTGATGCTGGGGCGTATGGATCGATTCCTGTTCGGAGATTGGCTGCCGCGCAGCACCCAACCCATCGACCTGGTGGGAGCCTCCATCGGGGCGTGGCGCATGGCCACTGCCTGCCTTCAAGACAGCACGTCAGCGTTCGCTCGTCTGGAGCGGGACTACATTGCTCAGCATTACGAATTGGCACCCGACGAAAAGCGTCCACCTGCCCACCGGGTCAGCGCACAGTTTGCCGACAATCTGAAAGCGTTTTACGGTGGCCGGGTGGCTGAGGTGCTGCACCACCCCCGGTACCGTTTGCACATCATCACCTCTCGCGGTCGGCACGTGTTGTCACGGCCCGGCACATGGCGTGTGCCGGCCGGTTACGCCGGTGCGTTTGTCAGCAACGCCATTGCCCGCAGGGCATTGGGGGGCTGGTTGCAGCGGGTGGTGTTCTCCAGTCCGGTGGGTGCTCAGGGGCTTCTGGCGTCGCAGGCGCAGCCGATGCCCTTTGATGCGTCAGACCTCAGCACACGGCACGTGGTGCTCACGCAGGCCAATTTCATGGGGGCTTTGCAGGCCAGCTGTTCCATTCCGTTCGTGCTGGAGCCCGTGGTGGGCATTGCGGGGGCGCCGTTCGGCTGTTACTGGGATGGTGGCATCACCGATTACCACCTGCACCTCCAGTACCAGACACCTGCAGGTCGCGCACCGGGTCTGGTGCTGTACCCGCATTTTCAGCAGCGTGTGGTGCCCGGTTGGCTCGACAAGGCCTTGCGTTGGCGCCACCCGGCGACGTCGGCTTTGAGTCACATGCTGGTGCTCGCTCCCAACCCTGAATGGGTGGCTGGTTTGCCGCAGGGCAAGCTGCCCGACCGGACCGATTTCACACGCTACAGCCGGGACTTTGAAACACGCTCACGCATCTGGCATGCCGCCGTGGATGCCAGCCAGCAGTTGGTGGATGAATTTGCCCAATGGCTGGAGGCGCCTGATATCCATCAGGTGCATGCCCTGTGAGGCCGAGCGGCGGGTAGCCCGCTCAGTTGGGCGCTTGTCTGGTTTCGGCAAACAGAAAAGAAGAGAGTGTGGGCAGTTGAATGTCCAGCGCTTCTGACAGTTGCTCCACGGTGCCATGGTCCACTCTGTCTACCCGGAAACCCGAGTTCACCAGCAACTGTATGTACATGCGGTTGCCCTTCAACGCCAGAAACACGTTGCTCAGGTGCAGGGTGATGACTGTGAGCACCAGCGTGACGGCAAACAGCAGCCATTCTTTTCGGGCGAGGAACACCAGGGGGCCGAGAAGCAGAATCGTCCAGGCAAAGCCAGCCGGTGCCCTGCGGGTCTGGCCGGTTTGCGGGTTCTGGAAATGGATGGTGTTGTGAGCCATGTCAGCTGTGAGCCCGGGCGTAAGGGCAAAAAGGCCGCACCGGGTCACGGTGCCTGAAAACGCCGTGCATTCTAGTGCCTGCTCGCAAAAAGCAAGCAAACAGCAAGCAAGCGCAAAGAAGCTGCATCCCCACTTACACTGCTGCCTCCGGGCGCTGGCGAAGGCCGCGTGCCTGTTTTTGACCGATTTCCTCGCTTACATGAGCCTCCATCAGAACCCTCGTGCCCGCCTGACACCGCTGATGCGTGGGGTCATCGACCGCATGGCCCGCGCCGGCCGGCCGCCCATGCACACCCTCACGCCCCAGCAGGCGCGGGACTTTTACGAGCAGGGCTCAGGCGTGTTGGATTTGCAGCCCCACAAAATGGCCTTGGTCAAAGACCTGAACTGGCCCGCCCGGGACGGACACAGTTTGCATGCCCGGCTGTGGATGCCACATGCCACAGACCAGCCGCAACCCGTGTTGCTGTACCTGCACGGTGGCGGCTTCACCATTGGCAGCGTGGCCACGCATGAGACGCTCTGCCGCCATCTGGCGCACCTGGCCCAATGCGCGGTGGTGTCTGTGGATTACCGGCTGGCACCCGAACACCGTTACCCCACAGCTGTTCATGACGCGTGGGACAGCTTCCTGGCCCTGCGCGACCAGGCTTCTGCGCTGGGCCTGGATGCCAGCCGCGTGGCCGTGGGGGGCGACAGTGCCGGTGGCACGCTGGCTGCCGTGGTGGCACTGATGGCGCGCGATGCCCGCCTGCCGCTCGCGTTGCAACTGCTGTTCTACCCGGGCACCACGGCACACCAGGACACGCCTTCGCACCACACGTTTGCCCATGGCTTTGTGCTGGAGTCGCACGCCATTGACTATTTTTTCGACCACTACATACCCGACCGGGCGGACCGTGAGCACTGGTGGTTTGCGCCCTTGCTGGCCCCTGATGTCGACGGTGTAGCCCCTTGCTGGATGGGGCTGGCCGAATGCGACCCGCTGGTGGATGAAGGGGTGGCCTATGCCGATCGCCTGCGCATGGCCGGTGTGCCGGTGGATCTGGAAATTTACCGGGGGGTGACGCACGAGTTCATCAAAATGGGCCGGGCCATTCCCGAGGCACTCACGGCGCACCAGGACGCGGCACGGGCCTTGCGCCACGCCTTTGGAGGCTGATTTCACATGTTTTTTAGCCTCCGGCACTTTATTTAATTGACTTTATTGCTATTGTTTTTATTAAACTTGTTTATTCTTTTAACCTGACACCATGACAACCCGTTCCGATTTCCGATTGCTGCATCGCATGCGTGTGCGCTGGGCTGAGGTGGATATGCAAGCCATCGTGTTCAACGCGCACTACCTGATGTACCTGGACACCGCCATCACCGAGTATTGGCGTGCATCGGCCATGCCCTACGCCGAAAGCTTCAGGGCGCTGGGCGGGGACATGGTGGTGCGCAAGGCAACCGTAGACTTCATCGACAGCGCCCGCATGGATGACTTGCTGGATGTGGGTATGCGGTTTGTCGAAGCCGGACGCAGTTCCATGCGCTTTCAGGGCGCGGTGTTCCGGGGTGACGAGTTGCTGGCCACCGGTGAGCTGGCCTATGTCTACATCGACCCGCACGCCCCCAAAGGCACCAGGCCGTCGCGCGAGGTGCCACAAGCCCTGCGCGACGCACTGGCCGCTTTCGAGCAGGGCGATGCCATGACGCAGCTGCACCTGGGTGACTGGGCCAGCGTGCAAGCCCGCGCCATGCCACTGCGCCATGCCGTGTTTGCCGAGGAAAAAGGGATTCCGGCCGATCTGATGTCTGACGGTGCCGATGCCACCGCCCACCACGCGCTCATCACCAACCGGTTGGGCCTGCCCCTCGCCACGGGGCGGCTGGTGCCGCTGGATGGCGGGCAGCGTGGACAGGTGGGGCGCATGGCGGTCGTGCCGTCGCAACGCAGCCAGAACCTGGGCGGCCAGTTGTTGACCGGGTTGCTGGCACAGGCCCGGCAAGTGGGCATGACCGAGGTCTTGTTGCATGCCCAGACCGGTGCCGCGCGCTTTTATGCCCGCCACGGGTTTGTGCCGCAAGGCGAGCCGTTTGAGGAGGCCGGCCTGCCGCACCAGACCATGGTGCGTGCGCTCGGCCGTTCCGTGGCGTGAGGGTGAACACATGGCCATCGAGATCGAGCGCAAATTTCGCGTGACGGGCACCGGCTGGCGCACTGCCGATGGCGTGCGTTACACCCAGGGCTACCTGAACCGGGACAAGGCTCGCACGGTCCGTGTGCGCCTGGCGGGCCAACAGGCCTGGCTGACCATCAAAGGTGCGACCAGCGGGGCCACCCGCGCCGAATTCGAGTACGCCATTCCGGTGGCCGACGCGGCAGCCTTGTTGCAACTGTGCGACGGCCCGTTCATCGACAAGACCCGATATACCCAGACCGTGGGCAACACGGTGTGGGAGGTGGACGAGTTCCATGGCGACAATATCGGGCTGGTGGTGGCCGAGGTGGAACTGGCGTCAGAAGAACAGCCCTTCGACCGACCCGACTGGCTGGGCGAAGAGGTGACGCACGACCCCCGGTACTTCAACTCGGCCCTGATCACCCGACCGTTCAATACCTGGTGACGTTGACCCGTCGACCTGCGGGAGGCTTTGCAGGCGCACAGCGCTCAGCGGCCGCCGCTTGCCAGGGTGTGCCAGTGTTCTTCACGCGGAACCGGTTGTGGCGTGGGTCGCCAGGTCTGCTCCTGCATGCGCCAGTACCAGCCGGGCGAATCGTCCCCGACGGCGTGAACCGCCAGCAGTGCGCTGGTGCGGGTGCCGTAGCTGGGCGGGTGGTCCACCCACACGGCGGAGAGCGCCCGTTCCCATTCGAGGGGCACACCGGTGGCGGGCAGGTCGGCATCGGGCCAGGTGTGCGGGTTGGCCAAAGCGACCCACAGCGCTGCCTCGGTGGCCGAGATGGGCGCAGGCGGCGCTGACGGCAAGGTGTCGGCGTTGGCTGCCCCGGCGGGCAGGGCCTGTTCAAGCGCCGTGCGCAAGGCCAGCGTTTTGGGCCAGGGTGTGTCCAGGCGGGCGTTGGACAGGCCGTACACACCCGGCTCCAGCGCCTGACAGTGCAGCGTGGTGTGGTGTTGGTCGTCGCGGTTGGTCACCCAGTGCCACGCGCCAGTGGCCACATCACCCACCACGAGGTTGAACGCGCCGTAGGCGGCGGGGTCCAGCCGGGCCAGCAGGGCCTCGAGTGGAGTGCCGTTGAGCCACACAAGGGGCAATTCGCCCCGGCTGCGGGGCCACGCTGTGGTGTCGTGTCCGTGGCGGACATTGGTCAGCATGGCCACGCGGTTGGCCGCGTGGGGTGGGGCATCGGGTCCGGCGCAGGCCAGCCAGG
>DDUQ01000129.1:0-155 GCA_002344885.1 Comamonadaceae bacterium UBA2334
GTTGTGGAACCGGGCCCCCCACGCTCCCTGCTGTCGCTGCCCCCCCGTGAGGGGCGCTCGCCAGCTTGGGACGGCCCGGCGCTGGCTCGGCGGCATCCAGAACCCCCCGGTTGCGCAGCTCGGCCCGCAGGGCCAGCAGCACGTAGAACATCACG
>DDUQ01000129.1:385-3848 GCA_002344885.1 Comamonadaceae bacterium UBA2334
CAGCAGCACGTAGAACATCACGCCCACTCCGGCGATGGATTTGCTTTCAAATGTGCAGCCGGGCTGGTTGGGGTTGACGATGACGCAATCGGCGGGCAGGACCGTTTCGCCTTCGGTTTGAGCCGGCAGGTGGTGGTCGGTCACCAGCACTTGCAGCCCCAGTGAACGGGCGGCGGCCACCCCTTCCAGGCTGGCGATGCCGTTGTCCACTGTCACCAGCACCTGCGCACCGGTGGCGGCGACGCGCCGGGCAATGCCGGGTGTCAGCCCGTAGCCATCGGCCACGCGGTCGGGCACCAGGTAGGTGATGCGGCCCGGTTGCGCCGGCTGGCGGGCATGGCTCGCCCAAGCCGCTTGCAGCATGCGCAGGCCACGCAGCGCGACGGCGCAGGCGGTGGCGCCATCGCAGTCGTAGTCGGCCACGATGCAGATGCGCAGCTGGTTCGCCAGCGCGTCGGCCAGCAGCCGGGCGGCCTCATCGGCGTGGGTCAGGGTGGCGGGTGGCAGCAGGCGGGCCAGGTTGTCGTCCAGTTCGGCCGGGTTCGACAGGCCGCGAGCGGCATACAGCCGTGCCAGCAAAGGGTGCACACCGGCCTGCTCCAGTGCCCAGGCGGCGCGGGGTGGGACATCGCGGTTGACGATTTTCATAGTGAAGAAACCAATGAATAAAAGCGCTGAGGTGAAAAAATATTCGAAATTTTGAGGTTCAGCCGCTGCCAGACGGTGGTGGGCGAGTGGGTGATGTGCAGCCACCCCTGTTCACCGCACAGGTGGGTGTGCAGGGTGCGGCCGGTGGCAGCCTGTGCCAGCCAGCCGGGCAGCACGTCGCGGTCGGTGTCGGCCCATGCCTGGGCCCAGCGTGCGGCATCCGCAGCCAGCGCGGCATCGCGCAGGCTGTGGACCAGGGTCGGTGGGGGCAGGGCGCTGCTGGCGTGGGGCGCCGCAGGTGCAGCGCCCGCACCGCTGACCCAGAACGCGTTGACGGGTGCCTGACCGGCCGATGCACGTTCGTCGTGTGCAGGGTGGGTGTAGAACAGCATCTGTGCTTCCGATTGCAGTCGGCGCAGCAAGGGCGGCAGGGCATGCAGCCACGGGCCGATGGAGCGGCCCGCCACGCGGTCCAGCGACGCCGCCTGTGCGCCCGCCAGCACGTTGCCAGTGGCCAGCCACCGGTCGGCTGCCACCCAGCGCAGGTGGATGCCGTCTTCCAGCGCCAGCGGTGCCAGGGCGGCCATCAGGGCGCGGGAATGGTCGTCGCTCAGCGTCAGCGCCTGTGGCGGCAACAGGCTGACGTGGTGGGTACCGATTTCCTGGTGGCAGGGGGTGAACCAGGCCGCTGGTGTCTGCGGTGTGGGCAGCAGGTGGGCGGCGTCCCAGGCGGCCCAGGGCAGGCTGCGGTCTGCCGGCAGGTCGGTGCCGATGGAAGAGCCATGGGCGGGCGGCGTGTGGGCCGTGGCATCTAACTCTGGCACGCCGGTCGGCAAACCCTGCGCCCAGGCACACGCCCATTCGTGCGGCGGGGTCAGGCTGTCGGGCGGCACGCGCAACAGCCGGTGCCGCGTGGCCGTGGCCAGCAGTTGCCGCAGGTGGGGCAGCCTGACGGCGTCAGGCAGCGGGGCCAATGGCGGTTCGCCATCGCCCCCGGTGTGGGCAAACGGGATGATCAGGTGCAAGGCGGCAGCCGGTGTGACCGATGGTGTCGGCTCGTGGGCAGGTGGCAGAGTGGCGGACATGCGACGGATTGTGCGGGATGACACAATCCCGGGTATGAATCTTCCTTATGAACTGACCCTGGGCTGGCGCTACACGCGTGCGGGCAGGGCCACGCGCAAGAACGGTTTCATCTCGTTCATTTCCGGCGCGTCGATGCTGGGCATTGCCCTGGGTGTGGCGGCGCTCATCATTGTGCTGAGCGTGATGAACGGGTTCCAGAAAGAGGTGCGTGACCGCATGCTGGGCGTGCTGGCGCACATCGAGGTGTTTGCCCCCGGCGGTGCGGCCTTGCCCGATCTGGACCTGACGATGAAAGAAGTCAAGGCCCATCCCCAGGTGCTGGGTGCCGCGCCGTTCATTGCGGCGCAAGCCTTGCTGGCCCGGGGCGAGGACATCAAAGGTGCCCTGGTGAGGGGCGTGGACCCGGCGCTGGAAGGCGACGTGACCGACATTTTTGCCACCCGTGCGGGCGTGCCGTCGGTGCTGCAGCGCCTGCAGTCTGGTGCGTTCGGTGTGGTGCTGGGCCTGGACCTGGCCCGCAATTTGGGTGTGCGCGAGGGCGACACCGTGACCCTCATTGCCCCCAGCGGGCAGGTGACGCCTGCAGGGGTGGTGCCGCGCCTGAAGCAGATGGTGGTGGTCGGCACCTTCGATTCCGGCCACTACGAGTACGACGCCGGGCTGGTGCTGCTGCACCAGGACGATGCGGCCCGTATCTTCCGGCTGGAAGGCCCCACTGGCATCCGGCTGAAAATTGCCAACCTGCACCAGGCGCGCGAGGTGGCCCAGCAGCTGGCAGGCACGCTCAGCGGCGACCTGCTGCTGCGCGACTGGACCCGCACCAACCGCACCTGGTTTGCCGCCGTGCAGCTGGAAAAGCGCATGATGTTCATCATCCTCACCCTCATCGTGGCCGTGGCCGCGTTCAACCTGGTGTCCACGCTGGTGATGACCGTGACCGACAAGCGGGCCGACATCGCCATCCTGCGCACGCTGGGTGCCAGCCCGCGCAGCATCATGGGCGTGTTCGTGGTGCAGGGTGCCATGGTCGGCATCGTCGGCACCGTCAGTGGCTTGGTTCTGGGCCTGGGGGTTGCGTTCAACATCGACGTCATCGTGCCCGCGCTGGAGAACCTGCTGGGTGCCAGCTTCCTGCCACGCGATGTGTACCTGATCAGTCGCATGCCCTCTGATCCGCAGTCAACCGATATCGTGCCGATTGCCCTCATTTCACTGGTGCTGGCGTTCGTGGCCACCCTGTACCCCAGCTGGCGCGCCAGCCGCGTCAACCCGGCGGAGGCCCTGCGCCATGAGTGATATTGCAAAAAAAGGAGCTGTCAGTCAATACGGTGAAGGCGGTGGAGTCCAAAAAAGTCCTGTATTGCAGGCCTTGGGCTTGACCAAGCGTTTTGTCGAGGGTCGGCTGGACGTGACCGTGCTGCAAGGCGTGGACCTGACCGTCCGGTCCGGCGACACGTTGGCCATCGTCGGCGCATCGGGTTCGGGCAAAAGCACCTTGCTGCATTTGCTGGGCGGTCTGGAAGCACCCACCCAGGGCACCGTGCAGTTGATGGGGCAGGCGCTGTCGGCCTTGAACGCGCAGCAGCAGGGCGAGCTGCGCAACCGTCACCTGGGTTTCGTGTACCAGTTCCACCACCTGCTGCCCGAGTTCAGTGCCCAGGACAACGTGGCCATGCCGCTGTGGATCCGCCGCATGGACCGCAGCCAGGCGGCAGCCGAAGCGGCGGCC
>DDUQ01000087.1 GCA_002344885.1 Comamonadaceae bacterium UBA2334
CCGCAGCTGGCGCTGGCCTTGGTGTGCTTGCGCACGTCTTCCAGGGTGAACAGGCCTTTGTCCTTGATGGCCTTGCAGATGGCACCCTTGGTCACGCCGTTGCAGCCACACACCTCGTCGGTGTCGGCCATCGCAGCGGCCTTGTTGTGGCCCTGATGGCCTACGTCGCCAATGTTGCTTTCGCCAAACATCAGCTTGTCGCGGATGTCCTGGATGCTGCGGCCCTCGCGCAGCAGTTTGAAGTACCAGCTGCCGTCCACGGTGTCACCGTACAGGCAGGCACCGACCAGTTTGTTGTCTTTGAGCACCAGCTTTTTGTACACGCCGCCAAAGGGGTCGGACATGACGATTTCTTCGGTGCCTTCGCCGCCCAGAAATTCACCGGCTGAGAACAGGTCGATGCCCGTGACCTTGAGCTTGGTGGAAGTCAGGCTGCCGGTGTAGCGGCCAATGCCGTATTCGGCCAAATGGTTGGCCAGCACCTTGCCCTGCTCGAACAGCGGAGCCACCAGCCCGTAGGCAATGCCCCGGTGCGCGGCACATTCGCCCACGGCGTAAATGCGGGGGTCGGTGGTGGTCTGCAGCGTGTCGCTGACCACGATCCCGCGGTTGACGTGCAGCTTCATGGCCTCGGCCAGCGCGGTGTTGGGGCGGATGCCCACGGCCATCACCACCAGATCGGCGGGCACTTCGGTGCCGTCTTTGAATTTGACGGCTTTCACCCGACCGTCCTTACCGTCGTTTTGATCGCCCACCAGCTCCTGCGTCTGCGCGCCCATCAAAAAGCCCATGCCGCGTGCTTCCAGCGACTGCTGCAACAGCTTGCCGGCCTGTGCGTCAAGCTGGCGCTCCATCAGCGTAGGCATGACGTGCACCACATTGACGGTCATGCCCCGCTTCATCAGGCCGTTGGCCGCTTCCAGGCCCAGAAGACCGCCGCCGATCACCACGGCGTGCTTGTAAGTGGCGGCCGCGTTGATCATGGCCTGGGTGTCGGCAATGTCGCGGTAGGCCAGCACGCCTTTCAGGTCTTTGCCCGGAATGGGCAGGATGAACGGGTTGGAACCGGTGGCCATGATCAGGCGGTCGTACTCGGCGGTGACGGTGTCACCGGCGGCGTTGCGGGCATGCACCACCCGCCTGACCCGGTCCACCTCGTGCACGGTGCAACCGGCATGCAGGGTGATGCCGTTGTCGGTGTACCAGGCCCAGTCGTTCAGGATGATCTCGTCCAGCGTCTGCTCGCCCGCCAGCACCGGGCTGAGCAGAATGCGGTTGTAGTTGGGGTGGGGCTCGGCACCGAACACGGTGATGTCGTACATGCCAGGCGCGATTTTCAGCAGCTCTTCCAGCGTGCGCACACCGGCCATGCCGTTGCCGATCATCACCAGCTTTTGCCGCGTGAGTGGGGGAGGTGTCATGTCCATGGTCAGGCCGCCTTTTCCACGTGTGCCTGGCGGGTGTACAGGAAGTCGATCACCGCCTTGCGGTAGCCCAGGTACTGCGGGCTGTCAGCCAGCGCCACGCGGTTGCGGGGGCGGGGCAGGTCCACGCTCAGCACCTCGCCAATGGTGGCGGCGGGGCCGTTGGTCATCATCACGATCTTGTCGGACAGCAGCACGGCCTCGTCCACGTCGTGCGTCACCATCACCACGGTGCTGTGGGTGCGGGCCACGATTTCCAGCAGCTCGTCCTGCAGCTTGGCGCGGGTGAGGGCGTCCAGCGCGCCGAAGGGCTCGTCCATCAGCAGCACTTTGGGTTCCATGGCCAGGGCGCGGGCAATGCCTACGCGCTGCTTCATGCCACCACTGATTTCGCCCGGGCGCTTCTGTGCGGCGTGGGTCAGGCCCACCAGGGCCAGGGCGGCATCGGTGCGTTCCTTCAATTGGGCTTTGCTTTCGCTGGCAGCGCCGGTGCTTTTGTTGGCCGCACCGAACACGCGCTCCACGCCCAGGTAAACGTTCTCGAAGCACGTCAGCCAGGGCAGCAGCGAATGGTTCTGGAACACCACCGCGCGCTCGGGGCCGGGGCCGGCAATTTCGCGGTTGGCGCACAGCAGCGTGCCCTGGGTAGGGGTGGTGAGACCGGCAATCAGGTTCAGCAGGGTGGACTTGCCGCAACCCGAGTGACCGATGAGGGCCACAAACTCGCCTTTGGCGATGGTCAGGTTGATGTCGCGCAGCGCAGTGAACGGGCCCTTCTTGGTTTTGAAGGTCTGTTCGACGCCCTGGATTTCGATGAATTTGGTCGTGAGGGATGCGTTGCTCATGATTTCACCTCGTCGAATGTGAAGGCGGAAGCCAGCTTGATAAGGGCCATCTCCAGCAGCAGTCCCACGATGCCGATCACGAAGATGGCGATGATGATGTTCTTGACGTTCAGGTTGTTCCACTCGTCCCACACCCAGAAGCCGATGCCCACGCCACCGGTCAGCATCTCGGCTGCCACGATCACCAGCCACGCGGTGCCCACGGCCAGGCGCACGCCGGTCAGCATGTAGGGCAGCACGGCGGGGAAGAGGATCTTGGTCAGGATCTTCCATTCGCTCAGGTTCAGCACACGGGCCACGTTCATGTAGTCCTGCGGCACGCGCTGAACACCCACGGCCGTGTTGATGATCATGGGCCAGATGCTGCAGATGAAGATGGTCCAGATGGCAGCCGGGTTGGCGCCTTTGAACACCAGCAGCCCGATGGGCAGCCAGGCCAGCGGCGACACCGGGCGCAGCAGGCTGATCAGCGGGTTGAACATGCGCCCCAGGAAGGTGAAGCGGCCGATGGCAAACCCGGCCGGGATGCCCACTGCTGCGGCCAGACCGAAGCCCAGGGCCACACGCTCCAGGCTCATCAGCACGTTCCAGCCCACGCCCTGGTCGTTGGGGCCATTGCGGTAGAAGGGGTCACTGAAAATCTCGACCGCCTGCCCCCAGGTGTCCGCCGGACCGGGGATGTTGCCTTTGGTGGTGATGGACACCAGCGCCCACAAGCCCACCAGCAAGGCCAGCCCGATGACGGGGGGCACCACCTTCAGAGCCAGTTCCCGCCAGTCGATGCGTGCGGTGGACGGTTCTTTCATGACTTTTTTGCCTTCAGCGCTTGTTGGTATTGACTTGGCAGCTACGTTTTGTGCGAGCCGAGCGGATTGATGTGGGGCCTTCGAGGGCGCAGCCGCCCCCTCCAGTGGCCCGTGGAACACGGCACTGACCATGGTGGTTCTTATATGGATGCCTCCCGGAT
>DDUQ01000104.1 GCA_002344885.1 Comamonadaceae bacterium UBA2334
AATGATGGCGGCCACGCGGGTGGGTTCGATGTCGCACTTGAAGAGCTGCTCCATCGCCTTTTTGGTGTCGTCCAGCGAGGCGCAGTGGCACGGGAAAGGCACGTGGTACACCTCGGGCGCAAACGGGCCAAAGCCCGCCTTGTACGGCTGCACCTTGCCGGTCAGGCCCACAGCAAACAGGCTGCGCCCGTGGAAGGCCGCGCCAAAGGCAATGACGCCCCCGCGCCCGGTGGCGTGCCGGGCGATCTTGATGGCGTTTTCCACGGCCTCGGCGCCGGTGGAGAAGAACGCCGTTTTGGCCGGGCCGCTGACGGGCACCATAGCGTTGATGCGCTCGGCCAGGCTCACGTACTCGGCATACGGCACCACCTGGTAGCAGCTGTGCGTGAAGCGCTGCAACTGCGCGGCTATTGCCCCCTGCACCCTGGGGTGCACATGCCCGGTGTTCAGCACCGCAATGCCCCCGGCAAAGTCAATGAAACGGCGGCCCTCGATGTCCCAGAACTCGGCGTTTTTGGCATGGCTGATGAAAAAGTCGCCCATCACCCCCACGCCGCGCGGCGTAGCGGCCAGGCGGCGGGCGTGCCACGCCGCGTTGGATGGCACATCGGAGGGTGCGTTGCTTGCAAGGGCGGCAAGTTGACTGGCAGGTGTCGGCGCGCTCATGGCAATGCTTTCAATAAAAGTAGCAAACTATTGAATACTGACAGGCGATGGATGCACTATTTTCTTCAAACCGGACTGTCAATCCGGATCCAGGTGGTCTTGGTTTCGGTGTACTTATCGAATGCGTGCAGCGACTTGTCGCGGCCTACGCCACTCTGCTTGAACCCACCGAACGGCACGGTGATGTCGTCTTCGTCGTACTGGTTCACGTGCACCGTGCCAGCACGCAGCGCGCGCGCCACGCCGTGGGCCTTGTTGATGTCGCGCGTCCACACGGCCGCGTTCAGGCCGTAAACCGAGTCGTTGGCCTGCCGCACCACGTCGGCGGCGTCGGTGAAACTCAGCACGCTCAGCACAGGGCCGAAAATTTCTTCCCGGGCGATGGCCATCTGGTTGGTCACACCGTCGAAGATGGTGGGCTGCACATAACAGCCACCTGCCACGGGCTCGACGGCCTGGCCACCGGTCAGCAAACGGGCACCCTCCGCCTGGCCGGTTTCGATGTAGCGCATGACCGCGCCGAGCTGCACACGGTCCACGATGGCCCCCATCACCGTGGACTTGTCCAGCGGGTTGGCGGGCTGGTAGCCAGGCACCAGGGCCAGGGCTTTTTCCAGGAAGGCATCCTTGATGCTCTCTTCCACAAACAGGCGCGACGGCGCGTTGCAGCTCTCCCCCTGGTTGAAGAAGATGCTGCCCACGGCGGCGGCCACGGCCTTGTCCAGGTTGGGGCAGTCGGCGAACACGATGTTGGGCGACTTGCCGCCCAGCTCAGTCCAAGCCCGCTTCAGATTGCTTTGCCCCGCCATCACATGAATCTGTTTGCCCACCCGCGTGCTGCCGGTGAAGGCGATGCAGTCCACGTCCATGTGCAACGCCAGCGGGCTGCCCGCCTCGGGGCCGTAGCCCGGCACCACGTTGAACACGCCGGGCGGCATGCCTGCGGCCAGCGCCAGCTCGGCCAAGCGCAGCGCGGTGAGGGGCGATTTCTCGCTGGGCTTGAGCACCACACTGTTGCCAGCGGCCAGGGCGGGCGCAATCTTCCACGCGGCCATGATCATGGGGTAATTCCACGGCACGATGATGCCCACCACCCCCACCGGCTCGCGGGTGATGAGGGCCAGCGCCGTGCGCGGCGTGGGCGCAATTTCGTCGTAAATCTTGTCCACCGCCTCGCCGTACCAGCGGATGCAGTTGGCCGCGCTGTTGACGTCCACGCCCTTGGCGTACTGGATGGGCTTGCCCATGTCCAGCGTTTCGGTCAGCGCCAACTCATCGGCATGGGCCTGGATCTGTTCGGCAAATTTGATCATGATGCGCTTGCGCTGCGCGGGGGCCATGCCGCTCCAGCGGCGGCTCTCGAAGGTGGCGCGAGCGTTGGCCACGGCCTCGTTCACGTCCATCAACCCGCACCGCGCCACCTGCGTCAGCACACGCCCGTCGACGGGCGACACGCAGTCAAACACCTGCCCGTCTGCCGCAGCCACGCGCAGACCGTTGATGATGGCCCGCCCGTCGAACGCAGGCAACGGCGGAATGGCGGAATTGGCGGCAACGGCTTCAGCGGACATGAAAACACTCCATTGGAAAATTGGCACCATGCTACCCGGCAAATGCTTCGCATGGCGCAACCATTTTGACGGCTCTGGCAAGAACCAGTTGGGGCCAGGGTCCGACAGCAGGCATCCGCTCGGACCGCGACCCATCGGCTGTCCGGCGTCAGGCCTCGGGCTCAGGAAACACCCGGTTTCGACCCGCTGCCTTGGCGGTGTACAGAGCCACATCCGCACGCGCCAAGACACGGCCCAGCGCTTCGCCTGGCAGCGTGACCTCGGCCACTCCCAGGCTGATGCTGCACCCGATGGAGCCACCCGTCTCGTCTGGCACACTGACGGCGCTGGCCCGTGCGCGCAGATGGTCGGCCACCCGGACGGCTTCCGCCAGGCGCGTGTTCCACAGCAGTACCGCAAACTCTTCCCCGCCCATGCGGCCCACGACGTCTTCCTGGCGCACGTTGTCATGTAGGGCCTGGGCCACTGCCGCGAGCAGGCGATCGCCCACCAGGTGTCCGTGCCGGTCATTGACGGGCTTGAAGTGGTCGATGTCCACCATCACCAGACTGGCCGGCAACCCCATGCGCTGGGCCTGAGCCAGCATGACCTGCGCGCGCTCCATCCAGCCGCGCCGGTTGGCAATGCCGGTCAGCACATCGGTCACCGCCAGTTGCTGCAAGGCCTCGTCACGCCGGTGCAATTCGTTCAGGAACGACTGCAACACCACCGCCACCAGCAAGGCCACGACGGGCACCACCATCAGGTACGTGACGCGGGCGTACACCCGGGGATGGTCACCGAACAATTTGGGCGGGTTCCACCACTCGGCCGCAAAAAAGATGCCGAGCAACACCACAACGGTCGCACCACGCCACCAACGCTCGGGGTGCGGAAACACAAGAAACGCAAACGGAATGCCTGCTATCACATGCAAGTGGTAGCCACTTTCCCGTTGAAACGCCCACAGCGAGAACACCCCAATCTGGACCACGAACACCAGCGTGATCCAGATGCGACTGGCCTGCAGCCCACCACGCAGCAACACCCGGAAGTAGCCCAGGTACGCGAGCGTGAACACGGCATTCAGCCCAGCCGCAGGAGGTGACTGGAACACGATGCCGTACAGCGCCGTGTACAGCCCGGACAGGCCCACCCCCATCATGGCCAGCAAATTGACCACGCGAACCTGCGCACTGAGATGCCCCGGAAGGTGGCGGGTGTGTGCGTTGTGAGCCTGCTTCAACCGATGACGGATGGTGTGCAACACAGTATTTGGCGCCTGGACGGCTGGTGGTAACGGTTTGCCGCCATGCTACCGCCAAACAGATGTCTGCCATCCGGGCGTATCCGCGGAAATGCACTGCCAATCAAGGTCCTGACAGTCCCGATGTCACATGCGCGGCGTCCAAGGCATCAAACACCGCGTTGTGCCGGTGCGTGAAAGGGCCGCCGCCAGGCACCACGTCGCCCTCGGGCGTGTGGCCGATGGCCTTGAACTTCCAGCGCTGGCCAATCAGTTTGAGGCTGCCCACCAGCTGGCCGCTGGCGTCGTGCACATGGCACACCCCCGCATTGACGGGGTGAAGGGTCAGCGTCGGCGCAGAGATGGGGGCCATGGAACGCTCAACTCCATCAGGTACCACAGAAGGTCCGGTAGCCTTTTTGGGCGTCCGGCTGGGCATAGCGTACCTGTCTAGGCACGTCATCAAACGGATGCTGCACCACGGCCAGCAGCACCCTGAACGGGGCTAGGTCACCCCGGTCGCTGGCCGCAGCCAGGGCCTCCTCCACTCGCTGGTTGCGGGGGATGTACACGGGGTTGGCGCGGCGCATGGCACGGGCCCAGTCGGTGGGCTGGCCAACGGGGTTGCGCCGCAGGCGGGCTTGCCACCTGGGCAGCCAAGCATTCAGCGCCGCCGGGGCCGCCAGCCCGTGAAACAGGCGCTGGTGTGCCGGGCCGGGTGGATTGGATGCGGCGGATGCAGCGGATGCGTCGACCTCTGCGGCTTCGGCCACATCGCACAGGTGGCGGTGGACCAGTGTCCAGTCGGCACCCTGACCCTGGAGGGCCGCCAGCCAGTCCTGGATGAGGGCCAGATCCTCTTCTTCGCTGGCCTGCGTGTCGGTCCCGGGTTGCAGCCCCAGCTTGGCCCGCATGACCGCCAGCCACTCACGCCGGTACAGGGCTGGGAAGCGGTTGATCACGTCCGTGGCCAGCGCCACGGCCTCGTCACTGTCGGTGTGCAGCAGCGGCAGCAGGGTTTCTGCCAACCGGGCCAGGTTCCATTGGGCGATACCGGGCTGGTTGCCCCAGGCATAGCGGCCGCCGTGGTCGATGGAGCTGAACACGGTGTCGGGGTCAAAGGCTTCCATGAATGCACAGGGGCCGTAGTCGATGGTTTCGCCCGACAGGGTCATGTTGTCGGTGTTCATCACCCCATGCACAAACCCCACCGACATCCAAGCCGCCACCAACTGCGCCTGCGCGGCGCACACCCTGCTCAGCAACTGCATGTAGCGGCCGTCTTGATTGACCAAATCGGGGTAATGGCGCGCGATGACATAGTCGGCGAGCTGACGCAACTGCCCGCTGTGATCGGCCGCGGCAAACAATTGAAACGTGCCCACACGCACATGCGAGCGCGCCACACGCACCAAGATCGCGCCCGGTTGTGCATCCTGGCGCCAAACCGTTTGGCCTGTGGTCAGCACCGCCAAGGCCCGTGTCGTGGGAATGCCCAGAGCGTGCATGGCCTCGCCCATCAAGTATTCGCGCAACACCGGGCCCAAGGCCGCCTTGCCATCGCCGCCGCGGGAAAACGGCGTGGGCCCAGAGCCTTTGAGATGAATGTCGCGTCGTTGCCCTTGCGCATCGATCACCTCGCCAAGNNCATCACCCCATGCACAAACCCCACGCCCATCCACTGCGCCACCAGCGCGGCCTGGCGCTCGCAAACCGCCGCCAGCAGGGCCAGGTAAGCAGCCGCCGACGTGGGCGAAGCCGCCTGCCGGATGGAAAGACCGGATGCGCCCACCTCACTTGCCGCCACGGGTTCCTCCGGCGCCAGGCCATGTTCACGGGCCAGTTCGGGGTAGTGCCGCGCCAGCGTGAAGTCGGCCAACCGGCGCAGGGTGGCTTCGTCGCCCTGCGCGGCCACCCACTGGAAGGTGCCCACGCGGATGTGGCTGGCCGCCACGCGGGTCAGCACCGCACCGGGCAGGGCCCCTGTGTCGCGGCGGATGCGCTCGCCCGTGGTGGCCACCGCCAGCGAGCGGGTGGTGGGAATGCCCAGCGCATGCATGGCTTCGCTCACCAGGTATTCACGCAGCATGCGCAAGGAACACCCAGATCGGAAG
>DDUQ01000096.1 GCA_002344885.1 Comamonadaceae bacterium UBA2334
ACCAGGTTTTCGAGGGGTCTTCAGGGGGTCAACGCCATCTGTCGCGCTTTGCGTTTGCCATGCCAATTCAACCCGTACTTCTCTTCAGAATCTGCGGCGGTGGCATCGCCAATGAGGTTCTTCAGCACTTCCACATTGAGGGTCGCCGAGGTCTTGCCGCCTTGTGTGGTTTCGGTCAACAGCTCTGGAAACATGGCCTTGAGCTTGGCAATGTTGTCCGCGATGATGTCTGCGCTTTGTGCTTCAGGCGAATGTGCTTCGATTTTTTGGATGCTCATGGGTGTCTCTGGATATACGGGTCTGTAAGGTGGCTCAGGCGTCTTGAGGGCCATCCATCTGGCGGTCGAATGACTGGCGAATCAAGCCCATTACGTAGGGCAGTTCATCAACAGTGCTCAAGCCAATCTCGACGTCGCCATTGCCCCATCGCCCGATTTTGGAAATATCGCGGCACAGGCCTTTGGGGTCTTCGATGTCATCAATGCCCAGGTTCAGCACCAGCAGCAGGCGCTTGGCCTGCGGCACCACGTCCACAAAGTTTGTTTCGGCCTTGTAGGCAACGTACAGTTTCAAGAACTCTTCATTGACGCATGGGTCAAGGGCCAGGATTGACTTGCGCAAGGTTTCAAACAGTTCGCGCATTGCCCCTGCCGTCAGGTGCGCGTGGTCGGCTACGCCATATTGCTGGCCGGGTTTGGCTGCGGCCGGGCGGTAGGCGTCCAGAACGTCATCGGCCAGTTGCGGGCCTCCCCAGACCTTGGCTGCGTCTGCTGAAAGCCGGTCTGCACGATCTTTGATGGCCGTCTCATTCCACTGGCTGACTTTGCCAAGCCCAAGGTTCAGCTTGAGCGGGCTGTGGGCAAAGCCGACGGGGTTGCCGTCCTTGTCGGTGACTTGGTCGCGCTTGTAGGCAAAAGAGTGGTCGCTGTACTCGCTGTTGTAGCCCGTCAGCGTGAGGTTGCCCAGGGTGTGCAACCAGTCTTGCTGGACGCGTTGCCACTCGGCGCCCAACTCGGTTTGCCACTCTGTGGACAGGGCTTCGTTCTGCGGCAGGATGTGCTCAATGGTGTAGTCCTCCACCATCACCCGCTCTTTGCGGCCATGGTTTTCAAGGCGACGTAGCCAATAGCTGCGACTACGGAAGTTGTACAGGTCGCGCACTTTCACATCGCGCTTGAATTCATCGTCACTGGGGAAGCGTCGGTACGATGGCAGCAGCAGGAACGCTGCCTGCACGCTCTCAAGGTATCTGTCTTTCTTGAGGGTGCGGCTCATCCCCGCAAAGGTCTTGTTCAGCGAGTTGGTTGGAATGGCACAGATGGCGCGACGGAAGACGTAGCTCTCCACCAATCGCACGATGCGCAGCACCTCTTCGCTGGTCAGGCGGCTTTGCTTGTAGTCGTGATAAACGTCGAGCAAGAAGGGATAGGCCACATCCACCTTCAGTTCACGCAAGTCATGGAAGGCTTGCTTGAGCGAGGCATCTGCTTCCGTGCCCAAGGCCATGGCACAGTAGTAGGACGCGTAGGCGTGAATGTCTGCCACCAAGTCGCGCGTGTCGCCTTTGAGCCCGCGTGCAAAGGTCTTGAACGCGACATAGACCTCACGCACGTTCGGAATCTCACCCGTCTTGGCCGTCAGGTAATGGCGCATGAAGGCGTCGAAATGCACCACGTATGCCGCTTGGCCAAACGCCCTTTCCATGGGGCGCCAGTAGGTCTTGTACAGCTCGGTCTGTAGCTTGGGTTCCAAGCCCATCAAGATGAAGTTGCGGATGAGGTCCGCCTGGCTGAGTTCCAGCCCGGTGGAGTTCATGCTTTCAAAGATCAGCTGCGGATTATCTTGGGCACGGTCGAGCGACACATCCACGATCACCAGCTTGGCAAGGCCTTGGCAAATGACTTCCAGCTCACCTTGGTTGGCGGCGATCAGCTCTTGGAACAAGGCGTAGTTCTCAGTGATGCGGCTGCTGGCTTCTGCTGGCAGCGGCGTGTTTTGCAAAATCGCCAGCAGCGTGTCCTTGTCGGTCTCAGACAAGATCAGCTTGAAATGGCGCTCTCCGTCCTCGTCAGGATTGAGCAGGTAGTAGTTGCGCAGCTTCTTGTTCGAGAAGGCCTCCAACAACTCGCCCAGCCCTTGCGTCTCGAAGTGCTTTGCAAGAGCGGCGATCAGCAAGGTGCTGGTGGTCAGGCGCTGCTGGCCGTCAATAACCAACAAAGCTTCTTGGCTAGTCACAGATGACAGGCCGCGCTCAACGTAGACGATGGAGCCGATGAAGTGGGCCTGAACCTTCTCGTCCCGGCCAGCGCGCATCAAGTCGGACCAGAGTTGGCGACACTGATCCGCAGTCCACGAATAGTTGCGCTGGTAGATGGGAATGACGAACTGCGGTGACTTCCGTAGGAACTTGAGCAGGTTCGCTTCTGTTGCTTTCACTGTGATCCCTTAAAGACTGTTGGCGGCTTGCTGGCGTTCTGCCATCAATGCCTTGATTTCGAGATTGACGGCGACTTGGCGAGCCATCTGTTTTTCTTTGCTGGCGGCTGCGCGCAAGCTGCTGATCTGTGCATCCAGCTCATGGCAGCGGCGCAAGGCTGCGCGGCGGGCGGTGGCCTGCTGTGGGCTTACGCATTCAAAGCGACCGGTGACGGCGGCGGCTTGCCATGCAGAGAGCGTGTCCATCCACCCTTGGTACAAGGCGAACAGATCGGCGCGGGGCTGCATGCTGAGAGGCAATGCACCCATGAATGCGTTCAACGTTGCCGCATTAGCCGTGGGTGCTTTGCTCGATCCATTGCGCACAAAGGTGCCTTGGATCAACTCTCCGTCGAGAACGGTTTTGTCGGCTTCCTTTTGCGCCCAGCGGATGTGCACCATGGAAAGGTACAGGAGCGCGTCATCATCCAAGACCATCAGCACGGGGTAAGGAATGGCGCGATGCACCAGCTCGGCGACGCGAGCAGTGCTCGATGAAACTTTGGCAGCCTTCACGTCGAGCTGGCTGCCTTGTCGAAGGCGCACGTTCAGCACGGCCAGTTCGAGGTAGCTGCGCACTTCGTCCTGGTACACCGGAATGCCCGCATTGCTGGGTTTGAGGGCTGCAACCCATGTGACTTCTTCAATTTGCTCTTGCAAGAGCTTGCGGTCTGCGTTGGTAGCCGTGCCGCGAGAGGTCAGGTTTTCGGCCAACATCTTCTTGGGGATGCGCTGGCCAACGCTGGCCTCGGCAGGCAAGCGCAGTGCCGAAATCAGCTGCTCTGAAGACAGGTCCACCACATTCATGCGGTTTGTTCCTCACCCGTGCCGGGCAAGATCACCATATAGGCCAGCACCTCGAAGTCATTGGCGCCCGCGAACTCGCCCTTCATGGCGTGTGTGCCGCCCGGCGAAAACAGGCTGGCCACAGCGCGTTCTTCAGACTTGCCGACGATGGATGCCACGCTGGCGGACAACAGCTTTTGGGCGTGGCGCATGTCTTCGCCATGCTTGGTGGCACGGTCGAATCGAGCGCAGGCAGAAGCGTCTGGAAGGTCGCGCCCCAAGGCCATGCGCTTGAGCCGGTCGAGCGTGGTCTTTGCCTGGGTGTAGGGCAAGAGTACGGTGCCGTCGTCACTCGCGTGCACCAAGTAGTGCGGTGCCAACGGATAGCTGGGGTCGATGGCCTTCTCGGCCGCAGCGTCTTCAGCGCGTAGGCAGAAGATCACGCCAGGTGGAATGTCCACATCGTTGCTCGTGGCAACGGAAAACGCGCCCATGGGCAGGCCGTCGAGCTTGCCAGGGTGGAGCTTGTTGAACTCGGCCAAGTCGATGCGGAAGTCGGTCAGCGTCAGGTCGGTGATGGCTACGCCGCTGGACAGGTCCTCCAGATCGATAACGCTGTCTTGCATCTTCAACAACTGGTTGCGGCGGTATTCCAAATCGTTCATCTGGTTGCCGGACTGTTGTTCGATGATGTTCTCTTCGCCAGTGGCGGAGATGTCCAAGAGCACCATGCGGCCACTGACGCGCTGCTCCAAGTTGATGTATTCCTCCAGCTCCATGTTGGGCCAGAAGTTCACCAGTTGAATGCAGGTGTTGCGCGAGCCGATGCGGTCAATGCGCCCGAACCGCTGGATGATGCGAACGGGGTTCCAGTGAATGTCGTAGTTCACCAGCCAGTCGCAGTCTTGAAGGTTCTGGCCTTCGCTAATGCAGTCGGTGGCGATCAGCAAGTCCAACTCACCTTCGTGTGCCAATTCTTCGGGCCGCTCCTTCGAGCGTGGCGAGAAAGCCGTCAGGATGCTGCTGAGGTCTCGACGCAATGGCAAGGTGGATTGATTGCGGCCCGAGCCAGTGACCAATGCACTTTCGATACCCAACTCAGACTTGGCCCAGCCAGAAAGTTGTTCGTAAAGGTAGGTGGCCGTGTCTGCGAACGCGGTGAAGATGATGACCTTACGGTTGCCGACATTGATCGGGTTCTTGCACTTGTTGGCAATCAAGTCCCGCAGACGGAGCAGCTTGTCATCGCGGGCGGCGCTGACTTGTTCTGCTGCCGCATACAAGGTGGCAAGCCGGTTGCGATCTTCGATGAGGTCTTGTTTCCAACGCACTAAGTCTACGTCGCCCAGCAGCACCTTGACCTTGCGGCCCACCAGCAGGGATTCAAAGGTAGGGTCGTCAATGTCCACATCGGCAATGTCGAGTTCTTCGACCTCTGCCGGGTGCGATTCGATTTGGGCCAAGGTGGCTTCTACGTCCTCAAGCTGGCGGTACACCGTGAGCGCAAAGGACGAGACCGCGCTTTCCATGCGCTTGAGCACGTTGACGCGCAGCAGGTGGATCAAGCTCTCTTCGCGGTCCACCTGGCGGAAGAAGCTTTCGCCGCCGCGAATTTGGGTGCTGTACTTCTGGTCGTAGGCCTCTTGTTTGTGCGGCCGCACGTAGCGCAGCGGGGCATATGCGGCAAGGTTGAGGCGGCGAATCTCAAGGTTAATGTCGCGGATGGAACGGAACTCGCCCGCACGGTCTACGTCTGCCTTGATGTTGATGGGCGGCAGGCGATCAGGGAAGCGGCCTGTTTCAGCGGTGCCGTAGTACTTCTCGATGTGGCGGCGTGACCGGGCAATGGTCAGGTGGTCGAGTAGGGCGAAGTAGTCGAAGCCCAGCATTTCGACCAACAGCGCCGGTGTCTTTTCTTCGTTGGGCAGTTCCAGCCAGCGGTTGAAGGCCTTTTGTGCGCGGCGGGTGGTGCTGTCTATGCTGGCAATGCCATGGTCAAAAAGGGCCGAGTCATCGCCTTCGGTGACAAAGGCGATCTGATTTCTCAGGTCTGCCAGACGGTTGTTGACCGGAGTGGCGGAGAGCATTAGCACGCGCGTCTTAACGCCTTCGCGGATGATCTTGCGCATCAGCCGGTCGTACCGGGTTTCACGTCCCTTGTTGGCAGCCTTGTTGCGAAAGTTGTGCGACTCGTCGATGACCACCAGATCGTAGTTGCCCCAGTTCACGTGGGACAGGTCGATGTCACCGGATAAACCACCGTCGCGCGTCAGGTCGGTGTGGTTGAGGACGTCGTAATTAAAACGGTCCGGAGCCAGGACATTGCGCTTGTCGTTGGCTTTGTAAAGCGTCCAGTTGTCACGCAAGCGTTTGGGGCACAGCACCAGCACGCGGTCATTGCGCAGTTCGCTGTACTTGATGATGGCCAGGGCCTCAAAGGTTTTGCCCAAGCCCACACTGTCGGCAATGATGCAGCCGCCGAAGCGTTCCATTTTGTCTATCGCGCCCACCACGCCATCACGTTGGAACTTGTAGAGCTTCCTCCAGACCACCGTGTTACGGATGCCCGTGGCGGATTTGACGATGCGCTCTTCATCCATACCTTCACCGTTGGAGGCGAAGAGATGCTGGAGCATCAGCGTGTAGACGCTGGTGGCGTCCCGGTGTGTGCTCAGCTCCTTGACCGACACGATCAAGGCAGCCTTGGCCTCTGGCTGGTCTTTGAGGGTGCCCCACTGCAGGTCGAACCATTGGCTCAGCATTTGGGCTTCTGCCGGGCTCTCCGATGTTTGAATCAGGCTCAGTGGGTTGCCGGGCGTAATGCCAAGGCCTTCTGTGCTGAAGGCGAACGAGCCCAACACTGCTTGCTGTGCAGTACCTTGGTCATCGCGCAAGACCATGGTGCCTTGGGGAATGGCGCCAGATGCATGCCGAACCTGTGCCTTGGCATCAAGCCATGCAGCGAACTTACGGGCGAGCCACGGAGCCTGAAGCTTGTTGCGGGTGGCTCGGTCTGCCTTAGTGCCCAGCAGTTGCAGCTGCTCATGAACACTGACCGAATCGTCTTTGGGTCGATGCGCGGGAACCACCAAACGTGCATTGGCCAGACGGGGCACGTCTGCCAAGACTTCAGCAAACGCGAACAACGAGAAGGACGGCGACACCACGTCCAATTGGTGGTTGGGCTTCAACCACGGGCGAACCAAGTCCACGACACGATCTGTGCCCGCATTGCTGACGAACTTCATGACTCCCTCCCTCCCGTGATGCTTTATTTGGATTATTGAGGGCTTGGCTAGGTCTCACCCCACAAAGCCTGGAAATCAAACGACAACTGCCGCTGGTGCCGGATCGACAGCAGGTACACCGTGTCGCTGACCCGGGCATACAGCACCAGATAGTGCGTCATCACGTACTCACGCAATTCACCATCCGTGGCAATTGAACCAAGCTGTGTAGTCAAACGGGCTATGCCGTTGGCGACCTCGACGGAGCGGGCAGGGCGCTCAAGAAACAAGCGTCCAAGCCCCGGAAACCGCTCCAAATTTGGGATCACGGTGTCCGTCAACTCGTCGAGCAGCGAGTCAAAAGCATGAGGCGCTTCGGCTTCCACCAGAAACGATTCCATCTCCAGCAGGTTGCGCTCGAAGTTGGCGGTGAGCTTGACGGTGGCAAATGTGGTCACGTGTCGGCCTACCGCTCAACCGACTGCGTTCGCTGAGCGTCTGCGCTTGATCGCAGCCAAAGTGCTACGGGCATCTTTCACATGGCCTGCTGCCACATCAGCCAAACCACGTCCAGCTTCGTCAATCAGCAGCAGGTGAATGCGCTCACGTTCAAGCAGGTGGTAATAGTCCAGCCGCTGGGAGTCGATGATGGCCACATAGCTCTCACCATTCTTGGTGATGATCTTCTCCGCACCGGCTTTCACTTGATCAGCCAGTTCAGACAGAGTGGCCCGAGCTTGCGACAGAGAAATCACGTCACTTGCAGTAATCGCCATGGTGGCTCCTGTTGCATTGATGTACACAATATTGCACATCATATCGGTCATTCTTGCGTTCGGCAGTGGTTCGGTGAGGCCGACTCCGCATTTTTTCTGCTCATGGAAGGCCGGTGCGCTGAAAATTCATCAATTCATTGATATATCAATAATGAATATCGAGTGCGTCATTATGCATTTTATTGTATAATAAATGAAAATCAGCCACTTTTCACGCAAAAACGCTTGTTTTGAGTGCTTTTCAGCGGTTTTTGACTGGTTTTTACGGTGTTTTCGCTGCTCGCTAGCATCGACACCACGCCCCGGATCGTTCTGATCTGACGGCTTTGATCCCTCTCACGCCACTCGACGGCTGACCCGTTTCAGCTTGACTGCGCCCCTTAGTTTCAGGTGCTGTGAAGGTGCGCCCTGACACGGTTCAGGACAACACCCCACTGATCTTGTACTTGGCCCCAGTGAGCCTGCTGCATTCAGGTGGCGTGAACTGCTGACCTGGAGAACCCCATGCCCAAAAGTTTGATCGGTGGCAGCAGCGGATTCGATGGAAGTGAACTTGGCCGTAACGGTGACCCAATGGCGCACCCTGACACCGTGTTGCCCACGCTCACCTATGTGGCCGTCAACCTGCGCATGTTGGGACGGCTGCTGAACCTCACTGAGGTAGAGCGGATGTGGCTTGAATCGGCCTACCGCTGGACCCGGTTTCCTGACCAACAACCTGACCCGGTTACGGCTGACCGTGAAGCGGTGCTGGCGCTGTTGTCGCAATGGTGGTCTGTGCCGCTGGAATCGGTGGTTGCTGCCACCCGTCCCAATCGGCTTCGTGCGCTTCGGATGCTGGAGCCTGTTGACAGTTTTATTGAAGGTTGTGCTGGCGCTGGTGAACACCGATTGCGTGATTGGCTTCGTTGCACCGAGCACCTGATTCGTCTGGTCGAAGTGCCCCACCGCAGCCATGCCAGCTTGCTCAATGGCCTGCTGAATCCACAGCCTGATTGGCTGCTGAACCGTCTTGCTTGTTCGCCTGATGCCGTGCCCACAGTGGATTTGAATCGGTTGCCCTCATTGGTGGCTGATGCCTACCAACATGACCATGACTGCCTGCCATTGGCTGCTGAGCACATTGCAGCCCTTGTGCTGTGGTTTGGTGACTGGTCGGTACCGGCCAAGAGGTTCGATGTGCTGGCCGGTCATGTGAAGGTGAGCACGGTACGTGATGCTCTGCAACTGGCGGTGTTTCGGTGCTGCCAACGGCAAACGCCGCTGACCGAGTTCTCGCTGTTGAAAGCCCTGTTCGCTGCGTGCGACTGACGCTGTTGCGCTCGTTGGTCAGTCCGTGACAAACGGCCACTGATCTGTTGATTTCCCTGTTCGTGATTTGCCATCCGGCCCCTGTGCTTCGGAGGTTCACGCACGCCTGTTCGTTTCTGAATTTCGTTCTGTTCTGTTTTGTTCCAACCACCAAGGAGAGAAAGCCATGCCTTCCACCACCGAGTCCTGTTCTGTTCGTGCCACGGACACCACCACTGCACCAGCCCAACCCAGCGCCACCATCATCACCACCGCAGCCAAGTTCCGACTGGGCCAAATCGTCGCCACACCCGCAGCACTGGCACTGCTCCAGCAGCATCAACGCAGTGCAGCCAGTTTGATTGCCCGACATGTGCATGGCGATTGGGGCGACACCGATCCAGAAGACGCTGCACTGAATGACATGGCTGTTGAAGATGGATCACGCATCCTGTCGGTTTACAGACTGGTCGATGCAGAAAAGCTCCGCGCCACGCCCCGGTCCAGACGTTCAAGCCTGCCCACCGTTTGGATCATCACAGACGCAGCAGATGACAATGGTGTTCGCCACTGCTCAACGCTGCTTTTGCCGGAAGATTACTGATGGCAACCGCGAAGCAAAAAGCTGCAAAGCCATCCAAACAAGTGGTGGCCTATCGGTTCCAACGTGTCTATCCGGGGTTCATCACTGGCCCCGCGTTGACAGTCAAAGCACAGCGCGCTGAACCCGTCAGACCATTCATGGGCCAGGGTGATTTGGATGGAGCATGCGGCATCCACCTCGTTGCCATGATCGTGGCGATATTTGGATTGGCGAAACCGAGTGCCTTGCACGAAATGGCACGCAGAAAGACGGGAATAGCCGCAGCGATTTTTCAGATACTGGGCCATACGTACTTCACTGGAGTTCACGCCCTCGAATGGGTCCAATTGTTTGACGATCTTGAACTGCCGGTTGAACTCACCTCAAAGTTCGAGGGTGAAGACAACGTAGATGGTCATGCCGTGGACTGGTTGATGGCCGGTGATCTGGTGGCGATTGCAGTGGCCTCGATCAAGCACAGCAAGACGAAACATTGGACCTTGGGTGTCGGTATCGAGGGTGCTGTTCTGACAGACAAAACGCATGTGCCTGACACCCTATTACTGCTGGACCCCAGCGGTTCAGAACCCAGCTTCACGGCACACAACGCCCGACTGAAACTGCCCACCACTGGTGACGGTACGCGGTCACGCAAGTGCAACTTGGTTGGCACCGATTCCAAAGGCAAACCAAAGCCGGTTACGTGGCTCTATGAGGCGGCCGAATGGCCCGCTGAAGAAGTAAAGCTGCTGGCAGCCATTCGCGTGAGGCTGATTTGACCATTGACTCGGTTCGCAGGCTGGTTCTGCGATCAATAGTCGGAGTCGGAATGGTTCTGGCCCCGGCTACAGCCTGTCTGCCAGCCGTTGAACATGGCACTTACGTTCCCGACCCTCAGCAAGTCCAACTTGATCTGTTGGCTGCGCTGGAAGAAGGTGCCTTGCTACAGATCGACTGGAATGACATGAAGGATGTGTTGAGCACCATCGGCGATGCGCCGCCTGTCTGCGCAGTTCTGACCGGTCCTGATGTGGGTGCTGTGATCAAACAGTATGGTGACATGTTGGCCCAGCATCCCGATCCGTTCAACGCCGTGTTGGTGGTGGTCAGTGGCAACCAATCACTGCGATTGGATCACGTTCGAGCTGTGACCGATGCAATGGTCAAAAGCGCCAGCAGCAATGCCAGTGGAAGCGATGCCACCAGAACGGCCAGAAACCGGCTCCAGAGCCGCTTAAAAGCGCCGCCAATGGTCTTGCATGGTGTTGTGGTTGATGCTGCCATTTCCGATGGTCTTCGTGTCACGGTTTTGGCTGGTTAGTTGCTCAAAAATTCAGCACAAAGCCAGCGCCGGACCATCACACAAAACCAGCGCGAACAGTCACCGAAGTGGCGACCGGCGAGAGCCTTTTGGACGGTCAGAACCGGCCTCCAAACTGGCCTCGTTCTTACGGCGCTTGACCACAGTCTTGCGAAAGGTGTCGTTAGCCAAGTGCGCCTCGAAACCAGCGATCAGTTCCGATGCTGGCATGCCCAGTGGTTTGGCCAACGACATGAGCAAGAGCAGCGTGGGGTTGGTCAGTCCGCGCTCCAGCAACGACACATAGGTTCGGTCTATAGACGCATCGAAAGCCAGTTCCATCTGACTTTTGTTCGCCTTGATCCGAACGGCCTTCAGGTACGCACCAAACGCCACCGCCAGCGGGTGTCTTTCCGACGCCGCTTTGGATTTGGTTGTGGAGGTACCTGCATCAGACTTCATTGACGCGAAGATGCGTCAATGAGGTGTCTATAGCGACGGAGTTAATGCTGCATTGTGATGCAAAATTCAACTCTGACGAGTAAACGCCTCGTAGTGGGGCATCACGCTTTGAAAGCAAAAGGGAGTTTGGAAATGAGTGATTTTTTGATTGTTATCCTGCCCATCGTGGTCAAGAAGTGAGGGCACAGCCATGTTCAAATTTTTGAAGTGGGGTGCCATTGCGCTGGTGTCGGTGTTTGTTCTGTTGGCGGCCATTGGTCATTTTTTCCCTGACGACGCAAACGACGAAGCGAACTTCTCACGCAATGAACCCGATCCTTCTGAAGCGATTTCGGCTGCAAAGCATCCAACGAGCGTGCCAGCCGAAACGGCCCCGACACCTGTCGTCAACCACCCAGTAGACTCCTGCATCGGTGGCGTTTGCATTGGGGCCACACCTGCCGAACTGTTGAAGTTGGCGTGGCGCGAATACCCAACCGTCAGCGACCGCGAACTGAACAACCAACAGCGTGAACTGCTTGATCAAGAAGAGTCTGTGCTGAAACAAAATTGCGTGATTCGCCAAAAGCTGACTTGGGGTGCAGATGCGGAGGGCTTGTGCCGAGTTTTAGCCAAAGGCACCAGAGTGTCAGTGCTGGGTCAGTACCGCCCGATTCAAACAGTGGAAGTGCTCAAGTTCTTCGCTGGCGCAACCAAACCAGTGTGTCAGTTCGGCAAAGAGCCTATGACAGTTGTTGGTCATCTGGATGCCTACTCGGAGCGCACAAAAGTTGAGCTTCGATTCGATGCCACGGGCAACTTGAGGGTCTACGCCATCGACAAAAGCTTCCATGATCAGAACGCCGAAACCAATGCGCTGATATTGCAAAAGCTGAAAGACAAGCACCCCTACCTTGTGGTGACCACTGAGCGTTACACCGTTGGTGAGTTTTGGGCCGGAGACGCGCCCTGGGGCGGTACGGTGCGACTCTCCACTCTTCAAAGCGGTGGCCCCACGATTCGAATGAAGGGCAATGAAGCCGCATTTGATGGTCACGCCGTGGCAGCCTGTCAACAGGCCAACCCAGTCAATGTCCAGTGAAGTGACTCACTGACTCAATCAGAAATCTCACCCCATTCAACGGCAGTGGGGTCAATCAACTCAGGGAGAAATCATGCGTCATCCGACTCTGTTCGGTGTGCTGCTGAGCGCAGCCGTGTTCAGTCTTGCAACAACCTCACAAGCGGCTGAAGACGTGGTGGATGTACAGAAGTTCCAACCGCCAATCGTCAGTCAATCTGTTCCTGTTCAACAACACAGTTGGAGCATCCCCGACAGCGTGCGTGCCGCACGGGTTGCTGGTCTGAGTGCCATCGTCCCGTCATACAACGGCAAGGGCAACTTGATCGCAAGTTGGAATCCGCGTGGTGGCCGTGTGGCCGACCGCCCCACGTTCATCATCGTACATGGCGGACATGGCCTTAGCCCCGCCAACTTTGCGAGTGCAGAGTGGCTGATTCGTGAACTGGACGCCAACGTTCTGCTGCTGGATTCGTACTGGTCACGAGGCCGCAATGAAAACTGGCTGACATGGAATGAGTTTGGGGCCAACATGCGGATGTTGGATGCAGTGGCTGCCGCACGGTTTACCCGGTCTCAAGGCGCTGACCCCAAGAAAACGTTTTTGATGGGTGACAGCCAAGGTGGTTGGACGGTGTTGCGCACGTTCACCGCTGGTCACTCGCTGGAGCAAGAAGTCAAGTCGCTGTATCGAGGTGGCTTTGCTCTGTATCCGAACTGCCCATCTGGTGACAATTGGTATGACCGCTTGCCCGTGGGTGCTGTGAACGGACGAGAATTTGTTCCTCCACTTGGTCCGTATTCCATGCCAATCGTGGTGTTCACGGGGTCACTTGACCAAGCAACGCCGATCAGTGAATGCAAGGTCGATAAGACGCTAAAAAGCGCCTCGGCGTGGCACCACTACGAAGGAGCCACTCATGCTTGGGATGCGCCGTTCGGTGGCATCGGCAGCAAGAATCCAATTGATGGGAAATGCACCAAGGCCGAAAACATCCACAACCACTTTCCAGTTTGCAGGAGCAACAAGTACACCGACCACATGCGTCAGGAGATTGTGAAATTTGTGAAGTCGCATGCACCTGCTGGAAATGTGGCCTCCACCGAACCAGCGAGAAGCGCCGCAACACCAGTCGTGACAGACATGACCCATGAACAGCGAACGGATGAAATCCTGCGTGAATTGGCTGGTGGTAAGCAATGAAGTCCGCACGGTACTTGCTGGCCTGGATGGCAGTTGTTCATTCGACGGTGATGGCCGCGCCGCTGGACACCCTTTCTGGTGGTCAAACCGGAAAGATCGAGTACCAGAGCATCACGCCACCTGACCGCTGGCAGTTCGTCCGAAAGAATCTAGACAACACGAAGACGGTCACGCTTCAAGGTGATCTGCTGATGCCGTCAAAAATGGACGGCAAGGTGCCTGCCGTGGTGATCAGCCATGACAGCGGTGGTGTGACACCGAAGCTGTATGACGTGTGGGCCAAGTCGCTGAACGCTGCTGGTGTGGCGGTGTTTATTCCTGACAGCTTCAAACCCCGTGGCATAGACAGCACCACCAACCACCAAGGTCAGGTTGATGTGTCAGCCAACGTGGCCGATGCGTTGAATGCCCTCAAATTGCTGGCCACTCATCCGCAAATTGATGCCAGTCGCATCTTCCACATGGGTGGCTCACGTGGTGGCACGGCAGTGTTTGAGACGCAGTGGGACATGGTTCGCAAAGCCGTCATCACCAGCGACTTGAAATTTGCTGGTCATGTCGCGCTGTACCAAGGCAACTGCAACACGCGGTTCCGGTTTGACAGAGGCAGTTCCAAGCCAGCACCCATGCTGGCGCTGCTGGGTGCCGCTGACGATGGCACGCCAGCCGATGCATGTGTGGCCTACTACACAGAGTTAAACCGTGGTGGGGCCAACATCCGGTGGCAGATTTACCCTGATGCCCATCACAACTTCGATGGCAGCACGCAACGCACGTACTTCCCACAAGGGGTCACCGCCAAGAACTGCTCCATCGAAGTGTTCCTGACCGATGTGAAAGGCGGTGGATTAGGTGAAGCTCGAAACTACAAGACCGGCCAACCGATACAAGGCTTTGGCGAATGGCAGCGAGAGTTCGCAGCCTGCAACAGCCGTGGTTTCACCGTTGCTGAAAACCGGGCAGCACGTGAACAGGCGGTGAAAGATGTGCTGACGTTCATCCAGTCAGTCCAACCTGTGACTCAGACGCCGTTTGTATCTCATCAAGTCAAACAAGCGGTGTCACCAGACATGGCTCATGAGCAGCGGACCCTAGATCTTCTGCGTGAAATAGCTGGGGGTAAGGACTAAGATTGACGTTTGGATAGAGCAGGGTGGTTGTACAAACTTGCGAGAGTTTCCAATAGGAGACAACACAGTTGAATGCGACCCACTAAACGTGAACGGTAAAATTGACGGTAGCGAACCGTTTGGTGGCCGAAAGGCGTCATCCATCAAAAATTAACGCTGTGCAAGGCGGTTCTGCTATCAAAACCAGTTGACAATTGAGTGGGAATGATTTGACGCTTGGGCAACTGCGGGTTTCAGCATTCAACCCGCCAGAAACCCGTCCCAGATCAGCTTGGCCCCTGTCAGAAACATACCCCAGTCCACGAGCCGGTAAAACCAGACGGGGCTGATTTTGCGCGCGACTCGCACCCCAGCCCAGACACCCAAGGGGGCAATTGGCAGCAAAACCAGCGACGTTGAAAAATTCCTGGCATCCAGCAGCCCCAGCCAGGCGTAGGGCAGCCACTTGCTCAGGTTGATGACAAAAAAGAATGCTGCCAGCGTGCCGGTGAAGACGGTGGGGGCCAATTGAAGAGGGATCACGTACGCATTGACCGGTGGACCGCCCGAGTGCGAAACGAAACTGGTGAAACCCGACGTGGTTGTCAGGATGGCCCCCCACCACTTGCCCGGCGGCTGGCGGCTTGCAGTGGGTGGAAACAGCTTGCGCTGTGCCAGAAAAAGCCAGGCAAAAATACCGACCAAACCAGCCACCGTTCGCGGGTCGAGCGTCTTGAACAGCACTGCACCTGCCACTATGCCTAACAACCCGAACGGCAGCATGAACCGCAACAGGGGCCAGTTCAACTCACGCCTGAAGGCTTTGAGCGTCAACACATCCATGACGAACAAGAGTGGCATGAAGATAGCTGCCGCATCGGGTACGGACACGGCCAACGCCATCAGCGGCACGGCCAATGAACCGAACCCTGCGCCAAAACCACTTTTACTCAGGCCAAGCAAAAACACCGCCGGAATGGCGACAAGGTAAAAAATGGGATCCGTGATCAAAATGTTTGATTCCGAGATGGGCAAGTCTCACCGGAGAATACGCGCAATGCGCTTGGCTCAGACCATACATCCGCAATACACGTGACCCAGACATCCCCAACCGATCCCGATGACATGGCGTGGATGCGCCTGGCCATCGAGCAGGCCCGATGCGCAAGCGCAGCTGGCGAGGTGCCTGTTGGCGCCGTGATCGTCAAGAACGGACAAGTGGTTGCAACTGGCCGTAACGCACCCATAGCCAGCCACGATCCTTCAGCTCATGCAGAAATGATAGCACTGCGTGGCGCAGGACAAGCGCTGGGCAACTACAGGATGGATGGCTGTACGCTCTACGTCACACTTGAGCCCTGTGCCATGTGCAGCGGAGCCATGCTGCATGCGCGCTTGGACCGCGTGGTGTACGGTGCGCCTGATGCCAAAACCGGTGCGGCTGGCAGCGTGTTGAACCTGTTCGCTCACGATGCCATCAACCACCGGACTCAGATCACCGGTGGTGTGCTGGCAGCCGAGTGTGCAGACCTGCTGAAGGCATTCTTCAAACCCAAACGCACCAACGCCCAACCCGTGCGACAAGATGCATTGCGGACGCCAGCGGGCTGCTTTGACAAGTTGCCCGACTATCCGTGGGAAGCACACTACCTCTCACACTTGCCCAGCCTGAACGGGTTGCGGATGCATTACTTGGATGAGGGAGCCGATCCCCATCAGCAAGGGAGTCAGGTAACTTACGTCATGCTGCACGATGCAGGCTCATGGAGCTATCAGTTCCGCCACATGGTGCCCGTTTTTCTCGCTGCGGGGGGCCGTGTGCTGGTGCCCGATCTCGTAGGGTTTGGCAAAAGCGACAAGCCCAAAAAAGCCTCGGCCCACACGTTCAACTGGCACCGACGCGTCTTGCTGGAGTGGATTGCCGACTTGGACTTGCAACAAGTGGTACTGGTCACAACAGGGTGGGGCGGCACACTGGGGCTGACGTTGCCGCCACATGAACCCAGCCGATACGACGGTTTGCTGGCGATCAACCCGTGCTTGCCCAGGCGGGCGCAGTCGCTGCCCCCCACTTGGCAAAAGCAAATCGCCCATTGCAGACACATCAAGCAGTGGACACCCGCGTGTCTGCCTGAGCATGTATGGCAGGCACTGCGGCCGGATGAAGTAGCCGCATTCCGTGCGCCGTTCCCCGACGCAGGCCACTGTGCAGGGCTTCATGCACTGCCTGCTTTGTTGGATCCGGCTGATGACGAGAGTTGCGATGAACTGTTCGAATCGACTGAATCTTTCTGGCGCAATGCCTGGGGCGGCCGAGCCCTGCTGGTGGAAAATCCGTTTGGCAGCGATATGTCCAAAGCAATGCTCGAACGACTGCAGTTGGTCGCGGGCCGCGAGAAAACAGAACTCATCCGCTCCGCTTCGCCCATCGACGCCCAGTGGTGCGAGCAACTGGCGCACCGTTGGTTGAACGGCGCGCCTTCCCCTGATGCTGAAAGATAGGTTTCATTTGAACAAGAAAAAAATATACGTTTACTCACCTTCCAGTGCGGTGCGCGATGCTGCATCCTTTTCCCGTGGGGTGCGACGATTGGTCGCCTTGGGACACGAGGTCGAGGTTGACCCAGATGCCCGCCGCAGTCACATGCGTTTTGCCGGTGACGACGACACCCGTTTGGCCGCCTTGAAACGCACAGCGAGCAGTGGGGCGGATGTTGCGTTGATTTCCCGAGGGGGTTATGGCCTGACGCGCCTGCTGCCCCGACTGCCGTACGACGACATCGCCGCGTCCATCATGCAGGGTATGTTCTGGGTGGGCCTGAGCGACTTCACGGCATTGCAAATGGGCCTGATGGCGCATCAACAACGCAAGTCAGGCACCGACGGCAAGTCGCTGGCACCCCATTTTGGGCCAGGCGCTGTCACTTGGGCTGGCCCGGCGCTGGGCGAGGATTTCGGTGCGGACCCCAAACAGGGCGACGAGGACAACCCATTGCCCGATGACATCATGGAAGCATGCTTCGATGACCTGTTGAGCGGGCAGGGTGAAGGCACAGGCTGGCGGTTGCCAGCCAACGAAAAAACAGACCTATTGGTAGAAAACGCCACACTTTGGGGCGGCAACCTTTCGGTGCTGGTGTCCATGATCGGCACACCACATTTGCCATCAGTAGAAGATGGCATCCTGTTCCTGGAGGACGTGAACGAGCACCCCTTCCGGATCGAACGCATGCTGACCCAACTGCTCTATACCGGCATTCTGGGCAAACAAAAAGCCATCGTTTTGGGTGAGTTCAACCGCTACAAGCTGGCCGCCGGGCATGACCGAGGATTCAAGTTGTCCACGGTCGTCAATTGGCTGAGGGATCAACTGCAGGCAGGTGCGCAGTTCTCCCGCGAAGATGGTCAACCCGTTCCCGTGCTGACGGGCCTGCCATTCGGCCACGTGCACACGAAAGTGCTGCTCCCCGTGGGCAGAGCCGTAGACTTCGCTGTCAACGGACGGGATGCGCTGTTGTTCTGGGATCGATGACAACCACAGCAGCCCGCGTCAGTTGCCCAACAGCGCTTGTGTGAGCTCGGGCCTGAATGCATTCGCGACCGGGTCGTAGATACCAAAATCACTCGCAAATTCCCAATAGACCCACGGCATCCGGTTTGCCGTTGCGGTCTGGCGAACCAAGCGGGTGTAGTTGACGCGGGAAGCGGTATCAGCTGCAGAATACGCGCCAAACTCACCTAGCAACACCGGATAACCTGTGGCATCGGACCAATAACGCGAATGTTGAATGCCTGCAAAGATGGTGCTGGACTGTTCTGGATCACAACAAGTCGTACCTACCGGCAATTGTGGTGTCACCCAGGACACCCCCTGGTGTGTGAAAGCAAAAGGCTGGTAAAAGTGAACCGTGGCCATCAGGTAAGGATCCGCAGGCATGACAAGTGTTGACAAGGCATAAGGATCATTGAAGCTTGTCGGGCCAATGACCACGACGCGCTCTTTGTTACTGATGCGTATTTGCTTCAGCGTGGTGTCCGCGAGTGCGTTCCACCTATTGGCAGTGAGCAAGCCATGTGGTTCGTTGTACAACTCGAAAAGCAGCTTGTCACTGCGTGAGGCAAAGTGATGTCCGATCTGACTCCAGATAGACACAAAGCGTTCTTCGAGGATGGCGTCTGGAACGAGAAAATCGCCTAAGTCAATCGTGTCGCCGTCCAGTTGGCGGTGGTGGTGCATGTTGAGCACAACATGAAAACCTTGTGCCAGCATTTGATCGACCACACTGGTCACCCGGTTCAGAAATGCGCCGTCAATGGTGTAGGGGTACGCACCAGACGCATGATTGCTCCAGCGCACGGGTAAGCGTATGGTTCGAAAGCCTTGAGCCCATGCCGCCTGGATGTACTCCTGTTTGACCGTCAGCCCCCAGTCACCTTCATTGGGGGCATCCAGCATGTTGCCGAAATTGATACCTGGGCCCATGGATCTGGATAAGTCCCAGACCTTCTCAGCCGCCTTGTTGATGATCACTGGTGGTTGAACAGGGTCGCTGGACGGTCCTTCGCTACCGCCACATGCGACGAGCAGGTTGCCTAAGGCAAAGACAAACCACGCACGCCAAAGCAACGAGAGGTTCGCAAAATTCTTTGCAAGGTGGATGGTCATGATGAAGGCGGCCCAAACAGAAACATTCAAAGATTAAGGCATGCTCCATAACTTAACATAATATACATCGTAGTATAAAACCAGGCAGCGCTACAGGGCACAATCACCAGTCCATTTCAAGCGCACATTTCACACCAGTTTCAGACCAAAACTCCAAAAGGAAAACACATGACCCGACTCCAGAACAAAGTCAGCATCATCACAGGCGCAGCACAGGGAATTGGCTTGGCCACAGCGCTGAAGTTTGCTGCTGAAGGCGCAACCGTGATCGTCTGCGACGTCAAGCAAGCTGCGGTTGACGCCGCAGTCGCGCAATGTCAGGCCCTGGGCGCAACTGCCATGGGATTCGTCATGGATGTGACCCAGCGCGAGATGGTCGAATCTGTTGTGTCTTCAGTCAAGGACCGTTATGGACGCATCGATGTGCTGATCAACAACGCGGGCATCACACAGGATGCCCGTCTGCAAAAAATGACACTTGAGCAGTTTGACCGGGTCATTGATGTCAACCTGCGTGGCGTGTTCCATTGCAGCCAGTTGGTGGCTGACATCATGGTGGCACAAGGTTCGGGCTCCATCGTCAATGCCAGTTCTGTTGTTGGCATCTATGGCAATTTCGGTCAGACCAACTATGCGGCCACCAAGTTCGGCGTGATTGGTTTCACCAAGACCTGGAGCCGCGAGTTGGGCCCCAAAGGTGTTCGGGTCAATGCCGTGGCACCAGGCTTCATTGCGACACCGATTCTGAGCACCATACCTGACAAAGTCATTGCCGAAATGGAACACCGTGTGCCCTTGAAGCGGCTGGGCAAACCGGAAGAAATCGCCAATGTTTACGCATTCCTGGCGAGTGACGAAGCCAGCTATGTCAACGGCGCGGTCATCGAAGTGTCTGGCGGCATGACCGTCTGACCCTGCGCCAAAGCACCCCTTTCAAACATGGCTCAGCAAACTGACGACACCACGCGTCAACCTGCATCGTGCGCAGACCTGTTCTGGTCATTCACGGTTTTGGCCTTGCAAGGGTTTGGAGGGGTGCTGGCGGTGGTCCAACGCGAGCTGGTCGAAAAGCGCCGGTGGCTGACACGCGAACAATTTGTTGAAGAATGGGCCGTTGCACAGGTCATGCCAGGGCCGAATGTGGTCAACCTGTCGCTGATGATTGGTGGGCGTTACTTCGGCTTGCGCGGTGCCTTGTCAGCGCTGGCCGGCATTCTGGCTGCACCGCTGGTTGTCGTGCTGTTGCTGGCCATTTTTTACGGCTCGGTTGCTGACACAAACTGGGCACAAGGTGCCCTGCGCGGCATGGGCATGGTATCTGCCGGATTGATTGCGGCCACCGGCATCAAACTGATGGCTGCGCTCGGGAAAAACGCCATGGGGTTGCGCGCTTGCATTTGTCTGGCCGCGCTCACCTTTGTGGCAATCGCGTGGCTGCGTTGGCCCTTGGCGTGGGTTCTGCTCGGTTTGGGCGGAGCAAGCTTTGCGTGGGCGTACCGCTGCCTGGGACGTGAAGACTTGCCAGGACCAGGGTCACCATGATGCCCATAGCAGTCAACTGGTGGGACCTGTTCACACATTTTGCTTCACTCTCGCTGTTGGCTGTGGGTGGTGCCATCACCACAGCGCCGGATATGCACCGTTTCCTTGTGGACGAACGCGGTTGGCTGAGTGATGCGCAGTTCACTTCTTCCATCGCTTTGTCGCAGGCAGCGCCAGGCCCGAATGTGTTGTTCATCGCGCTGATGGGGTGGCAACTGGGCATCAACGCTGCCGGTGGCACGTCAGCAGGCGCTGCTGCCTGGTGGACGGGTCTGCTGGGTGTGACGGTGTGCATGGTGGCCACCTTGCTGCCCTCCTCCGTGCTGACTTACAGCGCCACACGCTGGGCACACCGCAACCAGCACAAACGCTCGGTGCGCGCTTTCAAACAGGGCATGGCACCGGTGGTCATTGCCTTGCTGCTGGCAACAGGCTGGCTGCTGGCAGCTCCTGCCGTACCTGCAGGCAGCCGCACCCAGTTTGAAATTCCTGCGCTGCTGGACCCTTTTCTCTGGTCCACGTGGTTGACGTTGCAGCCTTTGACGGCTTGGCTCCTGACGATTGTCGCAACCATTGTGGTCTGGCGAACCCGGCTCCACATGCTGTGGTTGCTGGGCATCGGGGCTGCGCTCGGGGTCGTCGGGTGGGTATGAGCACAGATTGACCCGACTGACCGGAAACCGCTAGCATCGAACGCGTGAACACTTACCCTCCCCCATTGGCACGCAAGCACAAAGTTCTGCCGCACGGACTGGCTGTTGCGCTGGGCGTGAGCTTGCTGGTGGCAGCATTGGGTTGTGCACTTGGTTTACTGTTGCCGGCCTTTGCAACCGATGCCGGGGCCGCCAACATCGGCCAGAAAATCGGGCTGTGGCTGGCTGGTTTGGGGAGTGCGGGCGGACTGGCATTGTGGCCAGCCATCAATCGTACGTTGCGCAGCATGGAGCTTGCCATGGCAGGCTCGCACGATGGGATGTTCGAGTGGAACCCTGTGACCAAACGGCTCGTCGTGGGGCAACGCTTGCTCGACATCCTGGGCTACACCGAGGACTTTCTGCCCACCTCGGACGCCTGGTTACAGATTGTTCACCCTGACGACCGCGAACTCTACAACAAGGCCGTCACGGCTCACCTGAAAGGCCTGACCCGCCATTTCTACTGCGAGTACCGGGTCAAGGCACACAACGGCGAATACCGCTGGCTCGCGGCTCGGGGTCTGGTGGCCCGAGCTGGCAACAAATCTGTCAGGTTGATGGCCGGTTCGGTCACCGACATCACTGAACGGGTGATGCGCGAACAACATTCCCAAAGCCTGGCGCGCACGGATCACCTGACATCATTGCCCAATCGGCGCTCGCTGCTGGAGCAGTTGCCGGTTGCACTGACCCAGGCCGGCGCCAACGGCGACATGTTGTGTGTACTGTGCATTGACCTCGACCGCTTCAAGAACGTCAACGACACACTGGGGCATTGGGCTGGTGACGAGTTGCTGCAGATACTGGCCCGCCGTCTGCCCTCAGCGTTGCGCAGCATTGACGTGTTGGCGAGGCAAGGCGGCGACGAACTGATCGTGCTGATCAAAGGCCTGACGGATATTTCTGAACCCGACTACGTGGCCCAGCGCCTTCTGGCGACGGTTGCCACACCGGTGCAGCTTGGCGCACACACTTTGCAGCTGACGGCCAGCATTGGCATGGCCCTGTTTCCCCATGACGGTGGCGACGCGGACACCCTGCTCCGCCGGGCAGACATGGCGATGTACGAGGCAAAAGGTCGTGGCGGAGACCAATGGCGGCGTTACACGCCTGACCTCGATGCAGCACTGACTCAGCGGGTCACCCTTGAAAACAGGCTGCGCCAGGCCATTGACAGCAAACTGCTCCAGTTGCACTACCAGCCCCAGTTTGACGCGCTCACCCAAACACTGGTCGGTGCAGAAGCCCTCTTGCGCTGGACTGACCAAGGCCAGAGTATTCGCCCGGATGTGTTCATACGTGTGGCCGAAGAATCAGGTCTGATTGACTCACTGGGCAAGTTGGTCATGCATCAGTCACTACAACAATTGAAGCAGTGGCTCCCTGCTCTACCCAATGACTTCAGGCTGAGCGTGAACCTGTCACCCAGGCAGTTCAGGGCCAGCGCTGTTGACCAGGACTGGCTGGTGGCGATCGGTCAACACGGTGTGCCGTGCCAGCACATCGGGCTGGAGGTCACGGAGTCGGTGCTGCTCGATGCCGATGGCAATGCCATCCAAGCGCTTGCCAGGCTGCGGCAGGCGGGTATCGAAATTGCCCTGGACGACTTTGGCACCGGGTATTCGTCACTCTCATACCTGCGCATGCTGGAGTTCGATGTGCTGAAGATCGACAAATCCTTCATCATGGGTTTGCACGACCAGGCTGCCACGCACAAATCTGACCGTTCAACAGCCGTTGTCAGCGCCACGCTCGCCATGGCGCACAAATTGGGCTACCGGGTGGTGGCAGAGGGTGTTGAAACCGCCGCCCAACATGCGTGGCTGTGCCAGCAGGGTTGCGATCTGGTGCAGGGTTATCTTTTCAGCCAACCCCTGCCACCCGCCGAATTTGCGGCCTGCTACCTGAACCGCACCGCAGCGCCCACGCCCACCTGATGCGCCACCGAAGGGCCAAGGCTTTTCAGGCTCTTTGTCGCAACGCCTCGTACAGGCACACGCCGCTGGCCACCGACACATTCAGGCTTTCCACGGCGCCTTTCATGGGGATGCCCACCATCTCATCGCAGGTTTTGCGCGTCAGCTGACGCATGCCGGCGCCTTCTGCACCCAGCACCAACGCAGTGGGGCCCTTCAGATCGACCTGGTACAGCGTCTTGGGTGCGTCGTCGCTGGTGCCGATGACCCAGATGTTGCGTTCCTTCAATTCGCCCAGCGTGCGCGCCAGGTTGGTGACCATGAAATACGGCATGGTTTCGGCTGCGCCGCTGGCCACCTTGGCCACGGTAGCGTTGATGCCCGCTGCATGGTCCTTGGGGGCAATCACCGCGTGCGCACCCGCCCCGTCGGCCACCCGCAGGCAGGCACCCAGGTTGTGCGGGTCGGTGATGCCATCCAGCACCAGCAGAAGCGGCGCAACGCCCTGCTCCTCCAACTGCTCCAGCAACTCGTCCAGCGAGTGGGCCTGTGTCACGGGCTCCACCCGAGCCGCCACCCCCTGGTGGCCATGGTTGCCGGCGAGCTTGGCCAGCCGCAGGCCATCGGCCTCGATCAGGCGCACACCCGCTTCGCGGGCGCGGTCCAGAAACTGGCGCATGCGGGCATCGCGCCGGGTGGGTTCGAAGTAGACCTCGATGATGGATTGCGGGGCCGTTTTCAGGCGCACGCCCACGGCATGAAAGCCGAACAGAACTTTGGGAGCAGACATGCCCCGATTATCGGCGCTGGCCAAGCTGCGCCACCGGGCGGCCTTCACGCACAGGTGAACGCCGGCCCCGCCGGAGATGGTCAGACCATGCGCCCCGCATCGATGGTGATGCGCCGCTCACACCGGGCGGCAATGCCCCGGTCGTGTGTGACCAGGACGAGTGTGGTGCCCAGCTCGGTGTTCAGGTCGAACATCAGCCGCATGATGGTTTCGCCCGTGGCATGGTCCAGGCTGCCGGTGGGCTCGTCGGCCAGCAACACCGCGGGCCGCACGACGAACGCCCTGGCCAGCGCCACCCGCTGCTGCTCGCCACCCGACAGCACCTTGGGGTAACGGTTGAGGCGCTCACCCAGCCCCACACGCGCCAGCATGTCCGAGGCAGCGGCCCGTGCATCCGGGCGGCCAGCCAGTTCCAATGGCAACATGACGTTTTCCAGCGCCGTCAGGTTGCCCAGCAACTGAAAGCTCTGGAACACGAAGCCCACCTTGGCCGCACGCAGGGCGGCGCGCTGGTCTTCATCCAATGCGAACAGGTCCTGGCCAGCCAGGTGCACCGTGCCACCCGTCGGCGTGTCCAGCCCGGCGATGATGGACAGGAGCGTGCTTTTGCCCGAGCCCGAGGCCCCGACAATGGCGGTCGTCTCCCCCTTGCGCAACGCAAAATCAATATCACGCAAAATGTGCAGGGTGCCGGTGGAGTCCGTCACGGTTTTGGAAACATTGCTCACGGCAATCATCGTTTCCGCATTCTCTTGGCTCATGGAAGGGTTTCTTGTGTGGTTGTCACGTCGTCACTTTAACTTGCAAGCGTTGCTGGCTGCTGCAGTCGCTGCCAATGGCCTTGTGGCGGCACACGCCCAAACGCCCGCCGCACGTGCGCCAAGCACGGGCCCTGCGGCTTCTGCCCAGGCCGTGCGGGGCGTGATTCTGGTGGTGGGCGACTCGCTCAGTGCTGAATATGGCCTGAGGCGCTCTTCCGGATGGGTTTCACTGCTACAAAAAAAATTGGATGCCGAGCGCCCAGGCAACACCGTGGTGAACGCCAGCATCAGCGGCGACACCACGTCTGGCGGACGCTCCCGCCTGCCCGCGTTGCTCAAGCAGCACCAACCCGCGCTGGTCGTCATCGAACTGGGTGGCAACGATGCGCTGCGAGGCCTGGCGCTGCAGCACACGCGCGACAACCTCACCCACATGACCCGCGCAGCCAAGGCTGCGGGGGCCCGTGTGCTGTTGCTCGGCATGGACATGCCACCCAATTACGGCACCCAGTACGCCAAAGACTTCCGCGACCTGTTTCCCCAGGTCGCCAAGGCGGAAGGAACCGCGCTGGTGCCGTTCTTGCTGGCAGGTGTGGCCGATGCGCCCGACGCCATGAAGTGGTTCCAGGCCGACCGCATTCACCCCAACGAACAGGCACAACCCCTCATGCTGGCCAACGTGTGGCCGACACTGGCCAACATGGTCCGGTAAACCCCGCCCGTCTGCCCTTCCTGTCTGCGCCCTTGGCGCAGACCCTTTGCCCACTCTACCGCCCCCATGCCTGTCATCACCCTGCCCGCCGCCACTGTGGCCCAAACCTTGGACCAGTTCGACACCGTCATCGACGCCCGCACACCGGCCGAGTTTGCACTCGACCACGTGCCCGGTGCTGAAAACTGGCCGTCGCTGGACAACGAACAGCGCATCGTGATCGGCACACAGTACAAGCAGGTCAACGCCTTCGAGGCCAAGAAGCGTGGTGCCGCCATGGTGTTCCACAACATTGCCGCACATGTCGAGCGTGCCGTCATCGACAAACCCAAACACTGGCGGCCACTGGTGTACTGCTGGCGTGGCGGCAACCGCAGCGGTGCGCTGGCGTGGGCACTGGGCGCCATCGGGTTCCAGGTCACGCTGGTCGAAGGGGGCTACAAGGCTTGGCGCGCCGAGCTGGTGAATGACATGGCACGACGCGTCAGCCCCCTCACCTTCCGCGTGGTGTGCGGGGCCACCGGCACTGGCAAAACACGCCTGCTGCACGCACTGGCCGCGCAAGGCGCACAGGTGCTGGATCTGGAGGACCTGGCCAAACACCGGGGCTCGGTGCTCGGCCACCTGCCTGGCACGCCCCAACCCACCCAGAAGCACTTTGACACGCTCATCTGGTCGGCCCTGCGCCACTTCGACCCGACACGACCAGTGTTCGTGGAGAGCGAAAGCAAGAAAGTGGGCAACCTGCGCGTGCCCGATGCGCTGATGGATGCCATGCGGGCCAGCCACTGCATCGACCTGCAACTACCCATCGAGGCGCGCGTGGCCCTGCTGCTGGAGGACTATGCCTACCTGCAAACCGACCCTGCGTATTTCTGCCACCGGCTGCATGCCCTGACCGAGCTCAAGGGCAAGACCGTGGTGAATGCCTGGGTGCAACAGGTTGAAAACGGCCAGTTTGCAGACGTGTTCCGCGACCTGCTGGTGATGCACTACGACCCGGTGTATGCCGCGTCGATTGCACGCAACTTCAAGCGTTACCCCGAGGCCAGCACCCATGAGCTGCCTGACCACAGCCCACAGGCGTTTGCTCGGCTGGCGGAGGAATTGTTGGCAGGCGGCCCCAAATGAACTTTGTCTCGCTGGCTGATTTGACCGAGCACGATGTCCGTGCAATCTGGGCAATGGCTGATGAACCGCATGCAGCCTTGACAGGCAACGTCGCCTGGTCATTCGAGGGCAACGGCATCCGCACAAGAACCACATTCATCCGAGCTTTTCAGGAACTGGGCTTGCCATTCACCGAGCTGCCCAATCTGCTCAAAACCTCTGAACGGGTGGTTGACCTGGCCGGCTACCTGGACCCTTTTTACGACCTGTACGTCATCCGGGAAGCCGATCACCAGCGGTTGAAAGACTTTGCGGCGTGTTCTGTCCGCCCAGTCATCAATGCCATGTCGGCCTTCGGGCACCCCTGTGAAGTCCTGACCGATGCGTACTACCTCAACAAGCGCTTTCAGTCGATCGAACGGGCGCACATCTGCCTATGGGGTCCACCCACAAATGTGTTCCGATCCTGGCATGAGCTGGCTGGCGTACTGGGCTTTTGTCTGACACACGTCTGTGAGACGCAGCATCACGAGACGAATCCATTCGTCCACTTTCAGTGCGATGCGCCGCCTCGAGCAGACGTTGTGATCACCGACGCATGGCCATCAGAGGGTGGCAATTCGTCCTTTGCTCTGACACCTCAACAGCTTGATGCCATGGGCACCCCTGCTCTGTTGCCAACACCGCCTTTCACGATCGGACGCGAACTGTTGTTTGACCCGGTTGGCTACCCAGGTTTTGTCGGGTACCAGCAGAAGCAGCATTTGCTCACCGTTCAAAAGGCCATCCTTCGGTACGCCCTGAAACAACCAACCGCCCGACACACACCATGACCCCAGCATTTGACCCAGCCGCTTGTGCCCAACGCCAGCTCGATGCCTACAACGCCAGAGATCTGACACGGTTCGTGGCCGAATACACCGACGATGTGGAGGTGTACAGGCTGCCTGGTACCGCACCCATCCTGCAGGGCAAACAGCAGTTGGCGGCGCACTACCGCGAGAACCGCTTCAACCTGCCCGACCTGCACGCGAAACTGGTGAACCGCATGGTCGTCGGGAACAAGGTGATTGATCAGGAATACGTCACTGGCTTGGCGGGCCACCCCATGGAGGTGGCTGCCATCTATGAAGTGACCCCGCAGGGCATCAGCAAGGTCTGGTTCGTCAGTGCAAACTGACTGGAGAGAGCGTTTTCAAGAAAAAAGACCTTCACCGCTTACGGATATTCGCTTGATTGCTATAGAGAATAAAATATAGCAAACAAACCTATGCCATCATGCGCTGGGACCTTGTTTCACTGCATAACAGTACCTGTCGCAGCAGCCCACTGCCCTTCCCTGTCAACTGTTGGTATCCACCCCGGGCGACGCATCCGATGGAGCGCCGGTTTCGGCATCTGCCTGCGCAGGAGCCTCCGCATTCGGATGCAGTTTGCGTTCTTCCTTGGCCTTCAGCTTCTCGGCTTTCTTCTGCTTCTTGGCCAGTTCTTTTTGCCGCTTTTCGTATCCGTAGTTGGGTGTGGCCAAAATGTGCTCTCGTGGTGGTTGTAAGGTGATTCAGTTGCTCAGCCATTGGCGACCATGACGGCCAGTGCCTGTGTCAGGTCTGCCTGCAAATCGGCCACCGACTCCAGGCCAATGGCAAAGCGCACCAGCCCGCCGGCATGGGGCCAGGCGCATTGACGCATAGACGGTATGTCGTACGGGGCGCACAGGCTGATGGGGCCCGCCCAGCTCCAGCCCAGGCGGAAGAGCTGCAGTGCGTCGCAAAAGCGGTCGATCTGCCGTTGGCTGATGTGCGGCCGGAACACCACGCTGAACAGGCAGGCAGCGGGCCGGACGTCGCGCTGCCAGCTTTCGTGGCCAGACGAGGAGGCGACCGCCGGAGACCGCACCT
>DDUQ01000011.1 GCA_002344885.1 Comamonadaceae bacterium UBA2334
GGCCACTCGGGCATTGGCACCACGCTCACGGCCAACCTGCTGGCCATGGCCGCCATGCGGGCCACGCTGACGCACCTGATGGTGACCGACGTGTACGCACCCATGCACACCTTGGCCGCCCGCCTGGCCGACGGGCTGCGCAGCACCATCGCCCGCCACGGCCTGCCCTGGTGCGTGAGCCAGGTGGGCGCACGCACCGAATTCCAGTTCTGCCCCACCCCGCCGTGCAACGGCAGCGAAGCCGAGGCCGCGATGAACCCTGCGCTGGAGCACGCGCTGCACCTGTACCTGCTGAACCGTGGTGTGCTGATCACGCCTTTTCACAACATGATGCTGGTGTGCCCCGACACGAGCGAGGCCGATGTGACACGTTTGCTGCAGGCCTTTGACGGGGCGCTGACAGCATTGGGTTGTGCCGACCGTATCCTTTCGGCTTGACTCGCACAACGCAGCTATGAACCGAGGTTATTCATGAGGGTTTGAGATGGCCGCAAATACGCTGCTAACGTTCACGCGGTGCCCAGGGTACGCCTGATGAACAACTTCAGTGAAGTCAAAGCCCCCGGGGTCTCACGACTGCGGTGGCTTTGTTGTCTGGGGCCACACGTGCAGGGCTGTTTTCAGAACCGCCACCACAGCCAGCGGTACCAGCAATGCCGTTGCGGTTGACCACTCGGGGAACATTGCCATGCTCACGGTCACGCCTATCAGGTACAGCAGCGTGAAGAACATGGCGCTCTGGCCAATCAGAACTCGTTCTTGATGGACGTCAGGCCCAGCGCATCCCAATCCAACATGCCGCCACGGTAGTAGTAGATCTTGTCGGCAGGGAAGCCCTCACGTGTCATGGCGCGGATGGCGATGGGGCTTTGAGGGCAGGTGGGGCCATTGCAGAACGCGTACACCTTTTTGGCTGCAGAACAGTTCCAGGTGGCGGCGGTCTTGGTGCAACCCACTTCTGACAGGCGGTCCACCATCTCGGTATACGGGATACTGATGGAACCAGGGATGGTGCCCTTGACGCGGTCGTTGGTGTCGCGCATGTCAATCACCATGGCATTGCGGTCGCTCAGGGCCGCGATGATTTCCGTCTCGCCAATGGGGTGCACACCCGGCACTGGTACCAATGGCTGGATGGTGCCGCCGTTTTTGCCACATGGCGTCATGGTGCGGGTGATTTCCACCGGGCCTTTGGCGGTTTGCACCACCACGACCTTCTGGTTTTCGAAAATGGTCAGCGGGGTACCCACTGCAATGGTGGCGGCCTGGCTGAAGGCGAAGCTGCTGGCGCACAGGCCCAAGGCCAAGGCAAGAATGCGTTTCATGGGTTTGACTCCTGATAGTTGTTTTTGAAACATAAGAATATACTGATTTAACTTATTGCCAACTGACGCTATTTCGCGGCCCACAACGCCGAAACGCGAGGCTCCCGCTCACCACCCTGAAATCCTCGCGACCATGAAAGCCTTCCAGGACCACTACCCCGAAAACCTGAGTCATTGCTACGGCTGTGGGGCCAACAACCCACATGGACACCGCATCAAAACGTATTGGGACGGGGAAGAAACCGTCACCCGCTTCACGCCTGAGCCGTATCACACCGCCGTACCGGGCTTCACCTACGGTGGGCTGCTGGCCTCCCTGATCGATTGCCATGGCACCGGCACGGCTGCCGCCGCGATGTACCGGGTCGAGGGCCGCGAAATGGACACCCTGCCGGGCTTCCGGTTCGTCACCGGCTCGCTGCATGTGGACTATCTGAAACCCACGCCGATTGGCGTCACGCTGGACATCCGGGGCCGGGTGAAGGAGATCAAGGGCCGCAAGGTGGTGGTAGAAGCCACGGTGTATGCCAACAGCGTGGCCACCGCGCGCGGCGAGGTGGTGGCCATACAGATGCCCGACAACTTCGGTGCATCCACCTGAGGGGCCTGGCCCAGCACGACACAGGCCAATGATGGCTGAAGGTCAGCCGCCCAACACCAGCCGCTGCGTGTAACCCGTCATTTCCAGGTAGCCCTGGCCCACACGCTGGCCACTGACGGGATCGACCAGGTCGCTCAGGCCTTCCCAATAGACCGCGCCGGTGGTGGCGCGGCTGTCCAGCTCCTGCGCATTGACCCGGGCATGCACCTCGAACCGCCCCACCGGTGTGACCAACGCCCACCGCACCGGGTAACGTGCGCCCGACAACGGGCTGACCCACCAGGCCAGCGGCTGCCACAGCACCTCGGTCGGACCGAAAGCCTGGGCAGTTGGATCTGCAGCCCCCAGGCTGGCAACAGCGCCGGGGCTGGCTGGAGCAGGACCCGTGCGCCAGCTGCCACCGGCCCACACCGCTGTGCCATCGGCCCGGCGCAACCGGAATGCGGTGAGCGAGGCACCGTTGTGCAGGTTCATGCCAATCCAGTCCCAACCCACGGCATCGGCGGGCATCAGGGTTTCGCTCCACTCGTGGTCCAGCCAGGCGATGCCCGTCACGGCCTCGACACGCGCCCGGCGCTGCAGGCTACCCGTCACGCGCAAGTGCGGCTGGCTGTAGTAATGGCTGGCGTGGGATGCATCGGGCCCCTTGCGTGAAAAGCCGGCATGACCTTGCAGCAGCAGCGGCTGGGTGGTGGCCAAGTCAAGCTGGTAGGCCATGTCGGCATCACCCAGCCGCGCCACGTACCGGCTGTGGCCGCCAGGCAGGTCATGGCGCTGCAGGTGCCAGTCGGCCAGGCTGACGTGGGTATCGGCCAGCGAGGCAGAAGCGGGGCGCACAGTGGGGTCGCCGTTCCAGCGTGCCATGCGCTGGCCGTGCCACATCTGCCGGGCAGCCACATCGGTCACGGCAGCATGGGCGAACAGCAACTGGCGGGGGGCAAAACGGCCTGTGGCCTGGCGGGGCGCGCCAGGGAGGCTGTTTGCGTTGGTGTCTGCCGCGTTGGCTGGTTTGCCTGCGGTCGTTGCGTTGCTCGGGCTGCTTGCGTTGCGGGCATCAGTGGCTTTTGCCGCCGCGCCATCGACCCGGACATCAGCCTCATCTACCCGTGAACGGAAGAACGTGAGCTGAAAGCCCAGCTCTTCCCCTGCCGGGGAGCGCAACACACCCGTGGCGTACCACCATTCGGTGCGAAAGTCAGGATGGGCCCCGTGATCCCGAGGAAAGCGCAGGCGGGTGTCTGGCCTGACCACCGCACGCGGGTTGGCCGGAACCGGCTGAGCCGGGGGCTGCTGCGCCTGTGCGCTTTGGGCGCCGACCGGCCACGCCGGCAGGCACAGGCCCGCGCCAGCCCACAGGCAGGCACGACGGGTGAGCACGGCACTCAATGTCATATCTTCCATAGCATCTTCGTCAACCTTGACAGGCGACAAAGGCCATTTTTGTTAAAAATTCCATCACCAATCCTCTTTCACGGCCCGCACCGCTTGCACCGATGCGGCCCGCCGGGCTGCCCAGGCGGTGGTGAGGCCGCCGGCCAGCACCACCGCCGCGCACAGCAAACCCAGTCTCGTCCAAGGCAAGGACAGCGACATGGTCCAGTGAAAACTCTGCGGGTTGACCACATGCACCAGCACCACCGCCACGGCCAGGCCCAGCGCCAGACCCAGCAGTGCACCGGCAGCGGTCCACACCACGCCTTCGCCCGCCACAGTGGCCACCACCTGC
>DDUQ01000071.1:0-5526 GCA_002344885.1 Comamonadaceae bacterium UBA2334
CACAACCTCTCCCCGTCTGTTGGCTGTTGCCGCCGCCCTGACCGTGGCGCTGGCCCTCTGGGGCGTCACGTCGCGCGCGGCTGATCCGGCGCCGGCTACTGCCGCACCGCGCGCCGCGCTCACCGTGACCACGGTGCAACCCCAATCCGCGCAACTCACCGTCGCGCTGGCGGCCAACGGGTCGGTGGCTGCGTGGCAGGAAGCGAGCATCGGGTCAGAAGCCAACGGTCTGCGCGTGGCCGAGTTGCATGCCGCTGTGGGTGACCGTGTGCAAAAAGGCCAGTTGCTGGCCAGCCTGGTGGCTGACACCGTGCAGGCGGACGTGGCGCTCGCCCGCGCCGCACTGGCCGAGGCACAGGCGGTGGCGCAGGAAGCGGCCGCCAATGCCGACCGCGCCCGTTCGGTGCGTGACACGGGGGCGTTGAGTGCACAGCAAGTGGGCCAGTACCTGAGCGCCGAAGCCAGTTCCAAGGCGCGGGTCGAGTCGGCCAAGGCACAACTGGACGCCCAGCTGCTGCGCCTGAAGCACACCCAGGTGCATGCCCCTGACAGCGGCACCATTTCCGCCCGCACCGCCACGGTGGGCGCGGTGGTGGGGGCGGGTACCGAGCTGTTCCGCCTCATCCGCCAGGGCAGGCTGGAATGGCGCGCCGAGGTCACGGCGGCCGAGCTGTCGCGCATCCAGCCCGGCACGGCCGTCAAGGTGCAGGCCGGTGGCGCGCAGGCGCAGGGCAAGGTGCGCACCGTGGCCCCCACGGTCGATGCCCAGACCCGCAACGGCCTGGTCTACGTGGACCTGCAACCGGGCAGCACCTTCCGGCCAGGCATGTTTGCCCGGGGCGAGTTCGCGCTGGGTGCGTCGGCCGGGTTGACGGTGCCGCAAAGTGCGGTGGTGGTGCGCGACGGTTTCAGCTACGTCTACAAGGTGGGCAGCGACAGCAAGGTCACCCAGCTGAAGGTGCACACCGGCCGCGTGGTGGCCGAGCAGGTGGAGGTGCTGGCCGGTGTGCAACCGCAGGACCGGCTGGTGGCCAGCGGCGGCAGTTTCCTGGCCGATGGCGACACGGTGAAGGTCGTGGATTCAGTGTCAAAAAGTGCTCCAGCGCTTGCAGGGCAAGCATCGGCAGCTGCGAAATAAGAGAATGTCTGTCATGAACCGTGATCGAACCGACACCGCACCGGGGAGCCTGGCATGAACGTGTCCGCCTGGTCCATCAAGAACCCGATTCCGGCCGTCATGCTCTTCGTGATGCTGACGTTTGCCGGGCTGTTTTCCTTCTCGGCGATGAAGGTGCAGCAGTTTCCCGACATCGATTTGCCCACGGTGAGTGTGGTGGCCTCGTTGCCCGGCGCGGCACCGGCGCAAATGGAAACCGAGGTGGCGCGCAAGCTCGAAAACGCCATTGCACCGCTGCAGGGGCTGAAGAACATTTACACCAAGGTGCAGGACGGTGGTGTGACGCTGACCGCCGAGTTTCGCCTGGAAAAGCCCACTCAGGAGGCTGTGGACGACGTGCGCTCTGCCGTGCAGGGTGTGCGCGGTGATCTGCCGTCTGACCTGCGCGACCCTGTCATCAAGAAGATGGACCTGGCGGGCGCACCCATTCTGGCCTACACCGTGCGCAGCGAGGGCATGGGCGACGAAGCCCTGAGCTGGTTCGTGGACAACACGCTGGTGCGCCGCCTGCTGTCGGTCAAGGGCGTGGGCTCGGTGTCCCGTGTGGGCGGGGTGACCCGCGAGGTGCAGGTGCTGCTCGACCCGCTCAAGCTGCAGGCATTGGGTGCCACGGCGGCCGACGTGTCGCGCCAGTTGCGCCAGATGCAGTCCGAAAGCGCTGGGGGCCGGGCTGACCTGGGTGGCAGTGAGCAACCTCTGCGCACCCTGGCCACGGTGAAAACGGTGGAAGAACTGTCGCGCATCGAGCTGTCCTTGGGTGGGGGCCAGCGCGTGCGGCTGGACCAGATTGCCAGTGTGCAGGACACCGTGGCCGAACGACGTGCCGTGGCGCTGCTGAACGGCCAGCCGGTGGTGGGTTTCGAGATCACGCGCAGCAAAGGTGCCAGCGAGGTGGAAGTGGGGGCAGCGGTCAGCAAGGTGCTGGACGAGCTGAAGGCCCAGCACCCCGGCATGGAGCTGACGCAGGCGTTCGACTTCGTCACGCCGGTGGCGGAAGAGTTCGATGCGTCTATGACGCTGCTCTACGAAGGCGCGTTCCTGGCGGTGGTGGTGGTGTGGCTGTTCCTGCGCGACTGGCGGGCCACCTTTGTGTCGGCGGTGGCGCTGCCGCTGTCGGCCATTCCGGCGTTCATCGGCATGCATTACCTGGGCTTTTCCATCAACGTCGTGACGCTGCTGGCGCTGTCGCTGGTCATCGGCATCCTGGTGGACGATGCCATCGTCGAGGTGGAGAACATCGAGCGCCACCTCCAAATGGGCAAAACCCCTTACCAGGCGGCGATGGAAGCGGCCGACGAAATCGGTCTGGCCGTCATTGCCACCACCTTCACGCTGATTGCGGTGTTTCTGCCCACCGCGTTCATGGCGGGCATTCCCGGCAAGTTTTTCAAGCAGTTTGGCTGGACGGCGGCACTGGCCGTTTTCGCCTCGCTGGTGGTGGCGCGTGCCCTCACGCCCATGATGGCTGCCTACATCATGAAACGCAGCGACAAGCCGCACAAAGACCCGTTCTGGATGGGGGCCTACATGCGCGCCAGCGGCTGGGCGCTGCGCCACCGCTGGATCACGCTGCTGGCGGCGCTGGGCTTCTTTGTCGGCTCCATCATGCTCATTCCGCTGTTGCCCAAGGGTTTCATCCCACCGGACGACAACTCCCAAACCCAGGTGTACCTGGAGCTGCCACCCGGCACCACGCTGGCGCAAACCCATGCCACCGCCGAAGCGGCGCGGGCGCTGGTGGCCAAGGTGGATCATGTGAAGAGCGTGTACACCACCATCGGTGGCGGCGCGGCGGGCAGCGACCCGTTCGCACCGGCCGGTGCGTCCGAGGTGCGCAAGGCCACGCTGACCGTGCTGCTGACTGAACGGGGCCAGCGTCCCGTCAAACAGGGCATCGAAAACCACATCCGCGAGGCCCTGTCGGTGCTGCCCGGTGCACGCTACAAGGTGGGCCTGGGGGGCTCGGGTGAAAAGTACATTTTGGTGCTGACGGGCGAGGACCCGCATGCACTGGCCACGGCGGCCGCGACGGTCGAGCGCGACCTGCGCACCATCCCCGGTCTGGGCAACGTGGCGTCGAGCGCCAGCCTCATCCGGTCTGAAATCGCCGTACGGCCCGACTATGCGCGGGCAGCCGACCTGGGCGTGACCAGTGCTGCCATCGGCGAAACGCTGCGCATTGCCACCGTGGGTGACTACGACGCTGCGCTGTCCAAGCTCAACCTCAGCCAGCGGCAGGTGCCCATCGTCGTCAAGCTGCAGGACAGTGCCCGCCAGGACCTGGACCTGCTGGGCCGCCTGTCGGTGCCAGGTGCGAAAGGCCCGGTCATGTTGAGCCAGGTGGCCACGCTGGAGATGAGCGGTGGCCCGGCCGTCATTGACCGTTTGAACCGTTCGCGCAACATCACGTTCGAGGTGGAACTGTCTGGCCAGCCGCTGGGCGAGGTGACTGAAAAAGTGGCCCGTCTGCCGTCCATCCAGAACCTGCCGGCCGGCGTGAAGCAGCTTGAACTGGGCGATGCCGAGGTGATGGGCGAGCTGTTTGCCAGCTTCGGCCTGGCCATGCTGACGGGGGTGCTGTGCATCTACATCGTGCTGGTGCTGCTGTTCAAAGACTTTCTGCACCCGTTCACCATTCTGGCGGCGCTGCCGCTGTCGCTGGGTGGTGCCTTTGTGCTGCTGCTGGTGGCGGGCAAGAGTTTCTCCATGCCATCGCTCATCGGTCTGATCATGCTCATGGGTATCGCCACGAAAAACTCCATCCTGTTGGTGGAGTACGCCATCGTTGCCCGGCGCGACCATGGCATGAGCCGCTTCGACGCTCTGCTGGACGCATGCCACAAGCGTGCGCGCCCCATCGTCATGACCACGCTGGCCATGGGCGCGGGCATGATGCCGCTGGCCATCGGTCTGGGAGCTGCGGACCCCAGCTTCCGCAGCCCAATGGCCATTGCGGTCATCGGTGGACTCATCACCTCCACCATCCTGAGCCTGTTGGTCATCCCGTCGGTGTTCACCATGATGGACGACCTGGAGCATGGCATCCGCCGCGCCTTGACGTGGGTGCGCGGCCTGGGTGGCAGGCGCGCCGTACAGGGGTGACATGACCGCTCCCGCAGCGGGGGTGTGTGCCTTGTCCCGGGTTTGCCCCTGGTCATGCCCCTGGCCTTGCACCTGACCGCCGCTGGCGTTAGGCTGTGCGCCTGCCGTTTTTGCGGAGAGACGCCATGCAACGCCGACCCCTACTGGTGACATTGCCACTTGCAGCCATGGGGCTGGCAGGGGTGCAGCCCGTGCTGGCCACACCCGGGTGGCAGGCTGCGCGGGCCAGGGCGCAGGCGATGCGTGACCTGGCCGTGCGGCAAGGCGACCAGGCCTACGGTGCGGTGGTGGCCGATGCATCGGGCCAGGTGGTGGCCGAGGCACCCAGCCGGGTGGTGGCGCTGAGCGACCCCGATGCCCATGCCGAACGCCAGGCCATTCTGGCCGCCCAGCGGGCCCTGGGTCGGCGTGACCTGGGCGGTCTGGTGCTGGTGGGCAGCTCGCGTGCGTGCGCCCAGTGCCAGCAGGCGGCCATGCGGGTCGGGCTGTCGCACTTGGTCTGGTCCGATGGCGAAGCGGTGTCGCCGTTGGTCGCGGCGGCTGAACGGGGTGATGCCGCCGAACTGGCGCGTGCATTGGATGATGGTGCGCCGCTGGACACGCAAGACCTGCGTCAGCGCACGGCCTTGCTGGCAGCGGTCCAGCACGGACACGATGCGGCCGCCAGGGTGCTGATCCGCCGGGGTGCCGACATCAACCGTCAGGACGACCGGCAGGACAGTCCCTTCCTGCTGGCGGGTGCGCGGGGGCGAACGGCCATGCTGGCCGAGATGCTGCTGCCCCCCACGGGCAGTGACCAGCGGCCCGACTATGCCCGGCTCAACCGCTATGGTGGCACGGCGCTGATTCCGGCTTGTCACTATGGACACACCGAGACCGTGAGGCTGCTGTTGCGGGCCAGCCGCATCGACGTGAACCACTACAACCGGCTGAGGTGGACAGCGCTGCTGGAAGCCATTGAGCTGGGCGACGGCGGTGCGGCGCACACCGAAATTGTCAGACTGCTGCTGGCCCATGGCGCCAACCCGAACCTGTCAGACGGGCAGGGCACGTTGCCGTTGGCGCTGGCGCGGCGCAAAGGACAGACAGCCATTGCCGGTTTGATCGTGGCGGCAGGCGGCCGCGAGTCGGTTGCCGGGCGCGTGTGACCGGCGCGTGTGCCTGGCGTGTATGACGGGTGCGTATGCCGGGCTCGTTTGACCGTCTGATGGGCTGATGAAATTCTCAACCGCTCAACCGCTCAACCG
>DDUQ01000071.1:5764-7535 GCA_002344885.1 Comamonadaceae bacterium UBA2334
CGCTCAACCGCTCAACCGCTCAACGGCTCAACGGCTCAACGGCTCAACGGCTCAACGGCTCAACGGCTCAATGGCTCAGGCCTGAGGCTGAAACTTGCGTTTGGCCGCTGCTGTGGCCTCGGCAGCTTCCTCAGCGCTGGGGGCGCACAGTGGCAACACCAGGGTGAAGGTGGTGCCCTGTCCGGGCTGGCTGTTCACCAGCATCTGTCCGCCCAGCGGACCGGTGACCAGGTTGTGCGAAATGTGCAGGCCCAGGCCGGAGCCGCCTTTGCCGAGCTTGGTCGTGAAAAACGGGTCGAAGATGCGGGGCAACACTTCGGGCGGGATGCCTTTGCCGTCGTCCGTCACCGTCAGGGTGACGGTCCGGGCTGCCTGGTCCGTCACGGCTTGTATGTGGACGCTGCCGTGGTCTCGGCCGTCGAAGCCATGAAGCACCGCATTGTTCACAAGGTTCAGCAGCACCTGGCTCAAGGGGCCGGGGTAGGCGTCCATCTGGCAGTTGTCGGCCACATCGGTGGTGACCACATAGGGTGTTTGCTTGATCGACGGCTGGTTGATGGCCAGTGTTTCCCTCACCAGTTCTGCCAGGTTGAACTGTCTGCGGTGTTCGCTGGCATGGTCGACAGCCACCTGCTTGAAGCTGTGGACCAGGTCGGCCGCGCGGTGCATGTTGCGCTCCAGCAGTTCGGCCGCAGACCGGCTTTCGTCCAGGAAGTTGCGCAGCGCGCTGCGGGTCAGCCCTTTGTCCAGCGCATCGCCCATGCGTCCCACCGTGGCTGACAACATGCTGGCCACCAGCAGGCTGTTGCCGATGGGTGTGTTCAGTTCGTGTGCCACGCCTGCCACCAGCGCGCCGAGTGCCGCCAGTCGCTCCTGACGGACGAGGTGTTCCTGCGTTTGCGCCAGATCACGAACGAGCTTTTGCTGTTCTTCGAGTGCAGATTGCAGCGCGGCCGTTTTGTCGCGCAGGGCCTGCTCCGTGGCGCGTTGGGCGCTCACGTCCTGCCCGATCCAGATCGTGCCAGCCGGGGTGTTGTTCGGATCGACGGCTTTGGCCGTCAGCCGCCCCAGGAAGCTGCTGCCGTCCTTGCGGCGCATGGGTTGTTCGATGGTGAAGGTTTGCCCCGAGCTCAGCAGGGGAGATGCGGCCCGCCCCACTGCCTCGTACTCGCTGGTGGTCAGCCAGAACACCGAACCGGGCTGGCCGATGAGTTCGTCGGGGCTGTCCCAGCCGTAGATCTCCGCAAACTTGGGGTTGCAGTGCAGCACCTTGCTGTGCCGCGTGAACAGGATGCCGACCGACGCGTTCGTCAACGTGGCCCGGTACTGGATTTCGGCCTGCTTGCGCGCGGTGATGTCGGTGAACGTGGACACAAACCCCCCGCCCTCCAGCGGGGTGCCGCGCACCTCCAGCACCACGCCTTCTGCGGTGGTGCGTTCGAATTCGTGGGCTTGCATCAGGCGGCACCTGGCCAGTGCCGTTTCGATATGTGTTTCCGGGTCGCCCGGCCCGTAGTCGCCCCGCAGTGCGTTGTAACGCAGCAGGTCCGTCATGTGGAGCGGGCTTTGGAACAGATGAGGCGGGTACTTCAGGATGATTTCGAATTGGCGGTTCCACGCCACCAGGTTGAGCTCGGCGTCGAACAGACTCACGCCGCTCGGAAAGCTCTCGAAAATGGTCCGCAACGCGGCGTTCAGTTTGTCATCACTGTCGGTCATGGTGTGCCCTTGCTGCGTCACTCCTGCAGGGATGGGTCAGTATGACAGGTCG
>DDUQ01000006.1:0-252 GCA_002344885.1 Comamonadaceae bacterium UBA2334
TTCCGTCGGCTGTCGGTGTGGGACAACCTGGCGCTGGCGGTCCAGGCGCAGGACGGCAGCCCCTGGTCGTTCTGGCGGCCAGCGCGGCGCGACACCGCGCGCTACGAGCAGGCACTGGCCGTGGCCGAGCGGGTCGGGCTGGGTGGCAGGCTGTGGGCCGATGCGGGCAGCCTCTCGCATGGCGAGCAACGTCAGCTCGAAGTCGGGTTGGCGCTGGCCGTGCGGCCACGGCTGCTGCTGCTGGACGAGCCG
>DDUQ01000006.1:450-9869 GCA_002344885.1 Comamonadaceae bacterium UBA2334
CCCCCCCCCCTTCCCCACCCCCCGGGGGGGGGGGGGGGGGGGGGGGGTGTGCTGCGGCGGGGGGAGCCGATGGCCGGCATGGGGCCCGATGAAACCGAACGCATGGTCACGCTGCTGACCGAGCTGAAGCAAGAAGTCACCATCCTGCTGGTGGAGCACGACATGGATGCCGTGTTTCGCCTGGCTGACCGCATCTCCACGTTGGTGTCTGGCAAGGTGATTGCCACCGGCACGCCCGACGACATCCGGGCCAACCCCGATGTGCGCCGCGCCTACCTGGGCGATGAAGAAGCCGCACACGGCGAACAGGGGGTGGCCGCATGACCAGCCACACCAACCACCGGGAAGCCTTGCTGGACGTGCGTGGGCTGCAAACCGCCTATGGCACCAGCCAGGTGTTGTTTGGCATCGATGTCCGCATCGGTGCGGGCGAAGTGGCCACGCTGCTGGGCCGCAATGGCATGGGCAAAACCACCACCGTGCGGTCCATTCTGGGCCTGACGCGCAACCAGGGTGGCGAGGCCCGTTTCCTCGGGGAACGCATCGACGGCCTGGCGCCTGACCGCATCGCCCGCATGGGCCTGGCCGTGGTGCCCGAAGGGCGCCAGATCTTCCCCAACCTGTCGGTCCAGGAGAACCTGGTGGCTTTTGCCGCACGGCGCAATGGCAGCAGCAACCCCTGGACGCTGGACCGGGTGTATGGCCTGTTCCCGCGCCTGGCCGAGCGCCGGCGCAACATGGGTAACCAGTTATCGGGTGGCGAGCAGCAGATGCTGGCCATTGGTCGCGCGCTGATGACCAACCCCCACCTGCTGATCCTGGACGAAGCCACCGAAGGCCTGGCCCCGCTGATCCGCGAGGACATCTGGCGTTGCCTGTACACGCTGCGCGAGCAGGGGCAGACCACGCTGGTCATTGACAAGTACGTTCAGCGCCTGATTGCGCTGGCCGACCACCACACCATCGTCGAGCGGGGCAAGGTGGTGTGGCAAGGCTCATCACCAGCGCTGTCGGCCGATCCAGGGCTGTGGCAGCGCTACATCGGGGTCTGATGGCCCTCATTCATCATTCACCCCCTTCACACATGACCGGAGACACGCCCATGACCGCCCTTCTTCCTCCAGGCTGGCCCCGCCCCAGAGGCTACGCCAACGGCGTGGCTGCGAGTGGCCGCATGGTGTTCGTGGCCGGCATGATCGGCTGGGACGGGCAAGGCCTGTTCCACACCGATGACCTGGCCGGACAGGTGCGCCAGGCCCTGCAGAACGTGGTGGACGTGCTGCACGAGGGCGGAGCCGCGCCGCAGCACATCGTGCGCATGACCTGGTACGTGACCGACAAGCGCGAGTACCTGGCGCAGGCACGGGCCATTGGCCAGGCGTTTCGCGACGTGATCGGCCACTTCGACATCGCCATGACGGCGGTCGAGGTCAGCGCCCTGATCGAAGACCGCGCAAAGGTCGAGATCGAAGTCACCGCCGTGGTGCCGCAGTGAACGCGATGCAACCGTCAGCTGAGGCGGTGCCGCTGGCAGTCGGCAGCCCTGCCTGGCTGGACAGCCAGTACAACAACCGGGCATTGGTGCCGACGTTTGGTCAGCACCTCCAGCGGTGGGCGGCCGACTCGGCCGCCGCCCGGCAACGCCTGTCGCAGGCCCATCTCGATGTGCCGTACCTGACCTCGGAGCGGGTGCGTGCGTTTGTGGGTTCGACTGGCACGTCTGACACAGCAGGCACCACAGTACCCGGGCCTGCGCTGGACGTGTTTCCGCCCCTGCCAGGTGGCAGCGGCCACCGCAGCGGCGGTGCGCCTGTGCTGGTGTTCATCCACGGTGGCTACTGGCGTGCGCTCGACAAGGCCGACCACAGCTTTCTGGCGCCGCCGTACGTTGCCCAGGGTGCGTGCGTGGTGGTGCCCAACTACACGCTGTGCCCGGCGGTTCGGGTGAGCGACATCACCCGACAGATGGTGGCCGCCGTGGTATGGGTGTGGCAACACATTGCAGCCTATGGGGGTGACCCGGACCGCATCACCGTCGTCGGGCATTCAGCGGGTGGGCAACTGGTGGGCATGCTGCTGGCAACCGACTGGTTGGCCGTTGGGCGGCAGCTGGGCGTAGACCTCCCGGTGCAACCGTTGCAACACGGGGTGTCCATCAGCGGCTTGTTTGACATGGAGCCCATCCGCCAGACCCCGTTTCTGTCAGACCTGGGGCTCACGCCAGAGGAGGCCATCGCCCAAAGCCCCGCGCGGTTGCGTGGCCCCCAGTCCCCCGGCAGGCTGACGACGGTGGTCGGCGGCGATGAAAGCGCCGAGTTCAAACGCCAGAACCGGCTGATCCGTGAAGCGTGGGGCGCTGAAGCGGTACCGGAGTGCGAGGAGTTGCCGGGGTGTCACCACTTCAGTGTGCTGGAAGAACTGGTGCGGCCTGGGGCGTGGTTGCAGGGGCACGTGTGCCGGTGCGTCAACCTGTAGGGCTACGCTTGAGGTGGCAGCGTAGGTTGAAACTCCCGGATGCGCGGTGCAATGGTGTCGTGGCTGTTGCGCATGACCGTGCGCATGTCGTACTCGGTTTGCAGGTTCAGCCAGTAACGCGGGTCCATGCTGAAAAACAGGCCCAGTCGCAACGCAGTGTCGGCGCTGATGGGGCGCGTGCCGTTCACGATGTCGCTGATGCGGCTGGGCGGCACGTCCATGTCGGCAGCCAGTTGTCGGGCTGTGATGCCCAGTGGCTTCATGAAGTCTTCCAGCAAAATTTCGCCGGGGTGAATCTCGTCAAGCAGTTCGGTGGTCATGTGTCTGGGTCCTGGCTGTTCAGTGGTCGTCCACGATTTCGACGCGGTACGCCCCATCGTCATGCCAGGCAAAGCACACGCGCCACTGGGCGTTGCTGCGGATGCTGTGCTGGCCCTGGCGGTCGCCCTTGAGGGATTCCAACTGGTTGCCGGGCGGCATGCGCAAGCTGTGCAGGTCCGTGGCGGCATGCAGTTGCAGCAACTTGCGTCGCGCCACCCGCTGGTGCGCAAGATTGCACATAATATGTGTGAACTCAGGAGTACTCAAATGAACATCACCTTGTCGATTGACGAGAAAGTGGCTCAACGTGCGCGGCTGGCAGCCCAGAAAATGGGCAAAAGCCTCAACCAGGCTGTGCGCGATTATTTGGAGCAACTTGGGGGTAGCGCTGGCAAGGGGCAGCAATGGGCCCAGTTTGAGTCCCGTTGTTTGCAGTCCAAGGTTGAATTAAAGGGCTGGAAGTTCAACCGCGACGAAGCCAACGAACGGTGACCAACATGGGCGAGCGCAGCTTCATTGACACCAACATTCTGATTTACGCCGAAGCCACCGATGAGCCCGTGAAACAGCGGGCCGCGTTGAATTGCTTGAGGCGGCTTTTCGAGACCGCCACGGGCGTGCTATCGACCCAAGTGCTGCAAGAGTATTGCAACATTGCCATCAAAAAACTCAAGCTCCCATCGCAGCATGTGCGCGAGCAGCTGGATATGTTTGAGCAATTTGAGGTTGTCCAGGTGACCCCCGTCATCATTCGGGCAGGTCTTGATTTGCACCAGTCACGCAGCGTGTCTTTTTTTGACGCCATCATTGTGGCCACGGCACAAACTGCAGGTTGCACCGTGTTGTTGAGCGAAGACTTCAACACGGGCGAGGTGATGGGCGGGCTGCGAATTGTCAACCCGCTGGGTCACGCTTGATTGTGGGCGGTGGGCTGAAAGGTGGCAAATTTGTCACCCTGCTGCGGTGAGTCGGGGCGTGTCCATCGAAGCCGGATGCGATGAGTTCATCGCCAAGCGCATGAATGCCGACCACTTGGCTGCTGCCCAAAAAGCAGGTCACTGAATGTCAGGTCAAACTGCTCAAGAGTTGCGATTGAGGTTGGCGAATTCTCTTTTCTGACGGTTGTACCAAGCAGCCAGACTGGGTCGGTCTGTCTTGCTCTGCGTCACACCGCCAGCCGCGCCCGGTGCCGTGCCAGTTGCAGGCGCACTTGGGTCGGTGCCGTACCGCCCAGGGTGTTGCGGGCATTCAGGCTGCCTTCCAGGCTCAAGGCATCGAACACGTCGGCTTCAATGACGGGGTTGAAGGATTGCAGCTCGGCCAGGGTCAGCTCGCTCAGGTCCTTGCCCTGTTGGCTGGCCACCTTCATTTCGCCGGGGTGAATCTCGTCAAGCAGTTCAGTTGTCCTGTGTCTGGCCCATGGCTGTTCAGTGGTCATCCACGATTACCACGCGGTAGGCACTATCGTTGTGGCAAGCAGAGCATTCGAGCTATGGGCGTTGCAATCAGCCAACATGTGTCTGGCGGCTGGGTTGTTTGGGTTTAGCATCTGCTCCGCTGTCGCACCGGGGGGCATGCAGCCCATCAGGTTCACCCCCACCCAAATTTGAATGCATACCTGCCCAAACGGCCATGCAACGCCTGAATTTCGCGATTGTTTTTGCCGAGCCGAGCCGAGCCGAGCCGCCGCTCACCCTTTTTCTTTTTCTCTGACTCCCTGGGCCGCCGTGGCGCTTAGCGCACGGCGGCTTTTTGCTTCTGGAGCCCTGCCCATGTCCGTTGCGTCTTGTTTTCACCGCCATTGCCGTGTGCTGGTGGCTGCCGCATGTTTGCTGGCGGCGCTGTTCCCAGCCGTCCACGCCCAAACCGGCCTGTTGGCTGACGTGTCTATCACCAAAACCAATGGCGCAGCATCGACCGTTGCCGGAAGTGGCGTGACTTACACCATCACGGTGGCCAATGCTGGCCCTGCAAATGCTTCCGGTGCGACCGTGTCGGATACCTTTCCAGCCAGTTTATCGGGGGTCACTTGGACTTGTGTAGGGGCCGTGGGCGGCACATGTCCGACAGCGGGTGCGGGCAACATCAACGTCATAGTGAACTTGCCGGCAGGAGGCAGTGTGACTTTCACAGCCACGGGCACCCTCAACGCGGCCGCCACGGGTAACCTCAGCAATACGGCCACCGTTTCCGGGACGAATGATCCCAACCCCGACAACAATTCGGCCACAGACACCGATACCATTTTGGTTCCGATCGACGGTGCCTGCGGCACCAGCCACAGCACCAGCCTGGTGACCAGCGCACCCAGCACCAACCTCTGCAGCACCGGTGTCGCCACCAGCGTGACCAGCGGCAACAGCGCCTACACCTGGGGCTGCAACGGCAGCAACGGCGGTACCAGCACGGCAGCTAACGCCTGCTCTGCCAGCCGGGGCTACACCGTCACCCCCAGCGCGGGCAGTAACGGCAGCATCAGCCCCAGCGGCGCACAGGTGGTGGCCTACAACGCCACGCCTGCGTTCACAGCCACACCTGCGGCCAACTACGCCGTCAACGCCTGGGCGGGAAGCTGTAACGGCACCCCCAGCGGCACCGGCAATGTGAGCTACACCACCAGTGCTGTCACGACAGACTGCACGGTGTCGGTCAGCTTCAGCGGCACCGACGCCACACCCGATGCCTTCAGCTTCACAGCGGCCAACGGCGTTGCGCTGAGTACGGTGCAAACCTCCAACACCATCACGGTGGCGGGCATCAACACGGGGGCTGCCATCAGCATCACCGGCGGTGAGTACCAGATAGGCAGCGGCAGCTTCGTCAGCACGCCAAGTACGGTCAACAACGGCGACACCGTCACCGTGCGCCACACCAGCAGCGGTGCCCACGGCACCCCCACCACCACCACGCTGACCATCGGTGGGGTGAGTGCCGACTTTGTCAGCACCACGGTGGCTCCAGTTGTGATCAATGGTGCCTGCGGTAGCAGCGCCAACGTGGCCACCGCATTCCTGCCAACTGCCAACCTGTGCAGCGCTGGTACAGCCAGCACCGAGACGCCAGGCACATCAAGCTGGGCGTGGAGTTGTACGGGCACCGGACCGGGTGCCACCAACGCCACCTGCTCGGCGCCGTACAGGGCTGTCAACGGCGGTGGCGGCACAGTGGGAGCCATCCAGGCGGCAGGCTCCAATGGCTGGCAAATTGACCAGGCTGCATCAGGCTTTGTCGCCTTGCCTGCACCGGCACCTTCGGGCGTCACGTTCCCAGGCGGTGCGACCAAGGTGGTGCTCATCACCGGCACGGCGGGCACCAGCTCTACTGTCACTTTGCGCTTCAGCAGCATTCCCGCCGGGGCACAGTTGTACAAGTACGGCAAAGAAAACGGCATTGGCGACACCAACAAATGGTTTGCCTACCCAGCCACTATCGACATTGCAACTGGCACAGTGACTTACACCCTGACGGATGGCCAAAAGGGCGACAACGACTGGACAGCCAACGGTGTCATCGATGACCCGGTTGGCTTGGGCGTGGGAGGTGGTGCAGGCGTTGCCGGTGTGCCGACCCTGAGCGAATGGGCCATGCTCGCGCTGGCGGGGTTGATGGGGATGACCACTTTCTGGATGACCAGAAGGCGGGTGGCCTGAGCGGTGACAATGCTGGCCATGTTCACCCTACGCAATTGATGTGACCCGCTTTTTGCTGATTTTTCTGGTTGTGTTGGCCACCCTGTTCGGGCTGGAGATGCTCAATGCTGTTCAGGCGGCAGTCATCACCCCCTGGACCAACAGTCTGGCACACATGAGCGCGTGGCTGATGACTTTCTTTGATTCAGATGTCATCAGCCAAGGCCGAATCCTGCAAAGCCAGTCCACCGGTATGGGCGTGTCCATTGAAGCAGGGTGCAACGGGGTCGAGGCAGCCATCATCCTCCTCGCAGGCATGGTTGCGTTTCCTGCACCCTGGACATTCAAGCTGGTGGGCATGGCCATCGGAATCGTTGCGGTGCAAGCGGCCAACCTGCTGCGCGTCATCAGCCTGTACTACCTCAACATCTGGGACAAAGAAGTGTTTGATTTCGCCCACCTGTACCTGTGGCAGGCGCTCATCATGCTGGATGTGCTGGTGGTGTGGTTGTTGTGGATGCGTTCGGTGGCCCGCCACGCCGGGGCGGCTTTGGCAGTTACGCCACAAACCGCCACGCCGTGACCATCAGCCGCCTTGGCAAATTCTTGCTGACCAGCATTGTTGCGCTGCTGGTGCTCATCGTCCCTTGGTACTACCTCGCCCCCTGGCTGGCGGTACCGGTTATTGCTGCAGCGGGTGAGCTGATGCAACTCACCTTTGGCTGGGCCAAAGGGTATGAGCAAAACGGGACCATCGGCATACTGGTAACCACCCTGCACGTGTTCGTGCCGCACAACGCGAGTCTGGTGATGGCTGACCTGGCACCGGAGGTGAACTACAGATCCTATGGCTACGGGCTTGCCCTGCTCTGGGCCTTGCTGCTGGCTTCACGCTCTGAAGGCCTGTTGGTCAAGATGGCACTGGGCACCGTTATTCTGGTGCCGTCGCAGGCCATCAGCATGTGCTTCAGGTGGCTGAAAGAGGCGTTGTTGACCACCGGACCGCAGGTTTGGGCGCAAACGGGTTGGCCCAATTGGGTGGCCGAGGTGATTGCCTATGGTTACCAATTCGGGTTCCTGATGCTCACGCCGCTGATGCCGATATTGCTGTGGGCGTGGCTGGATCAGCGGTTTGTGCGCCAGGTGTGGGCCGAGGCGGTGCTGGCCGGGGCTATGGGGCAGCGCTCGCGTTGACACGTGGCCGGTTCATTGAGTTCACACATGCGGATGGATGTATTTTTCCGCTTTCCAGCGGTTAGCCTGTCTCAGTTCTGTTTGCGCTACAGTTTCGTCCCAGTCTCAGAATTGATTCACCAAATGACAAAAACCAGTCTTTCTCTGGCCGTAGCCGCGTTGCTGTTCGGTCAGTCTGTCTCTGCGGGCGAATTCGAGGACGGTACCGCGCTCCTCAAAGCGGGGGAGTTGCGTGGAGCATTGACGCATTTTCAGGCGGGTGCTGCAAAAGGGCAGGCGGCTTCACAGCATGCGCTTGCAACTTTGTACGAACAAGGGTCCGCTGTTCTGGCGCAAGACCTTGCGCTGGCTCGTCGCTATTTCAGGTTGGCTGCGGAGCAGGGTTATGCCCCCGCACAGGCTCGCCTGGCGCAGCTGATCGACGAAGGCAAGGCCTCATTTCGCGATGAGGGTGAGGCCATTCGGTGGTACACACGGGCAGCCGAGCAGGGTGAGGTGTCTGCCCAATCTCGCTTAGGTGTGTTGTTGTCCACATCCGGCGCAACCGTCCACGACGATGCTGCTGCGGCAAAGTGGTTTCGCATGGCAGCACAGAAAGGGGATGCCGTGTCCCAGAATGGTCTGGGCGAACTGCTGGAACACGGGCGTGGTGTGACTGCAAGCCCGGCAGAGGCCGTTGCGTGGTATCGCAAAGCAGCTGAGCAGGGTTTGGCACAGGCCCAGGTCAATTTGGGCATGGCCCTATCTGACGGAAGGGGTGTTCCTGCCCCCGAACAGCCAGAGGCGCACAAATGGCTTCGCAAGGCGGCTGAGCAAGGGTTGGCAGCGGGGCAGAATGCTTGGGGCCTGGTGCAACTTCAAGGCAAAGGTGTGCCGCAGGATTTTGAAAAGGCCAGGGCGCAGTTTGCCCTTGCTGCCGCGCAAGGCTTGCCCGATGCCCAGTTCAACTTGGCACGGATGGCTGCTCAAGGTCAGGGTGGCCCCATAGACTTGCTGGCTGCAGCGAAGTGGAGCCGTCTGGCCGCCGAGCAAGGGCATGTGCGGGCACAGGTGCAGTGGGCCGAGATGCTGGATCAGGGGCAGGGCACTCCCAAAGATGCTGTGGAGGCCACGCGTTGGTTCCAGAAAGCTGCAGAACAGGGTTACGCGCCCGCCCAGGCGGCACTGGCCAGGCGCTACACATTGGGTTTGGGCACATCCGCTGACCCGGAGACGGCTTTGAAATGGAACCGCTTGGCAGCAAACCAGGGGCTGGCCGAAGCGCAGTACAACCTCGGTGTTGCATTTGAGGAGGGTGCCGGGGTACCCAAGCAGCCAGCCCAAGCCCTGAATTGGTATCGCAAGGCGGCTGAGCAAGGACATGCAAATGCACAGTACAGGCTCGGTTTGATGCATGACCGTGGTGAAGCGGTGGCGCAAGATCACGCCCAGGCCGTCAGTCTTTACCGCCTGGCGGCTGTGCAGGGCCATGTGAAGGCCCAATACACGCTTGCCGAGCGCTACGACCGGGGGCGCGGCGTGGCACAAAATGACATCAAGGCGCACATGTGGTTCAACCTGGCTGCTGCTGCCGGTGACACGCAAGCGCTCAAGTTTCGCAACTACACGGCCAAGCGGATGAACACGGAGCAACTGGCATCAGCCCAGAAGCTGGCAACCGAGTGTCAGGCCAAATCGCTGAAGGGATGCGACTGAAGGCGTATCGAAGCATCCCTCTCAATACTCCAACAAAGCCCCCCCGGTGCGCTGCAACAGCGGCCGCAGCAAGTAGGTCATCATCGTCCTCTCCCCGGTCTTGAT